>CAZVFS010000029.1:7355-14242 GCA_964626575.1 uncultured Alkaliphilus sp. | reverse complement strand
TTGGTAGGTCAAACGCAGCCGGCTGTCCGTTTTGTCAACAACTCACAATGTTCGTTGGACAAAAAGGCAACAAACACCAAATTTGTACCACGGGCACCCCTGTTTATATTCCTACGGAGTAAATTAAGGTTGCACGACCAAAGGGAGTGAACAAATTTGTAATGTTTGACTGCGTAATATATTTATTTAAATTATGGCAAGTCTTGTTGTATTTGATATAATAATATTATTGCATCATAAATCTCAGAGGTGTATTATGGATAAACTGCATTTAGAAGAGTTGAACAAGCAGCAACTGGAAGCTGTCAAACATTTCAAGGGTCCTTGTATGGTATATGCAGGGCCCGGTTCGGGGAAAACAACTGTAATTATTCATAGGGTGGGGTATCTAATTAGCAATTATAAAGTAGAACCCAATAGAATTTTGGTTATATCCTTTACAAAATCAGCAGTAGAAGAAATGAAACTTCGGTTTGAATCAGATTATGGTTGGTTGCTTGATAGGGGTAAGAGTGTTAATTTCGGCACTTTTCATTCAATATTTTTTAGAATTTTGAGATCATATTATAGATATGATTTAAATGACATTTTAAACGAAGGCGACAAACATAATATTATTAAGGATATTATAAAATCACTTGGAATCGGAAATTATTCGGATGACGAATTTATAAGGGACATAATATTGGATATAGGTTTGTATAAAAGCAATGTTCCGGACAGGAAAAGGTTTATTTCCAATTCAATGTCAAAGGACGACTTTGATAAGGTGGTATTTTCATACGAGAATTATAAGTACGAGCATAATAAAATCGATTTTGACGATATGCTGACTAAATGCTATGAACTGTTGACCGGCGAACCTGTAGTCTTACAGGGGATAAGAGGTATATATGAATATATATTGATAGATGAATTTCAGGATATTAATAGCGTTCAATTTGAAATAATTAAATTATTGTCCAATCCCAATGAAAATTTATTTGTTGTAGGCGATGATGATCAGTCCATTTATGGTTTTAGGGGGGCTGACCCTAACTTTATATTAGAATTCGACAAAATATACAAAGGTGCGAAAAAAATTGTACTTAATTTAAACTATAGATCACAGGAAAACATAATTGAAACCGCAAATAGGCTTATAAGTAATAATGATTCTAGGGTAAAAAAGACTATGTTATCAATTCGGGAACCCGGGGTGGAAATACAAATCCTCAGACCTGAAAATCGCGAACTGGAAAATAGGGACGTAAGTGCTCTGGTTAATAATTTAGTTAAAGAAGGGTATAGTTATAATGATATAGCCATAATATACAGAACTAACATATTATCAAGTTCTGTTGTAGACTCTTTTTTAGACAACAATATTCCTTTTGCCTCCAGGGAAAATATATATAATATATATGAACATTGGATGGCCAGGGATATAATCTGTTATTTGAAATCAGCGTTAAATATAAATGATAGGGAAGCATTAGAAAGAATAATAAATAGACCTACGAGATACATAACTAACAAGGCAAAAAAGGCAGCAGGCGGGTACCATAAGGACTATATCACCTCTTTAAAGGTTAAAGGCGACCTGATGCCCTACCAAATTACTTATTTAAACAGATTGGAAGTGGATTTAAAAACTATTGCCCATTTAAATCCTATGGATGCGATCAGTTATATTAGAAAGGATGTCGGATACGATGACTATATCTACAATTATTGTTCAAAAAAACAGATCAATCCTGATGGATTGATGGCGATATTAAACGAGCTGGAAGATATCTCATACAAACACGAAACCATTTTACAGTTTGTTAATCATATAAAGGAATTCAAGGAATCCCTGTACGAAAATATATATAGGAATAAGAGAAGGTATTCTCTGGAACAAAATCAGGTGGAACTTTTAACTATGCATGGAGCTAAAGGACTGGAATTTAAAATAGTTATTGTAATAGAAGCTGTGGAGGATATCATCCCCCATAGTAAAGGCCAGGACGAAAAAAGTATAGAAGAAGAGAGAAGACTATTTTATGTTGCAATAACCAGGGCTAAAGAGCGTCTATATATTTGTGCACCCTTACATAAGCATGACAGACGGGCAAAAATGTCCAGATTTATAGATGAAATGGAAATCTCGGGATAAAGAAAAAAAGTCAGGTCTATAGGACCTGACCCACGTCTATAAGACGTGACCTCCGTTTAAAAGGGGTATTTGGGAATAGAGATTATATTATTGAGGTTATCAGGGGGATAACCACATACATATTGTAACAAATTACGACAAAAAAGTCAACAAAAAGACAAAAACTTTTTTAAATATTTTAATTGCAATAGTTTCTATCTGTTCATGGATTAAAATATAGTCAAATAAATTTACAATTATTAATTAATCGGGGAGTGAATAACATGAATAAAAAAAATGTTATTATTATAGGAGCGGCAGGGCGGGATTTTCATAATTTTAATATGTACTATCGTAACAATGACAATTACAGGGTTGCGGCATTTACAGCTTCCCAGATACCGGATATCGATGATAGAAAATACCCCGCCGAATTAGCAGGTAAAATGTATCCTGAGGGGATTCCCATATACCCACAAGAACAGTTGGCTGAATTGATCAAAGAGTTAAAGGTAAATGAATGTGTTTTTGCATACAGTGATGTAAAATATGAAGATGTAATGGGCATAAGTGCAATTGTTAACGCTTCGGGTGCTGATTTTATACTTCTTGGTCCCGAAAGTACTATGCTAAAGAGCAATAAACCTGTTATATCAATTTGTGCGGTCAGAACGGGTTGTGGCAAGAGCCAGACATCGCGTAAAATTATTGAACTGTTGATGCAACATAATCTTAAGGTAGTTGCAGTCAGACATCCGATGCCGTATGGTGACTTGGTCGCGCAGAGGGTGCAGCGATTTGCAACGGTGGAGGATTTAAAATGGCATAATTGTACCGTAGAGGAGATGGAGGAATACGAACCACATGTCGAACGCGGAAATATCATTTATGCCGGTGTGGATTATGAGGACATTTTGAGAGCAGCAGAGAATGATCCGGATGGTTGCGACGTTATTATATGGGATGGAGGAAATAACGATTTTCCCTTCTACAAGCCGGATTTGTCGGTTGTTGTCCTGGATCCGCATCGCCCGGGACATGAATTGAGTTATTATCCGGGGGAGGTCAGCTTAAGGCTTGCCGATGTAGCAATTATTAATAAAATTGATAGTGCAAGTGCGGAGGCCATACGCAAGGTGGAGGAAAACATCAGGTATGCCAATGAAACTGCTGTTATTATTAAAGCGGAATCTAAAATTACAGTAGATAACATAGATATAATTAAAGATAAACGGGTTTTGGTTATCGAGGATGGCCCTACCTTGACACATGGTGAAATGGAATTGGGAGCCGGAATAGTTGCAGCCCGGCGATTCGGAGCAAAGGAATTAGTGGATCCTCGCCCGTATGCAGTAGGAAAATTAATTGAAACTCTGGACAAGTATAAACATATCGGAACATTGCTTCCTGCAATGGGTTACGGTGAACAACAATTGAGGGATCTTGAGGATACAATCAACAAAACAGATTGTGATTCCGTTATTATAGGTACACCGATTGATCTTAACAGGGTAATCAATATTAACAAACCCCATACGCGTGTACATTATGAACTCGAGGAAACGGAAGGCCTGAATCTCAATATAATATTGAATAGCTTTATTGAAGAATACAAACTCAAAAGATAAATGTGTATTATAATAGCCATAAATAATATAAAAATGGGGGTGAAACTATGGAGGTTTATTTAGACAATGCGGCTACTACAAAGCCAAGGGCGGAGGTAGTAGAGGCCATGTTGAGATCGTTAGAAAAAGAATATGGCAACCCATCATCCTTACATAAAAAAGGCATGACGGTAGAAAGGGAAATAAAAAGAGCAAGAAGAACACTGGCTAAAGCACTGGGCTGTACAGAACAAGAAATAATATTTACGTCCGGAGGAACAGAAGCAAATAATCTGGCGATCAGGGGTATAATCGATGCTTATAAAAGGGTTGGAAATCATATCATAACGTCTACAATAGAACATAAGTCCGTATTGGGTATATTTAACCTGCTGGAGGAACGAGGGTTTAAGGTTACGTATTTAGGGGTGGACAAAAAAGGATTTATATGTACCGAGCAATTAAAAGATGCAATTAATGATGATACAGTTTTGGTTAGTCTTATGCATGTTAATAACGAAATAGGCAGTATCCAGCCTATAGTGGAAGTCGGTAAAATTATTAAGAATACAAATAATAGAATCCTATTTCATGTAGACGGGATTCAGTCCTTTGGGAAGATCAAATTTACCTTGAAAGACATGGAGGTAGACAGTTTTTCAATAAGTGGGCATAAAATTCATGGACCCAAGGGGATTGGCGCACTGTATATCAAAAAGGGAATCAGGGTCAGCCCATTATTAATCGGTGGAAACCAGGAGATGGACATCAGGTCGGGAACTGAAAATGTACCCGGGATATATGGATTAGGGGAAGCGGTCAGATTAACTATGGAAGAACAGGACAAAAACATAGAGTATTTGAACGAGTTGAGAAATTATGCGATAGATGCATTTAAAAACAAAATTGACGGTATATATATAATATCGGAAGGTAGCGATAAATTTGCCCCGCATATAATCAATATTTCTTTTCCGGGGGTTAAAAGTGAAATCATGCTCCATAGTTTGGAACAGGATGGAATTTATGTTTCTTCCGGTTCGGCATGTTCTTCCAGAAGAAAAGAATACAGTCATGTGTTAAAAGCGTTAAACATTGGTGGGAATTTAATTGATAGTTCAATTCGATTTAGTTTATCTTATACAAACACAAAGGATGAAATAGATTATGCAGTGGAAAAAACAAAGGAACATTTTAGTAATCTAAAAGACATCATTGGAAGGTGATAACATTATGGAAAATGTGATAATAGTCCGTTACGGTGAGATAGCGCTCAAAGGGCTCAACAAGAGATTTTTTGAAGATAAATTGGTGGGTCAAATTCGCAACGCTCTGTTGGATTTGGGGAAAATTAGAATATATAAGGCGCATAGTAGAATTTATATAGATGTTGCGGATTATAATGTAAGGGATATTATTGATAGAGTAAAAAAGGTATTTGGTGTTGTTTCACTCAGTATGGCAAAAAAATTTGAGGCGGATATGGGGATTATTGAGGAAGTAGCACTACAGGAATTAAAAGACAGAATTAATGAAGACAGCAACATCAGGACTTTTAAGGTGGAAACCAGAAGGGGCGACAAAAAATTCCCATTGCAATCTCCGGAAATCAGTAGAGATGTGGGTGCATATCTACTCCAAAATATTGATGATATTTCCGTTGATGTGCATAATCCGGATATTGTTATTTATGTAGAGGTAAGGGATAAAGCATTTGTTTTTAGTGATAAAATCGACGGATTTGGCGGTTTGCCCTTAGGAACCAATGGGAAGGCGCTGTTACTTCTTTCCGGGGGAATCGATAGCCCGGTAGCTGGCTGGCTTGTTGCAAAAAGGGGTGTAGAAATAGGGGCCATGCATTTTCATAGTTATCCCTTTACAAGTGAAAGGGCAAAGGAGAAAGTAATCGACCTGCTTAGAATTCTTTCGATTTATTGTGGCGAAATCAAGCTGTATTCTATAAATTTGTTACCTATACAAAAAGAAATAAATGAAAAATGCCCAGAAGGCGAAATGACAATTCTTTCCCGAAGGTTTATGATGAAAATAGCCCAGAGAGTGGGGAAGGACAATAGTTGCGATGCTTTAGTAACAGGAGAAAGTATCGGCCAGGTGGCGAGCCAGACAGTAAAAAGCCTAAGCGTCATTAATGAATCTGTCGAGATGCCGATATTTAGGCCATTAATAGCTATGGACAAAGTGGATATTGTCAATTTAGCAAAGGAAATTGGAACCTATGAAACGTCAATACTACCTTTTGAGGATTGCTGCACCGTATTTCTCCCAAAACATCCGGTTACTCAGCCCAGGCTCGATAAAATTCTTAAATCCGAGGAGAAATTAGATGTAGAAAATCTTATTGATGAGGTTATAGGTAAAATGGAAGTAGAAACAATTACTGTCGGTAGCTAACAAGGCCGGAGGATGGCAGGCCGTATATGATAATTGTTATTGCTATGAAGGTCCGGTTTCGTGTTTTGCCATCCTGAAACGGATAGAACAGGTTTGACCCACGATGGAGTTATATTTAAAGTAGGGCAAGGGGCGCCTTGCTTGTTTTGGAATTAGACTCAAGAAAGGTTTAGATAGGGGGGGTAATGATGAGATTTTTGGCAAGATGGCTTATAAGTGCTATTTCAATCTATATAGTGGCTTATTTGTCTATAGGGGTTAATGTATCGAGTTTTAAAACGACAATTGTAGCGGCGGCAATTTTAGGTATTATAAATACAATTATTAAGCCTATTTTAGTAGTTTTAACCTTGCCGATTAATATATTGACGTTAGGATTATTTACATTTATTCTTAATGGCATTATATTAATAGTAACATCATCTGTCGTTAACGGTTTTGATGTGGAAAATATATTTGCGGCGATCATAGGTTCCATACTTATAAGTATAATTAATGTGATGTTAACGAGTTTAGTTGGGGTTAAAAAATAACAAAAAATATTACAAAACAAAAATCGACAAACAAGTCGATTTTTTTGTTATTATATAAATTTTAATTTCATAATATCGCAAAACAAGTGTTTTTTCACTGAAGGATTTGCTCTGACATATATAGAAATAATAATAGAATTAGAAGGGGAAGTGCACCTTTGGATTAGAGGGGGGAAAAAGGTTGCAATTACAATATGAAGTTGTAGACAATACACT
>CAZVFS010000029.1:0-7255 GCA_964626575.1 uncultured Alkaliphilus sp. | reverse complement strand
GATTAGAGGGGGGAAAAAGGTTGCAATTACAATATGAAGTTGTAGACAATACACTGATTGTTAGATTTGATGGTGAACTCGATCATCATGTTGCCAAAGATATCAGAACCGAAATAGATGAAACAATAGATCGACAACGGGTTAAAAACCTGATATTTGACTTAAACAATATGAGTTTTATGGATAGTTCGGGGATAGGAGTTATTATCGGACGATATAAACACATAACCAAATTAGGTGGTAGGGTGTCGGTTATACATACAACTGCTAAAATAGATAAAATTTTTGCCTTAGCAGGTTTATATAACATAATAGACAAATATAAAAACAAAACGGAAGCCCTTAATCGTATGTAAAGGAGTGTAACTGATGAAATATAAAAACTATATGAAAATTGAATTTGACAGCAGGTCACAAAATGAGGCATTTGCCAGGGTGGTGGTGGCTGCTTTTGCGTCGCAACTGGACCCGACGATAGAAGAGATTGCGGATGTGAAGACCGCTGTTTCCGAAGCTGTAACAAATGCAATTATACACGGATATGAAGATAGTATGGGTCTGGTAACCATAATTTGCAAAATAAACGGCAACAAATTGGAGGTTATTGTAGAAGATAGCGGACAGGGTATTGATGATATTGAACAGGCAATGGAGCCCCTTTTTACTTCTAAACCGGAGTTAGAGCGTTCAGGTATGGGTTTTACCGTGATGGAAACTTTTATGGATGGGATTGAAGTATATTCGGAGCCAAAAAAGGGAACAACAATAAAAATGGTAAAAAAATTCAGGAGCTTGAATATGGAGTAAGGGGTAAATAAAGGGGTAGATAAAATGAATTTTTCAGCATTTTCAGGGGAACAAGCCGAAATATTGGAGCATGAAAAAACCATAGAGTTAATATTGGAGGCACAAAAAGGGAGCCAAAGGGCGCAGGAGATATTAGTCAATAATAATTTAGGTCTGGTAAGGAGTGTGGTACGGAGATTTTTAAACAGGGGATATGATAGGGATGACCTGTTTCAATTAGGCTGTATTGGACTGATTAAAGCAATACAAAAATTTGATTTTAGTTTTGGTGTCAGATTTTCTACCTATGCAGTACCCATGATAATTGGGGAGATAAAACGTTTTTTGAGGGACGACGGAATAATTAAGGTTTCTAGATCTTTAAAACAGACAGTAATTCGGATTAAAATGGCAAAGGAAAGGCTGCAAAAAGAATATGGCGGGGAGCCCACATTGCAACAAATCGCCGATGATCTGGGTATTACCAAGGAAGAAATTGTAATGGCGTTGGATTCCAATGTCTATCCGGAATATTTATATGATGTAATCTATCATGATGACGGCTCTCCCATACATTTAATTGATAAAATCAGTGAAACCGACAGTCTTGAAGATAGTGATGTGGTAGACAGAATTATGTTACAAGAAGCCATTGCAAAATTAGAGCCGAGGGAGAGGCAGATCATATTTTTAAGATATTTTAAGGACCAAACCCAAACCGAGATTGCGAAAATTTTGGGGATATCCCAGGTTCAGGTTTCGAGGATCGAAAAAAGGGTATTGCAAAATATGAAAGATTTAATGAAAAGGGCTTAAATATGGGCCCTATTTTTTTATATATACTTGAAAAAAACAGGGGAACTATCTCCCTGATTTTTTTCCGCTTTCTCATGCTTTAGTCAAATAATATTAAATGAATTAAAAAACAAAAATAGCAAATAATAAACCAAGGACGGTGATTAAATGGCATACTTGTTGCGAAAACATAAAAATATAGTTTGTTTGACTTTGCTATTAGTGTTTGTATTGATAGCATGGTATATTTTTATAAACAAAGACATAAATGCTATACCGGAAAAGGCAGATCTGGTTTTAACATCCCTTGACGTTGTGGGGAATGTGTGAAATGAATGCGGACAGGCAGGTTTTTTTAAGTTTAAAAGAAAAGGCAATACTGAAAAGCACAGAACCTGTTTTGCTGAAGGATTTAGTCAATATTTCGGCAGAAGAGGAAATAAAGCGAGACCTGGAAAATCTGGTATACCCGATTGATGTAAAAAAAGGACATAACATTTTAATTCCCGCTATATCGATCATATCTTTTATTAAAAAAAATGTTCATAATGTTGATCTGGCAGTCGTGGGTGAAACAGATGTTTTAATCAGTTTTGTCAATGAAAAAACCAATAAAGACAAATACAAAATAGTAAGGATTGTTTTAGTGTGTTTTTTGTTGTTTATAGGATCAATTACTGCGATTATTAACTTTCATTCCGATGTTGATATGAAGCAGGCCCATAAGGTCATATATAGAGTTATTACAGGTATAGAAACCGACAAATTGTTACTAATCCAGATTCCCTATTCTTTAGGGATTGGTGCGGGAATGTCAGTGTTTTTTAATCATGTATTTAATAAAAGGATTAACAAAGAACCCACCCCACTAGAAATGGAGATACATACATATCAGCAAGGTGTGGACAAATATATTAAAAGTAATAGTATCAAAGGGTAACAGAGGGTATGAAAATGAAATACATAGCTGTACCTCTGGTAGGATTTTCAAACGGAATTTTTGTAGGAAGTGGTATTGTTGCATTGCTTACTCTTTTGGATATTGTCCCCAGACTTGCTCAATTAACCGGTACTTATAGGGAAATTAAAATTTATGAGAACATAATTATAGCAGGAGCCGTTTTTGCTGCTATTACTTCACTTGCGGGTTTATCAATAGATCTAGGAAAATTTACAGTTATTATTGTAGGTTTTTTTATTGGAATATTTGTTGGATTATTGGCGTCTGCACTGGCTGAGGTACTAAATGTAATGCCTGTTCTTATAAGACGGTTCAGATTAGAGGGATATGTCAGATACGTTGTTTATTCTTTGATAGCAGGCAAGGTATTAGGATCACTTTTAAATTGGTTCCTATACTAGAAATCAGAGCGCCGGAAATCAGGGCACCGGAGGTTTTATGGAGAGACATTTGAAAACTAGAAAGATATAAAGTCCCGGATAGGTCCGGTAAACCGGCAAGCTTATATCCGAACTTTGGATCGGCATGCCGACATAATGATATCAGACTTTTAGTTTGGGATAATAGAAAGCTAGAATACTAGAAACATGAGGTGATATAAATGTCAAAGAATCAACCGAATAAAAATAAAGCTTATCAAGAATATGTAGATACAAAGGTGCCGAAACCCGGCTTACTAGCGGGTTGTTTATGGGCCTTTTTTGTGGGAGGTATAATTTGTACGATAGGACAGGTAATTCACAGGATAATAGAAAACCATTATCAATATTCACATTTAGATGTAAGTAACATAGTTACGTTGATATTAGTTTTCATTGGAGCATTTTTAACGGGTTTAGGGGTTTACGATATTATCGGGGAAAGGGCAGGTGCAGGGTCACTCATACCAATTACGGGATTTGCCAATTCTATAGTTGCCCCTGCGATGGAATTTAAAACAGAGGGCTTTATATTGGGTGTGGCTGCAAAAATGTTTTCCCTTGCAGGGCCGGTGCTGGTATATGGGGTAGGTTCTTCAGTAATAATTGGTATTTTGTATTATATCTTCAAATAGTTAGGAGTGAATTCATCATGGCGGTTAAAAAGTTAGGAAACCAAACTGTGAGACTGTTGAACCCTCCATCAATTATCTCTACAGCTACAATCGTAGGTCCCAAAGAGGGACAGGGGCCTCTTGCACGATATTTTGACCAAATATTGAACGATGACCTGTTTGGGGAGGATAGTTGGGAAAAAGCAGAAAGCAAACTCACAAGAGAATCCGTAAAGGCCGCGCTCAATAAAGCAAAGTTGAATGAATCGGATATGGAATATATGTTTGGCGGGGACTTGCTCAATCAACTTATATCTACATCTTTTGCAGCTAGAGATTTACAGATTCCTTTTTTTGGGCTATATGGGGCATGTTCAAATATGGCAGAATCTTTAATCCTGGCAGCTATGATAGTGGATGGCGGATATGCGGATAATGTAGTAGCAACGACAGCGAGCCATTTTTCTACAGCAGAGAGACAATTCAGGTTCCCATTGGAATCCGGAACTCAACGTCCTTTGACATCACAATGGACGGTAACGGGTTCAGGATCTGCAATAATATCGGCAGTAGGCGATGGGCCCTATATTACCTATGCTACAACCGGGAAGGTAGTAGATTTTGGCATAAAGGATGCTACGAACATGGGTGCGGCCATGGCGCCTGCCGCCGTGGATACTATAAAAGCCCATCTGAATGATACAGGGTTTAAAACTGATGACTATGATTTAATTATTACAGGGGATTTGGGGCGTGTTGGGGTTGAAATAGCACTCGAACTGATGCAAAAAGAGGGATACGATTTGACAAAGGTATTTAAAGATTGTGGTTTGGAGATATTTGATATAGAAAGACAAGACACTCATTCTGGGGGAAGCGGGTGCGGCTGCTCTGCGGTCGTATTTTGCGGGTATCTGTATGAACAGTTGAAATTAAAAAATCTCAGGAAATTGATGCTGGTCACTACTGGAGCTTTGTTGTCGCCTACGAGTACCTTGCAAGGGGAATCTATACCTTGTATCGCCCATGCAATAACAGTTGAAACGGCGTAAGATATTAGCCTGTTATCCGGGACAATATATATAAGGATAATCGTAGCCCGACCGGCAGTTAAATATATTAAATGAAACTTGATGAGGAGTGAAACCATGCAATATTTAAATGCATTTGTAACAGGGGGAGCAATCTGTATTGTAGGACAGATTATAATCAATAAAACGAGGTTAACCCCTGCCCATGTTCTCGTTTTGTTTGTAACACTAGGGGTTGTGCTTACTGCTATCGGTATATATGAACCTATAGTTAAGTTCGGCGGCGCAGGTGCAACCGTTCCTATTTCAGGTTTTGGCTATGCTCTTGCTAAGGGGACAATTAAAGGAGTCAAGGAGGATGGTATTTTAGGGGCTTTTACAGGGGGAGTATCATCAACTGCAGGGGGCATCACTGCCGCCATCGTTTTTGGTTATTTGATGGCATTACTTTTTAATCCGAAGACCAAGCCATAGCATGTGTGGTACGAATGTAGGAACATAAAACATTTCTTGGGAATATAATATATTGATGAACAAAACTAACGAGGGAAAAAATCACAAGGTGCGAAACCGGTATATCAATCGGACATGTTACTTATTATTTCAACCAGTTCGCCTAAGATTTCTTCCCTGTTTTCTTTTGTAACTTCAATTAACAATACGTCATCCCTACTTTTAATATTATTTAAAAATTCACAATTGTAATCCTTGATGGTTCCCAGAATTATTTTATCACTATCCAGTAATTCGTATATCTTACATTTAAATTTTTCACTGTCGTTTTCGAAAAAACCTAATTCATCTAACACAATTATATCTTTATCCTTAAGATCTCTTTCCAGCATAGAAACAATGCCGGTATCAAAAGAATCTATAAATACTTCTCTGGAATAGTCCGTGGCATCTACATTGGCTATGAGGTAGGATTCGGAGTTGTCATACAACGATTTTACTATATAAATTCTATCATTGTCTTTAATTATTCTTTCTGTAATATACCCACCTACAGAAAGGTTTAACCTATTTAAAACATTTTGTATTAGGGTTGACTTACCTATATATTTTTTACCGGTTAAAAATATGTTTTTCAAAATATCACATCCTTATATTATATTTAATATTCTAGCATAACAGTGTTGCAGTGGATATATTTATTTTAAAGGCTTAGGGTTATTCTAGAGGTAGAAATACCAACAATGATCGTAAAAAAACTATTTGCAAATATTGTCGAAAGGGCAGGAAAGCTTGACATGGAGTGAAGGGCATGGTATTATGTAAATGACTATATATGTGTACAAAATCATATAATATAAAACCAATTGTTTTTTAATCCGATTGGCCTTTCGGCTTGGCGGTTACGCTCTTGGGGGCTCTAGTCAAACTAGGTATAATAATCATAACTATTTATTTTGTTTATTTGATAGTAAAGTGTAGGCCCAAAGGGTGTTAAAAAAATAACATTATAAACATAACAAAGAAGCCGAGGTCTGCTGGGATTCAAAAAGCAACTTTTTGGCTCCTTCTTTGACAACCGGGAATCGGGAGGGAATTTGACGATTAGGAATTGAGAAGGGGAAGGAAGGGGGGTGCGACCTAAAGGCTGTTAAACAATTCAGTTCAGCATCGATTGTTGTTTCTTGAAGCAACAAAGGCTTTGAGAAAGCGAGGTGACTAGACAGGAGGTTATATCTTGTATAATGTTTTTCAACAAAAAGCATTAGATGAAAACAAAAGATGTTGCAAGCTATATCCAGGATCAGGAAATTTAGACACTTTATTGTTAGTATTCTCCCAAGCCAGGGAACTCTTGGAAGAACAAAATGGGGACATTTTTAAACAGGTGGATTGTAAACTGGACTTGGAAGAATCGAAAGAAAAAATGAAAAAATCAGAAAGGCTTATCCCTGATGCTTATATTAAAGGGGAGCCTATGCGGATTTTTTTGGCTAGTTTATGTGAAGAGCTTGTAAAAAACAATAAAGATTTTGAAAAGCCTTTGGAACATCTGCAAGCTTCAGTGAAGGATTTTTTGGCTGAAAAAAATGATATTTTTCCGCAGTCCCAGCTACCCGTTTTAGTGGATAAAGTTGTTGATGAAACACTTTTAGAAAGGGACTTCGTAACTTTTCTTCTTGTATTTATTTTTTCCTCCCTTTACTATGTGCCTAGGGAGAATTTTTTGAATGAATTAGATACACATTTTTGGGACGAAGGCTTTTGCCCGGTTTGTGGTGAAAATCCCCATTACGGTTTTTTGAGGGAAGAAGACGGGGCAAAATTTTTGGAGTGCTGGCTTTGTGGAACCAGTTGGAGGTATCCACGTATAAGGTGTCCTTACTGTGAAAATGAAAATCAGGAGAAATTGGGATTTTTTACAGTGGGGGAAAACGAAGTATGCCGTTTGTACTTTTGCCGGGAATGCCAAAAATACTACAAGGTTTTCGATTGGAAAAAATATACGGACGAAGGGTCCCTAGCAGCTATGCATCATTTACACACTCTACATTTTGACAAGTTAGCCTTAAGGGAAGGTTTTTCTCCAGGTTCCGGGCTAAAATGGGTTGAGGAAGAGGACGATGGATTAGTAAACTAGGAGGTGAGGCTTTTTATGAAGCTATCAAGACGTGGTTTTTTAAAACTAACAGGAAC
>CAZVFS010000028.1:0-14831 GCA_964626575.1 uncultured Alkaliphilus sp. | reverse complement strand
AACTATTAACTATTAACTATCAACTGCCCTTGTTGCAGTGACTTATTCAGTATATCATATTTCTAATACCGAGTCAACATTTTTTTATATCTCCAGCTTTATTGCCAGCTTTATCCGCCTTATCCTTTAGTTGTTATACCGAGCCCGCGTCGGATTTCTGAATTATGACATATAGTATTGTATGAACTATAATATTATATACCCTACATCCATATTATTAAAGGCAAAAATTCAAAAAAATAAAAATTTTCTAATACGAAAATCTGAATACTTAAATTTTCAAATGGCCAAAAGAATACCCCCCTTGTATTCTATGGGGGATTCTTGTTTTTCTATTCAATTGTCTGCCTTAGCCAATTTGCGTTTTCCTCCAATTAATCCATCTATAATTGGAACCAGACAAGCTGCTACAAGACCACCGGTAAATCCGTTATTATATAAATCCATACCTCCATGCAAATACGCCGTATTTACTACTGCTGTCATATGAACGAATCCCGCTACTATTCCTGCTATCCATCCATATTCTCCGGCAATTGGCGCTAATGTAGTTCCAAACAATGCCGCTAACACCGGGGTTAGTGCACCCGGAGCCGGTATCGATGAGCCCGGTATTAATGAGAACAAGGTACTTGCTAAGAAAACTCCTATAAAGATAGGCAAAATATTTTTTGCATGTTTTCCAAATGCACCAAAAGCTATTATAGTAAGGATTCCCCCGATATTCGGTCCGTTCAACTCCCCTTTTACTAATAAAACATATGCCACAGACATAAGGCCTATTATGCCCATGTTAACTAATGTTATTCCAAATCCGTCCAAAGTAGCAAAATCCGAATCTGAAGGGGCTCTCCCTGTCCTTTTTAATATGGTTCCATATCCGGAAAAACTTTTGTTATTTAAAATATAACCTAGTATAACCATCGATATAAACATTATAGATAGATATATAGTAAATTCAAAATTATATCCCTCAAGTGCTATTGCCAGAGTATCATGACCTTTTCCAAATGCCCTTAATAAAGACATAAACAGAAACCCGGTCATTCCGGCTGTAAACCCTATGTTATATAAACTGAAACCTTGATGAAATTTAGGAAAATGAGCTGCCATAGACGGTATAATGAATCCGGCTACAATCCCGGCTATATTCCCCAAAATTATTCCTTGCACAAGCGGTAATCCTGCTCCAAAGCTGATTTGACTTATTAAAGGACCTAACGCTGTTCCAAAAAAAGCAGCTGCCGAATATTTTTTAAAGCTCTCTTTTGTATATAATGCATACAGATATGCCCCTAAGTATATGGCCCAGATATTATAAACATTTTTCCCAAAAAGTGCAAAACCCGCTATTGTAAATATTGCCGCTATAGTAAGCCCATGCATTTCTACACCTGCAATTTTAGCAACAATTATTGAGGCAAGCGTCGTGAGTCCGCAATTGACTAGGGTGGCCCCTATATTTCCTATTACCATGTAATCCGAAACAAGTACACCCCGCGAAACAATAATTTTACCCAACCCGCTTATAATTTCATCCACGCTATTGAAGAAAAAACCCGAGATCAGTATAAGTGCAGCATAAACAAACATAATTCCGTATTTTAACGTTTCATCCGTATCCGGCCTATTAAAAGACTCAACCCGGCTAGAATTTTGCATATCATCCCTCCTTATATAATATAACCCTTTCTCTCCACCCCCCATCAGCTTATTAATGATAACCTATAACCTAAATAAGTGTATTTCTACTCATTATATAGTAAGTTTTATACACATTCAAGCATTTTATGTTTTTGGACTATTTAGGTTTTCCTAATTATATAGATTATATAGTAGATACCCAAAAAAATGTTATATTATCAAAAAAACATAAAAATTGTATTTTGAATTTAAAAAGGTGTGCTCTACATTTATCAATATTCCAAACTGACATACATTAAAAAATTGGCCATAAATATATAAACCAAAATTCAGATAGGAACATCCTAATTTATAGTATATTTTCCAACTTGAAATTCTCCTTACTTCTCACGCTATCAATCAACAACCTGAGTTCAGCCATTTCGCCTGATGCTAATGCCTTATTTTCAATTTCCAAATATTGCTCGAGCCTTGTTAGGACAATGTCAATAGGATCCGTTTCATAGTGTTCCAAAAACAATAGCCAACTCTTCTTGGTATCTTCCCATTGTTTTTTAAGGCTATGCACCTGTTCTCTGCCTTGGGCCCAATCCTCCCCTTTAATGGATCTATCCAATGCTCCCACATTCTCAAGCAACTTTCCACAAGTGTTATTTACATGTCTGTTTACTATAAAAGCACCGACGAAAAAAATCATTAAAATAAGTACAGTAATTATAACGACCCGCATAAAGTACCTCCCCTACTATTTTTATCTTTTCCTCTCTTGTACATAGAAGTTCCCATCAGTTGATATAAGTGCTAAAAATACATCTTTTATATTGTTTATATTTTGTTGTTTCAATTGATCCGTCAACCACCTTTTATCATGCCCGGCTTTTCTGAGTTTGTCTTTATTCAGTTTTCCGCCTGTGATCAAAGTAACCGGCAACTGTTCTTCCTGTACCATGATACCCAAATCACCCGTCACAACCGGCCTTTTGTCCGCCCTGGGGATTATACTTATCTGTCCGTTAGTTTCCAGAATGGCATATTCCACATCACTCACATTAAATTGATTCTTATTCCTCAAAGCCTCCAGAAGATCATTCACGTTAACCCTCAGTCTATGCATCTCTGTTTGGTCTATTCTTCCCTTATGTATCAATATGCTCGGTTTTCCGCAAACAAAATCTCTGAATTTTTCATTCTTTAAAGAAAAATATGCAGTCAGCACCTGCACAGATAGGAGTGCAATTATCGGAATGATCCCATTTACTAAAGGGATGTCCATGTTTTCCATGGGTGTAGCGGCAAGATCTGCGATCATTATCATTATTACCAATTCGAAAGGTTGCATCTGCGCCACCTGTCTCTTACCCATCATTCTCATAACAACAACTACTATCAAATATAATAATAATGCCCTTGTAAATACAACAAACATGCTTCCACCCCACAAACTTCTTTTTATGCTATATTATTATTACCATGTAATATTTTTTTATTAGTTTTAAGTTTAGAATTCTAAACATAGCCTGTTAATATATGTTATAATCATTCATGTTAATATTTTTCCGGGGGGTAATGCAATGACAATTTTGAAAGCTATAGTGTTAGGCATAATTCAGGGACTTACAGAATTTTTGCCTGTCAGCAGTTCGGGACATTTAGCTGTTACACAGCGACTCCTAAAAGTCCCGGAAAATCGAATTCTTTTTTTTACGATAATGTTACATATAGGCACATTGTTTTCAATATTTTTCGTCTATTCCAAGGATATAGCTATGATTGTTGTGGAGTTTTTTCGTTTAATCAAAGAAACCATTAAGGGAAGAGGATTCAAAGTTAATAATAAACATAGAAAACTCGGTGTTTTTATCATTGTCGCAACGATTCCGACGGGATTGATGGGGATATTGCTCGGTAATATATTTGAAAGCTTCTTTTCATCTACATTAATAATAGGCATTGCTCTATTGATAACAGGAACCCTTCTATGGCTAGCAGAAAGGTTTAGCCCCGGGAGGCGCAACATTCAAGATATGCACTGGGCGGACGCCACAATTATAGGTATATTCCAGGGCCTAGCTATTACTCCCGGTTTATCCAGGTCAGGCTCCACCATTGTTGGATCCTTGTTTAGGGGATTTAATAAAGAACTGGCCACCAAATTCTCCTTCCTGGTTTCGATTCCTGCAATTTTGGGGGCTGCCGTACTGGAATTTAAAGATGTGCTTAAATTTGGAATGGGCGATATTTCTATAGGTGTTACAATAGCCGGTATATTGGCTGCTTTTATATCGGGTCTGTTTGCCATCAAGGCTTTAATAAATCTTATCAAAAAAGAAAAATTATATTACTTTTCTTTCTATACATGGGCTGTAGGTCTGATTGTAATAATAGTGTCATTATTTTAAGTGATTAGGGTGACGGGGGCAGTGTCACATTAAATGTGACACTGCCCCCGTCACCCTAGTCGCAAACTACTCCATAATAACAATCCCCAACGCCCTCAACATTTCTGGTCCGATATGAGGATCTTTGGTGATATTATGATCCTTCTGAAATTTATATAAAGCCTGTTCCATGTTCGGCCCATACCAGCCATCAAGCAGGTCAACATCATAGTATCCGTATGCCCTTAACCTGGACTGAATCTCCAGTACGTCAGACCCTATATTCCCGGGGGATATTGTTCGGACCCCGTCGCCAAACGGCCCAAACATTCCATTGATGATAGCAACAGGTGTGCCATTTTTAACATATTTATAAAGGTCTTCTACATCTTTATTATACATTCGAATGCAACCGCCGGAAGCACTGGTGCCAATAGAATAAGGTCTGCTGGTACCATGAATACCGTATTTACCCCAAGGTACGTTAAGCCCCATCCACCTAGTCCCAAATCCCCCGCCCCATCTCTCTTTGTTGACTACCCTCCATGACCCTATTGGGGTAGGCGTATCTAGCTTGCCGGTAGCAACCGGATATTTATTTATAAGTCTATTTCCATCTAATATATAAAGTGTCTTTTCAGAAACATCTATCAATATTTTTGGATCCTTGCAGTCAGGGTTTTCTATAAGCATCATATTCTCCCACGCAATATATTCTATGTACTCTTTGTAACCCAAAACTTCTCTATCCCTGCGCAATTTATTTTTTAATAAATTTATATTTTGTCCTATGACAAAAATAATCATAATGTATAAAATAGATATCAATAGTAAAATTACTCTTCTAGACATTTTATCCCCCCCACACTAAATTGTATGCAGGAAAATAATCTATTAACACAAGCAAAAAATATATCTATTATCCGTATGATTGAACGAATAGGCAAGTTTGTATCATAAAACCGAATAAAATAAATTAACATTAACACCCTGTAAAACATATTATATTAAAGCCTACAATTTTATATTGTATTTTGCAACTATCTAATAATAGTTCTTACAGGGAGAGTGATTACAGATGCTGAACCAAGGCTTAACCCCCCTATTTGATGCGGTTAAAAAATATATAAGTGATAATGTTACGGCGTTCCATGTCCCGGGTCATAAACATGGGAGAGGGCTTTATGAACTTACCAGTTTTCTGGGCGAGCCGGCATTAAACATGGATGTAAATGGAATGGATGACCTGGATTACTATAATAATCCGACAAGTGTTATAGAAGAGGCCCAAAACTTGCTTGCAGACGCTTTTGGCGCAAAACACGCCTTTTTTTTAGTTAATGGCACATCCGGAGGAATTCAAGCTATGATAATAAGTGTCTGCAAACCCGGAGATAAGATAATTATCCCCAGAAATATTCATAAATCTATTGTAAACGGAATGATACTCGGCGGGGTAAATCCTGTCTATATTCAACCGGAAATTAATGAGAGGTTAGGTATAGCTAACGGCGTAACTGTCCATAAAGTAGAGGACGCAATTTTATCCAACCCTGAAGCTAAGGCGGTCTTTTTAATTAATCCTACCTACTATGGAGTCACTTCAGATTTAAAAGCAATTATAGATATAACACACAAATACAATATGCTGATACTGGTAGACGAAGCTCATGGAACACATATGTATTTCCACGAAGATTTTCCGTCTACGGCAATAGAATTGGGTGCAGATATGTGTGCAGTAAGTATGCATAAAACCGGAGGTTCTTTAACACAAAGCTCGGTTCTTATGATAGGCAGCGACAAAATAGACCCTGAGTCCGTGAAGCAATCCTTAAACTTGCTCTCCACATCAAGCGCTTCCTACTTATTGATGTGTTCCCTGGACATTGCAAGAAAACAATTGGCCACCGAAGGTCACGGATTGCTTTCCAACACCTTATATTTAGCTCGATGGGCCCGTAATGAAATAAACAAAATAAACGGGCTTTATGCGTTCGGTAAGGAGATGGTTGGGCAACATGGCTGTTTCGATTTCGATGAAACCAAGCTTGGCATAAACGTACGGGGTCTGGGATATACGGGGTATGAGATGGAAAATAAGCTGAGAAAAGAATATAATATACAGGTTGAATTGTCCGACCTCAACAATGTATTGGCTATTGTGAGTATAGGCGACAGAATGGAGGATTTATCAATATTAGTTGACAGTTTAAAGAATATAGCAAGTAAATCCGATATGGAAATTTATAGTGCCATAAGACCTCCCCCTAAATATCCCAACAGTATTATATGTCCAAGGGACGCATATTATATGAATAAAAAGTTAGTCAGGCTTACAGATTCCGAAGGCCAATTATCAGGTGAAACTGTGACGACTTACCCTCCGGGTATTCCCATTATCTGTGCAGGTGAGGTAATAACCAAGGAAGTAATCGAATATTTAACTATATTAAAATCGGAAAAATGCCATCTGCAGGGAGCAAAGGATACCTCCCTCAACTATATCAAGGTACTCGATACCCACCCGCGGTAATAAGCAAATTAAAAGGAGATCAAACTACATAATCAGCATTATTCCGACTACAACCAGACCTGCACCTACTATTCTGATCATTGTAATTTGTTCTCCTAAAAATATAATAGCCACAAGCATTGTAACTAATGGAGAACTGGACATAATAACAGTTACTACGGAAATGTCTCCTTTTTTTATTGCGGCATAATATGCTAAATCCCCTACAAGTGTGGCGAGAAGCGCCTCAATAGCAATAAAAACCCATGTAATAAATGAAATGCTTTTCATTTTATCGATATTGCCGTTAAAACCCATGGAACCTAAGGCAAAAACAGATGCTGTCAGGGTCCTTATAATCAATCCCGGCAAGGGATCCATGTTGTTCAATCCCACCTTGGCAAATACCGGAGCAATACCCCAGCAGACCATGCCGAACATAGCTAACCAAAATACCATAGAGCCCGCCCCCTATTTTCTTTATGTCTCTAATCTAAAAATTATTCTACCGTTCATTTATTATGTCTTTATTTGCCCAAATTGAAATAAATAATTAGGATATACCTCCTATTTCTCTAATAGTAATATATATGAGTAAATATTGGAGGTAATTTATATGTCTTCTAAAAATTCATATTTATCCGGAACAAAAAACAAAAACCCCTTTTTTTTGTTCCTGATTAGCCAGACTATATCGTATTTCGGAAATGCCTTTCATTTCATTGCCGTAACGGCCCTGCTTATTAAGATAACCGGTTCGGGGACATCAGCCAGTTTTATAGTGGTATGTACCCCCATTTCGAGCCTCTTCCTGTCACCCCTTGCAGGCGGTTTGGGAGACAGACTCAACGAAAAATACCTTTTGGTATTCATTAATTTATCAAAATCCCTGGTCATATTAGCCTTTTTATTGAGTTATAATGTATCGGTTATATATATGCTCATGCTCATTTTGGCCTCCCTTGATATTATGGATAATCCACCCAAAAAGAAAATAATTGCGAGATTATTAAGCAGTAAAGATATTATGGTCGGAAACTCTGTTCTGACAGGAATGACAGGGCTTGCGTTTATTATTGGCCCAATGGCATGTGGTCTCATAATAGAACAATGGGGGCTCGGTATAATATTTATAATCGACGGTATATTGTATCTGTTTTCGGCGATAATCCTGCTCTTTGTCAAAAATAAAAAATACAAACTGTATAAAACTAATACGCAGGTTGAACCGGCCAATAACATATTAGACGATATAAGAAGCGGCATAAGATATTTTAGATACAAAGCACCCGTAAGGAAGGTCATACTTATCGGTACAATAACGAGTCTACTTATAGCCTCCATAGATGCCGCTTTTTATTCCTTTGCTTTTGATATTTTAAAGGTTAACAATGGCCTCTGGGGAATAATGATGTCTCTTTTTTACGGAACAAATTTGATATCCATGTTTGTATCTATTTATTTTAATGAATCAATTCAAAAAATGGACCTGTTATTTGTTTATACAGCCTCAATAATAGTCTCCGGAGTATGGTTCTGTTATAGTTTGGCTAACGGTTTATGTTTTGTTTTACTGCTGCAATTCATAGAAGGACTGTTGCTGACTCTTATAGCTATATTTTTGGGCACAAAGCTTCAACTTATTACTAAAAGAGAATTTATAGGAAGAATAGTCGGAATAAATGATATTTTAAATAATATAGGCAAACTCCTTTCTGTAGGTGCCACATATTTTATTTTGCGATTTTATTCGGCCAGGTTTATTTTTGTGTTGGATTGCATATGCCTATTTTCCTGCACAATCGCCATTATGGGCATACGTTTCAGAAATAGAATTAAATTATAAACCAATACATATTTTTTTGTTGTAAGCCTAAAAATATAGTTGTGTGATTATCGACAATTATATTTAAGCAGGAGTGATAAGGTGAAAATAAAAAACTGTGTATTGTTAGTTATAGCGCTAGCACTATTACTTTGTTCAGTGTCATGCAATCCCAAAAAAACAAAGGTAGAGGAAACCCCGAAAGAAGATACGGAAGATATCGGGATCCAGACGAATATTTCCGAAACAAAAAACAATACAGGCGATATTGAATTTGATTCCCCTGACGAATCCGGGCCTGTTATCAATCTGCCCTGGATAAATGATTCGAAATTTATAGAAGCACAGAAAAAAAATGAAACTGACATGTTATTGGCGGCTTATGTTACTGTTTTGAGGGACCCTTTACCGGGGGAGGAATATAACGTACACCTGGCGGCTGATTCTCTTGCCGGAACGATTGTATCGCCAGGACGTATACTTTCCCAAAATAACAGCATAGGCCCATATGTACAGTCTAAAGGATATAAAAAAGGACCTACCTACGTAGGTTCCCGGGTAACAACTACTGTCGGCGGAGGGGTGTGTAAAATCGCCTCCACTTTATATAATGTATCAATACTCAGCAACATGGAAATCATCGAAAGACATAGTCATGGCATGCCTGTTCCCTATGTCCCTTATGGACAGGATGCTACTGTAGCTTATGGCGTTAAAGATTTTAAATTCAAAAACAACAAGGATTTTCCAATCCTGATTTGGGCAAAAGGTATAGAAAATAGATTGTATATTGCTTTTTATGGCAAAGAAGAACCACCTAAGGTAAGGTGGCAACATGATGTCTTGGAGGTAAGAAAGGCCCCCAAGGAATATAAAATAAATCCTGATTTAAAAGAAGGCGAAGAAAGGACAATCATCAAGGGTATGGATGGGGCAAAGGTAGATTCCTGTGTGATAATAGAGCATTTGGACGGTACCGTGGAAAAAAAATATCTCGGTATAAGTTTTTATAGGCCGATGCCTTATTTAATCGAAGTAAAAAGTAGGCCATGACAAGTTAGTGAAGCAATGGGGGCGGTTTTTACTTCACCCATTGCTTCACTTATTGCTATACCTACAACTTCAATAGAGCCTTCGCATTCAGCCCATTTACAAGGGCTTGATCCGATTCGCTTAAACCCGTGTTAGCAACATCCTTAATATATCTCTTCATGGATATCAAAGGATAATCGCTTCCAAACAACACCTTATCTAATATCCCTATCTCTTTAGCCACATTATATATTTTTTTGTCATATAGAAAAGGCGAAGCTGCCGTATCATAATATACGTTTTTGTTTTGTTTCCGTATCTCCGGCATCAATTCATAAAACAACAGGCCCCCGCCCCAATGAGCAAATATCACCTTTAAATCCGGATAATTGTGTGCAAGAGCACCGGCACTTACGGCAGTGGTATCGGTTTTCCCACAATAGTGATGCCCTACGGCTTCATTCGTATGAATTATTACAGGTAAATTTCTTTCTATACATGCGTTAGACAGATTTGACATTTCTTCTAAATCAGCTATGTCAAAACCCTGTCCATATGGCATCAGTTCTCCAATTCCTGTCAGCCCCATATCAATACATCTGTCTATTTCCTTTGTTATTTCTTCAGATGTAGGGGTTAATATCATATATCCTATAAGCTTATCCGGAAATCTTTTAACGGCATCAGCCACATAATCGTTAGCATATCTACACAATCCCATGTCCCTAAAAGCAAAACCGAATATTACTGCTTTGTCTACATTTGAACTGTCCAGCTCTGCAACAATATCGTCCGCGTCAGCAAACTTATTGACCGGGCTTTCACTTAGGAGCTTAAAGTATAGTTCCTTCTCGGATATTTTCTTCCAATCCTTTATAATGTCCGGTGGTGTCACATGGACATGAAAATCTATTTTCATAAAATCACCCCTTTTTAATAACTAATATATCACATTTGGGCACAGGATTTTTAATAGATTAATTTATTTATCGGCTAGGTCCTATATTCAACAAAAATACATATTTTCTAATAATGTATGTAAAGATATATTATAGTAATACTGTTTATCCTGAGATGAGATGGACAACTCTGTCTGCCCGGGGATGGGCAGGGTCATTTGACTTTATGATCTTGTTCTTTTTCGAACAAACTTGACATATGACATAATATTGAATAGGATAATAGTGCCAATTAAATTTTCCTACTAAATAGGGCTATCTCGAAAATAAATACAATTTATTATGCTCTCATTAATTTAAATTTTTGATTGAGTATTTTTACAGAGGTGAAAATCATGATAAAGAGGAGAGATAAACCGGATAGAGCTGATATAGATAGCGCAAAACTTACACGAAACCTAATTTATTATAGTGAAAAAAGTATAGGTTCAGTTTATAAAACGCTAAAAACAGATGAAAACGGAATCAGCAGTAATGAAGCTGTCAACAGACTCGAAAAATACGGGTTGAATCAAGTAGCACATGAAAAACCGACACCATGGTATATTCAGCTGATAAACGCATTCATAAATCCTTTTGTTATAATTTTGCTTGCTTTGGCCGTTATATCCTACATTACGGACGTTGTCTTTGCACCGCCCGGCGAAAAGAGCTGGGAAGCCGTTTTAGTGATTATCATTATGGTTACTATAAGTGCATTGTTGCACTTCTTTCAGGAATACAGATCGGGGAAAGCCGCCCAAAAGCTCAAATCCCTGGTTCAATCAACTGCGGCTATAGCACGCAAAGACACGGGTGTTAAGGAAATCCCGATGAAATACATAGTTCCCGGTGATATTGTTCACCTGGCAACAGGAGACATGATACCGGCAGACTTAAAAATTATAGATTCCAAAGACTTATTTATAAGTCAATCAGCCCTAACCGGAGAATCACAACCGGTTGAAAAATTTGGTATCATTAAAACAAAATTAAACCCTAAAATGAATCCCTCAGATATAGATAACATCTGTCTACTGGGAACAGATGTGGTAAGTGGTAGTGCAACCGGTGTAGTTATAACAACCGGAAACGATACTTATTTTGGCTCCATAGCTAAATCCATAGTGGATAAAAAAATAGAAACCAGTTTTGAAAAAGGAGTGAACAGTGTCAGCAGGCTCCTGATCAAATTTATGCTTGTGATGGTTCCTATTGTTTTTGTTGTCAACGGAATTACAAAAGGAGATTGGCTGCAAGCATTCTTATTCGGGGTATCCATCGCCGTAGGCCTGACCCCTGAAATGCTCCCGGTTATAATAACCACAAACCTCGCTAAGGGTGCTATAGCTATGTCAAAGCATAAGACCGTTGTCAAGAGACTTGACGCAATACAAAATTTTGGTGCTATGGACATACTATGTACAGATAAAACAGGAACATTAACGCTTGATGAAATAATTGTTGAAAAACATCTCGACGTTCACGGCAACGAAAACGACAGAGTACTCAGACATGCCTATTTAAACAGTTATCACCAAACAGGATTCAGAAATCTTATGGACAGAGCTATATTAAAACATGGAAATGAAAAGGGCTTTGCAGAATTAAAACATAGATACACTAAAGTAGATGAAATCCCTTTTGACTTTGCAAGGCGCAGAATGTCTGTGGTGTTGCAAAGTGAAGGCAATAAAAGACAATTGGTTACCAAAGGTGCTATAGAAGAGATACTGTCCATATGCAGCCTTGTAGAATACGACGAAAAAGTTACTGAATTGACGGAAGAAATTAAAAAAGAAGTTATTGACAGGGTCACCGGTTTGAATGAAGACGGCATGAGAGTCATAGGACTTGCCCAAAAAAATGATGTCCCGGATGAAAATATTTTCAGTGTAAAAGATGAGAGCAACATGGTCCTTATGGGATATGTAGCCTTCCTGGACCCGCCAAAAGATTCGGCTGCCGAGGCACTCAAGGTCCTCGATGACCATGGGGTGACGGTTAAGGTGCTTACGGGGGACAATGAGATTGTTACCAAAAGGGTCTGTAGGGATGTTGGATTACCGATAGACAATATACTCCTAGGTACCGATATTGAGGGTCTGACAGATGAACAATTGTCCTCAATGATACATAACACTACCATTTTTGCTAAACTGTCACCAATTCAAAAAGCCCGGGTTATAAAAGTTATCAAAAATAAGGGACATACTGTCGGGTTCCTGGGGGATGGCATCAATGATGCTCCCGCTCTTCGTGAAGCGGATGTGGGTGTTTCCGTGGATACGGCCGTAGACATTGCAAAAGAATCGGCAGATATTATACTTTTGGAAAAAGACCTTCTGGTACTTGAAGAGGGTGTGGTCCAAGGGCGTGGGATCTTTGGAAACATAGTAAAATATATCAATATGACGGTGAGTTCAAATTTTGGAAACGTGTTCAGTGTATTGGTAGCAAGCGCATTCCTGCCGTTTTTACCGATGCTCCCAATTCATTTATTGATCCAAAATCTCTTTTATGATATTTCTCAAATATCCATACCCTGGGATACTATGGATAAGGATTATGTCAAAGAACCGAGGCAATGGGATCCCCGCAATATAATGAAATTTACTATTTATATCGGTCCCATCAGCTCCATATTCGACATAGTTACATTTTTGGTAATGTGGTATGTCTTTAAAGCCAATACACCGGCCCTTCAATCTTTATTCCATTCCGGATGGTTTGTTGAGGGTCTTTTATCGCAAACACTTATTGTCCATATGATAAGAACTAAAAAGGTGCCTTTTATCCAGAGCAGGGCAACTAACCCCGTATTACTCCTTACAGGGGCCATAATGATAATAGGTATATTTATACCGTTTTCAGCCTTCGGTGCGGCGGCCGGGTTGCAACCGTTACCGCTGTCATATTTCCCTTGGCTCATAGGCATACTGTTGGCCTATGCCTGGTCAATCCAGGTAGCCAAGAATATGTATATCAGGAAGTTTGGTACTTGGTTATAGTAATTGTGGGCAGGCACTCGGGTCTGCCCTTATTTATGTCCAAAAAATAAAGTGTCCAATCTAAAATAGGTAGTTTTATCTCAGATTGGACACAGATTAGACAATAGAATTGCCTACAAATTTTAATATTTTTTAAAATTGGTGAGAAATTGGTGGGAAAAATACTGTTTTAGATTGTGTGTAATTCGTTCAAAGCCAGTGTCTATCCCATTTAATATTCAGATGTGATTACATCATCGGCATTCCGCCACCCATGCCGCCCGGCATCATCGGTTCATCTTTTTCAATTTCAACTACGGCACCTTCTGTTGTTAGAAGCAGTGCCGATATAGATGCCGCATTCTGCAGTGCGGATCTTGTAACCTTAGTTGGGTCGACAATACCCGCTTGTATCATATCTACATATTCTAATTTTAAAACATCGAATCCCACTCCTGCCTCGGAATTCCTAACCTTATTTACAACAACTGATCCTTCCAGACCGGCATTTTCCGCAATTTGTCTGAGTGGTTCCTCAAGCGCTCTTCTAACAATTTTGACACCTGTGTTTTCATCACCGACGGTAGTCTCAAGTAAAGCTTCTACTGCGGGTATTATACTTATTAAGGATGCGCCACCTCCGGCTATTATACCCTCTTCAACCGCCGCTCTGGTAGCATTGAGTGCGTCTTCAATTCTCAGCTTCATTTCTTTTAGTTCCGTTTCCGTAGCCGCACCCACTTCAATAACTGCAACCCCACCTGAAAGTCTTGCTAATCTTTCCTGTAGCTTTTCTCTATCAAAATCAGAGGTCGTATCCTCTATTTGCCTTCTGATTTGGTTAATCCTGTCGGCTATCAACATCGAATCCCCTGCACCTTCTACTATGGTCGTATTATCTTTGTCGACCTTAACAATTCTGGCAGAGCCCAGCATGTCTACTGTAGCAGACTTTAATTCATATCCAACCTCTTCGGAAATAACTGTAGCCCCTGTTAGTACGGCAATATCTTCGAGCATTGCTTTTCTCCTGTCCCCGAATCCCGGTGCTTTAACAGCAACGCACTCAAATGTTCCTCTTAATTTATTTACTACAAGAGTTGCCAAAGCTTCGCCCTCTACATCCTCAGCAATGATCAGCAGTTTTTTGCCCTGTTGTACTATTTGTTCGAGTATCGATAATATTTCTTGTACATTATTTATCTTTTTGTCGGTTACCAAAATATACGGGTCATCAAATACGGCCTCCATCTTTTCGGTGTCTGTTACCATATATGGTGATAGGTAACCCCTGTCAAATTGCATACCCTCCACAACGTCTAAGGTAGTACCCATGGATTTAGATTCCTCTACGGTAATAACGCCGTCATTACCCACCTTTTCCATAGCATCCGCAATTAAATTACCGATCTCTTCGTCATTTGCCGAAACCGAACCGACCTGTGCTATAGCCTCTTTAGTTTCTACTTGTTTAGAAATCGTTTTTAATTCTTCTACCGTAGCATTTAC
>CAZVFS010000027.1:14157-15261 GCA_964626575.1 uncultured Alkaliphilus sp. | reverse complement strand
GTTTTACGAAAGCGATTGGGGGGTAACAAATTTGAGCAAATTGACTCCTATGATGCAACAATATATAAAATTAAAAGAAAAACATAAGGACTGTTTGATGTTTTTTAGACTCGGGGACTTCTACGAATTATTTTTTGAAGACGCCGAGATAGCTTCCAGGGAATTAGAAATAACTTTGACTGCCAGAGGTAAGATAGACAAAGCCCCAATGTGCGGGGTTCCGCATCATGCTGCGAGCACCTATATCGATAGATTAATTTCAAAAGGATATAAGGTTGCAATATGTGAGCAGATTGAGGACCCGTCGGAGGCTAGGGGAATTGTGGAGAGGGATATCGTGAGAGTTATCACTCCCGGAACATTGATAGATACTAATTTGTTGGAGGACAAAAAAAACAATTATTTGGCTTCATTATATATTTCCGCCGAGGGATGCGGGTTGACCTATGTAGATATTTCCACCGGGGAATTTTTTTGTACCGAGGTTACCAAACAGGGAGAAGGACGGAAAATTATAGATGAAGTTACCAGAATAGAACCTACGGAAATAATTTACTTTGTTGATGAAAAACCGTGTCATACTGATGTTATAGAATTCATCGGCAAGGGACTTGGTGTCTATATATCCGAATATGACCCATGGACTTTTGAAAAAGACTATTCGACTAATCAGATAAAAGAACAGTTTAATGTGATGTATATAGACGGTCTTGGGTTTTATCCCGGTCATATCGGTATTCGGTCTACAGGGGCTTTGCTCCATTATTTAAAATCGACCCAAAAAAGGACTTTGGCACATATAAATAAAATCAACATATATGATTTAAACGGAAAAATGATACTGGATGCACCTACTCGCCGCAATTTAGAACTGACTGAAACGATCAGGGAAAAGAAGAAAAAAGGTTCTTTATTATGGATTTTAGATAAGACATTGACCGCCATGGGCGGGCGAATGATCAGGCGGTGGATAGAAGAACCCCTATTGGACGTTGAACATATCAATAGGAGGTTGTGCGCAGTTGAGATATTAAAAAATAATATTCTTTTGAGAAAAGAATTGAAGGAAAATTTAAAACAGATTTATGATTTGGAAAGACTTGC
>CAZVFS010000027.1:12615-14057 GCA_964626575.1 uncultured Alkaliphilus sp. | reverse complement strand
ACAGGCATTAAGTTTTTAAAGGTAGGCTATAATAAAATATTTGGGTATTATATTGAGGTTTCAAACTCCAATTTACATTTGATACCTGAGAACTATGTAAGAAAACAGACATTAGTTAACTGCGAAAGATATATTACACCGGGGCTCAAGGAAATAGAATCAAAAATATTGGGAGCCGAAGAAAAAATTGTAGATATCGAATATAAACTTTTTGTTCAAATTCGTGACACGCTTTTGTTGGAAATAGAACGTATACAACAAACTGCAAATGCGGTAGCAAAGCTGGATGTTTTATATTCATTTGCGGAGGTATCTGAGGAAAATAATTATGTCAGACCTGTTGTTGACGATAGTGAAATTATAGATATTAAAGAAGGAAGGCATCCGGTAGTTGAAAGGGTGTTAGGGAGCAGGATGTTTGTTCCTAACGATGCTTATATCACCGAGGATGAGCGATTTTTGATTATTACCGGCCCCAATATGGCAGGTAAATCCACGTATATGAGGCAGGTAGCACTGATTGTTTTGATGGCGCAAATAGGCTCTTTTGTCCCTGCCCGGGGGGCCACTGTCGGTGTAACGGACAGAATTTTCACGAGGGTCGGTGCCAGCGACGATTTGTCCCGGGGACAGAGTACATTTATGGTAGAGATGAATGAAATGGCGAGTATCATTAATTTAGCTACCGAAAGGAGCCTATTAATAATAGACGAGATAGGCAGGGGAACAAGTACATTTGATGGTTTGAGCATTGCGTGGTCTGTTGTGGAGTATATATGCAAAATGCTTAATTCCAGGACGCTTTTTTCAACCCATTATCATGAGCTGACTAAATTGTCTGAAATTCATAAAAGAATTAAAAACTATAAAGTAACGGTACAAGAGGACAGAGATGATGTTATATTTTTATATAGACTTTTAGAGGGCAGCGCGGATAGAAGTTACGGCATTCAGGTTGCAAGACTGGCAGGATTGCCATGGGGCATTGTAAATCGTGCCAACAGCATATTGACAAATCTCGAAAGAAAAAATAATAATAAGGGTAATGGCTTGAACAATATCCTTGGAGAATCGGAAATTGCCTTGACCGGCAACAATGCAGAACAACCCGGGTTCGCAGATTTGGCCTATAAAGAAATAGTAGAAGAGTTGAAGGATATAAACCTGTTAAAAACAACACCCATAGATGCATTAAACATACTATATAAATTTCAGAAAAGGGCCGTAGAGCTTGAGGAGGCAACCAATGAATAGGAAAATTGAAACGCTGGATGATTTAACAATTAATAAAATAGCGGCCGGTGAGGTAGTGGAGTCTCCTTGTTCGGTAGTGAAGGAACTGGTTGAAAATTCTATTGATGCGGGTGCATCTGAAATAATATTGGAAATAGGAGAGGGCGGCAAAAAGTATATTCGTGTAACGGATAACGGTGTAGGTATAG
>CAZVFS010000027.1:6115-12515 GCA_964626575.1 uncultured Alkaliphilus sp. | reverse complement strand
TGTCCGATAGGGACTACTGTTATAGTTAAAAATCTGTTTTTTAATACACCGGCCAGATTAAAATTTATGAAGTCAAATTCAATTGAAACGATGAAAATCAGCAGGACTATTACTCGATTATCACTCAGCAATTCAGACATATCCTTTAAATATATCAATAATAACAGCATTGTGTTTGTTACCCCCGGAAACAAAAAATTGTCGGAGGCAATATTATCTGCACTTGATAGGGAGACCTTTAAAAATTTGATATATATGGAAGAAAATGAATTAAATATGAAGTTGCAAGGTTATATAGGCCAGCCGAATTTTGTAAGGGGTAATAGAAATTTACAGATTGTATATGTTAATGGGAGATATGTAAAAAGCAAATTGATCGGCAGGGCTATAGAGGAAGCATATAAAGAAAAGATTATTATTAACAAATATCCTATTTGTGTATTAAATTTAATTGTCGATCCGTCTGAAATAGATGTAAACGTTCATCCGTCAAAAATTGAAATAAAGTTTGAAAAGGAAGAACAAATACAGGAATTTATTTACAGTTCTATAAATAAGACCTTAGAAAAGAATGCGATCATACCTAAATTGTTGGTGACGGAACATAAATATCCGGACGGCCAAAAGTTGAACATTATGCCAATAACCCCAACAGGAACCGGCGGTTCAGGAGATACTGAAGGGGGCGGTAACATCACTGAAAACATGGCGGCAAATGAAATCAGTGATGGTTATATTCAAAAGATTGGGGAAACCGGTTCATTTGTTGATAATCAAAATAAGGACAACGGGGAGCAGGCCCAAATGGGCAGTGTATGTGAAGACATGTTGCAGTCTTCTTTTTTAGATACGTTGTTAAATCAATATAAAATAGTAGGTCAAATATTTGATACCTATATAATTTTGGAGAAGGAACAATCGATTTATTTGATTGACCAACATGCAGCCCATGAAAGGTTATTATATAATAGATTTTTAGAAGAAATTAAAGGGGAAAAGGTTGTGTCCCAGAGGCTGGCAGAACCAAAGGTATTGGAATTATCCAATGAAGACTATATATTACTGTCCAATAATATGGATTTATTTATTAAGTTGGGTTTTCATATCGAGGATTTCGGCACCGGTGCGGTGATCATCAGGGAAGTACCTATGGTTTTAGGGGAACCCCGAAACTTCTCTTTTATTTATGAAATATTGGACGGAATAGGAGGCAGTAGCAATATAACCGATTATTTTGAGGATACTATTATACAAAGGGCATGCAAAAAGGCAATTAAGGCGAGGGACAGGCTTGATTATTATGAAATAGAGCAATTGGTTGAACAACTTCATACCCTTACACCACCCTTAACTTGTCCGCACGGAAGGCCGATTATTTTGACTATGAGGCAATATGATATAGAAAAACATTTTAAGCGAATACAGTAGGAGGGAATTGGGTGAAAAAGAAGCTACTCATTATTGCCGGGCCTACGGCTGTTGGAAAGACAGATATAGGAATAATTCTGGCCGGCAGGCTGGACGGTGAAATTATTTCTGCAGACTCAATGCAGATATATAAAAATATGAATATAGGTACAGCCAAGCCAAGTCCGGAAGAAAGGCAAGGTATTGTACATCATATGATTGATATAATCAATCCGGATGAAGATTTTTCCGTGGCTGAGTTTCAAAAATTGGTAAAAGATATAATCGATGATTTGGTATTAAATAAAAAACTTCCGATCATAGTAGGGGGTACTGGGTTATATATCAGTTCTCTCATCTATGACATGGATTTTACAAAGTCTATTTCTAATTGGCGGCTCAGGAAAGAGTTACAGGATGAGGCCGGGAGCATGGGAAACGAATATGTGCATAATAAGCTTAAGGCGATAGATTCCGATCTTGCAAGCCGGATACATCCGAACAATATCAGAAGGGTCATTCGTGCTATCGAAGTTTATTATGAAACAGGGGATACAATTGGGGACTTCAGTAAGGATATTGTTTTAAGTGATGAATATGAACCTTTTCTAGTAGGTTTGACAAGAAATCGGAAAGAACTTTATGATAGAATCAATATACGAGTAGACATTATGATAGAACAGGGACTTGTAGAGGAAGTAAGGAATTTACTCAGTTCAGGATATTCCGAAAATTTGGTATCGTTCAAGGGATTGGGTTACAAGGAAATTGTCGGGTATCTGAAAGGAGAATATGATCTGGATGAAGCGGTTAGAATTCTGAAGAGAAATACGAGGCGGTATGCAAAACGCCAGTTGACCTGGTTCAGAAGATATAGTAATATCAACTGGTATAATGTATCCGATTATCAAACCGACGAAAATTTAATAGAGCATATTATTAGAGATTTTAAAGGATATTTTAATCTGTTGTAGAATAACAATATAAATATGCAAATTTAAAACTCAACTAAACCTACGGAAGGGGAAGGGAAGATGAAGGGCAATATTAACCTACAAGACGTATTTTTGAATCAGGTGAGAAAAGAAAATGTTTTGATCACCATATATTTAGTAAACGGGTTCCAATTGAGGGGAATAGTCAAGGGTTTTGATAACTATACTATAGTTCTGGAATCGGAAGGAAAGCAGCAGTTAATATATAAACACGCGATTTCTACCATATCGCCAAATATACAGGTTAACTTTAATCTAAATACGAAAAAAAAGGATGAACAATAAAAAAAGTAAAGTTTTCTAACTCCCCAAACAAACTAGAAAACTTTACTTTTCTAATTTTTGACACAGGAGGAGACAGTTGATGTTATACAAAATATTGGAAGACGCGTTTGGGATAGAACGAAATCTGGTCGATAAAATGCTGGATATTGAAAAACTTTTAGTTGACAGGTTTGGGGAAATTGATCAAATAAAACAATATAACCAGTATAAGGTACTGAATGCCATGCAGGAGGCACGATTAAGCGACCAACATTTCAATTGGACAACAGGCTATGGATTTAACGACATTGGCCGTGAAAAAATAGAAGAAATATATGCAAGAGTCTTTTCGGCGGAGGATGCTATAGTCAGGCCTACCATTGCAAACGGGACCCATGCATTGAGTTTATGTCTGTCCGGGTTACTCCATTCGGGCGACGAAATTATATCGGTGACCGGCGAGCCATATGACACATTAAACGAACTGATAGGGCTTAGGGGAGAATACAAGGGAAGCTTAAAAAATATAGGTGTTATATATAAACAAATTGATTTCATGGACGACGGTACTGTTGATTTTGATGCAATAGGGAAGGAAATTACCGAAAAGACAACTATGGTTTATATTCAAAGATCCACCGGTTACAGTTTTAGACCTGCCGTGGATATCAATACCATAGAAAAAATAGTGGAAATTGCCAAGAAAAAGAACAATAAGGCGGTCTGTATGATTGATAACTGTTACGGTGAGTTTTTGGAAGAAAAGGAGCCTACGGATGTAGGCGCGGACTTACTTGCCGGTTCCTTGATTAAAAATCCGGGTGGGGGAATTGTTCTAACAGGCGGGTATATTGTTGGAAAACGAGATCTTATTGAGGAAATATCTTATAAACTCACTTCCCCGGGAATAGGCAAGGAATGCGGGTTAACGTTTGGTTTGTCGAGGCAGATGTTTCAAGGGTTATTTTTGGCACCTCATATTGTCGGCGAGGCAATAAAGGGTTCAATATTTTGCGCCAAGCTATTTGAGGAAATGGGATACGAAGTAAAACCAAAATATGACGCTGCAAGAAGTGATATTATTCAATTAATCAGGTTGGGAAGTGCCGAGAAAGTGATTGCCTTTTGCAAAGGAATTCAAGAGGCCGCTCCTGTAGACTCTTTTGTGAGTCCGGAACCCTGGCCTATGCCGGGATACGACGATCCGGTAATTATGGCCGCCGGTGCCTTTGTACAGGGCTCCTCAATTGAATTGAGCGCCGACGCACCTATAAGAGAACCTTATATCGTTTATTATCAGGGTGGGCTGACCTATGAACATGCCAAATTAGGGGCCTTACTGGCACTAAAAAATATAAATAAATTTGATCAGGGAGTCAGAAGGCAAACATATAAAATATAATAAAATATAACGCTCACGGTTTCGGATGCATAAAATTCTAAAGCTTGTTTCAATATAAAATCCTATAGCTTGCAAACTCGCTTCGCTCAAACATGCAAGCTATTTTACGGATTTTATATCTACACTCGCTAAGAATTTTGGATGCATCCTGCAAATGTTCGCTTATATATTTTTATTATATTTCTGTTCCGATGCTTAATATCATACATTTTGATTTATAGGATATATAAAATAATTTGATAGTACAAAAAATTTAGGAGGGCTTTATAAGTCCTCCTAAATTTTTCTATACGTTCCTATTACTTTGCCCAAAATGGTTACATCTTTGAGTATGATGGGTTCCATCAATCTGTTTTCGGGTTGAAGCCTTATATGGTCGGCTTCCTTATAAAAACGTTTTATAGTAACTTCATCTTCAATCAGTGCTACCACTATATCACCATTTGTGGCAGTAGATTGCTGACTGACTATTACATAATCATTATCCAATATGCCGGCATCAATCATGCTTTCGCCTTTAACTATCAGTATAAAAGCATTGTTATTGTCGACAAAATCGATAGCAAAGGGAAATACGTCTTCAACATTTTCGACTGCTAAAATAGGTGTACCTGCGGTCACCCTGCCGACAACCGGTATGTTGACAATTTCTTTGTTGTATGACAGGTGGCTAAAAGGGTCATTGTCTAAAACCTCCACAGCCCTCGGTTTAGTGGCATCTCTTCGGATATAGCCTTTTTCCTCCAGTTTAGATAAATAGCCATGTACTGTGGATGTTGATCTAAAGCCAACAGCCGTACATATCTCTCTTATGGATGGGGGATAACCCCTTTTGGCTATTTCTGTTTTTATGTAATTCAGTACATCCAATTGTTTTTGGTTTAGGTCTTCATACATTATCAAAACCCCTTTCTATAGGATAAAGTATAACATATGTTAAATCAGATATCAAACGTTTGTTCGATGGAAATTTTACTCATCAATCCATTCAAAATTTTTGACAATCTCTCTTTTTGCATCTTTTTTATGGGCGGCATAAAGTTGGGTCGTGGTTACATTATCATGATCCAACAAATTCTGAACATCATATATGGAGAACCCCTGTTGAATTAACGAGGTAGCAGCAGTAGCCCTAAGTTTATGAGGACTATAGCCTTTTTCCCTAGTCGTGCCTAACACAATGGAGGTATATTTTTTTACAAGATTTCTGATAGCCCTTGCTGTCATACGCCTGTCCTGTAACGAGAGAAACAGGGCATCTTTATGTTCATTATCCAACATTTTAGATGCGGTACGTTCATTTTCTATATAATCCTTAATTACAAGTTCACATGTCCTATTGACGGGCATTACAACCTCTTTACCGCGTTTACGATAAATTCTGAATTCCCCTCTGTTAAAGTTAAATGATGATATATTTAACTGTTCAAGTTCGCTCAATCTCAGACCATATGTGACAAACAACACGAGAATTGCCTTGTCTCTCAATCTGGTCTTTTCCCAATATTTTTTTTCCCCTTCCGAGAGGTGTTCTCCGGTGCTTACAATATCCAGCATAACAGCCACTTCATCAATTTCCAATCGTTTTATAGCGTCAGGCTGCGGTTTAGGCAGGCGAACAGGGTTAAACCCGTCTGTGATGTTATTGTCTATGATTTCGTCCCTATAAAGGAATTTAAACAGCACAGACAGTGTTGATTTTTTTCTGCTCAAGGTACGGTTGTTGTTTTCCATTATTTTTATGGAATCATTGCCTTTGATTGTATATCTGGAACAATAATCTCCAATAAATCTATTGATATGTTTGGCGGTAATTTTGTTAAAATCTGCGGCAGTAATATCGGAGACGGTGGCTGCATCGGTAAGGTCGGTTTCGGCAATCAGATAATTGCAGAAAAACAGTATATCGTTCAGGTAAGCCAGGCGGCTGGTAAGGGCAACGCCATTTTTTAAATATGTAAAAAAATCTCTCATAAATTTGGGAAGTTGTGATTCAATTTGTAAACATTCTTCAATAAGATAGTTTTGTTTGATGACAATGTTATCCGGTTTATCGGATTTATTATGTATAGTTATAGACGGACGTTTTGACATTATATCAACTCCTTGTACAAAATAATATGCTCAGATTAACTTTCTTTTAGATTCAGTTTGAAAAATAATTATTAACTAAAACCGCAGGTGTATAAGTATATAATAATATATTATCGGGAGTAGGGGTAGGGTATAACGGCAAAATTAGCTATTTTATCCCGAAGCGACAACTATTCCCAAAATATACATTTAAAGAATAGTTACTATCCCAATTATAGATCACTTCCCCATTTATGTC
>CAZVFS010000027.1:0-6015 GCA_964626575.1 uncultured Alkaliphilus sp. | reverse complement strand
TAATTAAATATTTTAGTATGTTTATTTTATTTAAAAGACAGTTGATGATCAAAAATATAAAAATAAAAATTCAAATTAAATAAAATAAATGATGGCCATCTTAGATGGCCATCTGAACTTGATGCTATTTGTTTTTAGGATTGTGCACTATAAGTTAAAAAATATTTTGCAAATTCTAGCCGTTTAAAACAGTATCAACCCTATTTAGAGCCTCCTTGATGTTTTCAAGTGAATTTGCATATGATAAACGAACAAATTCGTCTACACCAAAGGCAATTCCGGGTACGACAGCAACATTTGCATGTTCAAGCAACAATTCGGAAAAATCCATAGAACCGTTAATGGTTATTCCTTTAATGGTAGTGCCGATCAGTTGTTTGATATTCATCATAATATAAAATGCGCCCTTAGGTACTATACATGATAAGCCTTTTATTTCATTTACCCTTTGTACCATGTATTTTCTTCTCTCATCAAATGCTAATCTCATCTTTTCTACAGAAGATTGATCGCCGGTCAACCCCTCGATACTGGCATGTTGGGCTATAGTATTAGGGTTAGATGTAGCATGGCTCTGCATACTGTTCATAGCCTTAGCTATGGTTAAATGACTTGCTGTGTAGCCTATTCTCCATCCCGTCATAGCATAACATTTAGACATGGCGTTTACCGTAATTGTTAAATCCTTTATTTCGTCATTAAAAGAAGCAATACTGATGTGCTCTTCCCCATCGTATATCAATTTTTCATATACTTCGTCGGTTACTACGAATATATTGTGATCCACAGCAACTTGTGCAATTTCTTCTAATTCGGCTCTTGTATAAATAGAACCGGTAGGATTGGAAGGGCTATTCAGTATTATGGCCTTTGTTTTAGATGTAATGGCTTTTAGAAGATCCTCCCTTTTGATTTTAAACTCATTTTCTTCGGTACAGTTTACAATTACAGGTTCGGCGTCTGCCATCTTAACCATTTCAGGATAACTTACCCAATATGGTGCCGGTATAATTACTTCGTCCCCCGGATCACATATAGCCTGAAAGATATTGTATAAGGAATGTTTTGCACCGTTAGATACAACTATATTTTCGGGTTTGTAGTCCAAATTGTTGTCAGATTTCAGTTTGGCGCATATCGCCTGTTTAAGCTGCGGTAATCCCGAAGCAGGGGTATATTTAGTATGTCCTTTATTAATCGCTTCTATGGCGGCATTTTTAATGTTTACCGGTGTATCAAAATCGGGTTCACCTACCCCAAAACTTATTACATCAATCCCCTCTTCTTTCATTTGTTTTGCTTTAGCACTTATCGCAAGTGTAATTGATGGTGAAATACTCTGTGATTTTTTCGAGACTGTTATATTAATTGATATCCCCCCTTACGTTATATTTGCTTTAAAAGTTTCTGCCTTTATTAAATATTAATATATATAATACACTATTCCTTATTATATTCAAATCATTTCGGTAAATTTGTTAAAAAATTTGCTAGAAAATTTTATTTTAATAATTTTTCAACACTTTCCAGTGGAATCTTTATTCCTCCTAAATCGTCATGTAGATCACTATTATATCTGTTGTTTTTTGGGGGATAATGAAAATCAGAACCCCCGGTAATAATAAGGTTATATTTTTTGGCTAATTTTAAATATTTTTCAGATTGTTCCACCGTATGTTTGGAATGATACACTTCTATCCCGTCAATCCCTATATCAATTAAATAATCCAGTGTGCTCCCGGATTTTAGTAAACCGGGATGTGCGGCAACTGAAAAACCCCCTGCTTTTTTTATAATGTTAATTGCACATAAAGGCGTTAATTTTTGTTTTGGGACATAGGCTATAGCCCCCTTGGCCAGATATTTTACAAAGGCTTCCCTGATGGTTCGTACATAACCTTTTTGAACCAGGGAATGTGCAATATGGGGCCGTCCGATTGTCCCATCACCTGCGATTTTTATTACGTCACTATAGCTGATTTTGATCCCATGTTTTTTTAATTTGTTAACAATTTTGATGGCTCTATCGCTCCTGGTGTTCTGTAAGTATTGTAATATTTTGAGCAGATATTCCATTTTATAATCGATTTTATATCCCAGTATATGGACCTCTTCGTTATTATATTCTGTGCTCAACTCAATGCCGGGTATTACGATAAAGTCTTTATAGATGCTTGCCTGTCTTATTGCTTCCCCGACCCCATCAACAGTATCGTGATCAGTTATGGATATCCCGGATAATCCTTTTTCAACTGCATAGTCAACCAGTTTGCTGGGTGAATATACTCCGTCAGAGAAGGTAGAATGGACATGCATATCGATGAACTTCATAGTTTGTTTCTCCTTTTATTGCTTGAAAATCTATTTCAGGGTTTATATTGATTATGTACCATATGAAAAGGTCTGCTAAATAAAATAACAAATCTAGCAGACTTTTTTATGTTATTGTTTTATCTCGGCTCCACAATCAGTTTAATTGCCGTTCTTTTTTCACCGTCAATTTCTATGTCGACAAAGGCAGGGATACAGATTAAGTCTAATCCACTGGGTGCTACAAACCCTCTTGCAATTGCTACTGCCTTGACTGCTTGATTTAAGGCGCCTGCCCCAACAGCTTGAATTTCAGCTGTCCCCTGTTTTCTGAGTACCCCGGCTAGGGCTCCGGCTACAGAATTTGGATTTGATTTTGCTGAAACTTTTAATACTTCCATCCCATTACATCCCCCTTATAATATATACTTATAGTATTGTCTTATTAAAATATAACATTCTACTTTATTTTTAAAATCCCTGCATATATAGCAAAATTTACCGGTATCAAGTGACGGTTTAAAATTTTAATAAAAAGACTGCATTTTTGCAGTCTTCTTATTTTGCATATTCAATTGCTCTTGTTTCTCTGAGAACGTTTACTTTAATTTGTCCGGGATATTCGAGTTCCAGTTCGATTTTTTTTGTTATATCTCGGGCTAACATAAAAATTTCTTCATCGTTATATATTTCAGGCCTGACAATAATTCTAATCTCTCTACCTGCTTGAATGGCGAAGGATTTTTCAACGCCTTCATAGTCGTTGGCAATTTCCTCTAGTTTTTCTAATCGTTTGATATAGGACTCTAATGTTTCTCTTCTAGCCCCCGGCCTTGCTGCAGAAATGGCATCGGCTGCCGTAACTAGGATAGCTTCTATGGACTCAGGTTCATAATCACCATGATGGGTGGACATACTATGGATAACATCTCTGGATTCTTTATATCTTTTGAGAAGTTCCATACCTATTTCGACATGGGTCCCTTCTATCTCATGATCAACGGCCTTCCCAATATCATGTAGTAGGCCTGCTCTCTTGGCGAGCCTGACATCTGCGCCTAATTCAGCCGCCATAATTCCGGATAAATAGGAAACCTCTATTGAATGATTTAACACGTTTTGTCCGTAACTGGTTCTGTACTTTAATCTGCCGAGCAGCCTTATAAGTTCCGGGTGTAAACCATGAACACCGGCATCAAAGGTTGCTTGTTCCCCTTCTTCCTTAATAATATTGTCAACTTCTTTCTTAGCTTTTTCTACCATTTCCTCGATTCTTGCAGGATGAATTCTGCCATCGATAATCAATTTTTCTAATGCGATTCGTGCTATTTCCCTTCTGATTGGGTCAAAGCCGGATAAAATCACTGCTTCCGGTGTATCATCAATAATTAAATCAATACCTGTCAATGTCTCTATTGTACGAATGTTTCTACCTTCTCTTCCAATTATCCTACCTTTCATTTCATCGTTAGGTAGTGGTACAACCGACACGGTGGTTTCAGCAACATGATCTGCTGCACATTTTTGAATTGAGTAGGCAATTATTTCTCTTGATTTTTTCTCTGCTTCTTCCCTTGCTTTAGATTCAATATCCTTAATCATAATTGCAGCTTCATATTTTGTCTGTCTTTCAATATTGCTCAACAAAAGTTGACGAGCCTGTTCCGAGGTTAAACCGGATAATTCTTCAAGTTTATCTGCTTCTTTTTGATAAAGGTCGTTAATCTCTTGTTCTTTGCTATCTAATTCTTTTAGTTTTTTTGTTAGTTTTTCATCTTTATTTTCTAAAGATTCTGATTTTTTATCTAAAACTTCTTCTTTTTGAATCAGTCTTCTTTCTGTTCTCTGTAGCTCATTACGCCTTTCTCTGCTTTCCTTTTCTAATTCATTACGAAGTTTGTGGACTTCCTCTTTTGCTTCCAACAATAGCTCTTTTTTGGCAGTTTCAGCATTCTTTTCAGCGTCCTCTACGATCTTTTTAGCTAATTCTTCAGCGTTCTTAATTTTCCCTTCCGCAACATTTTTTCGAAAAAAATAGCCGATAAGGCATCCTAACAAAACACCAACTGTAGTTAAAAGTATGTTTAAAACGACTGTTCTTGGAATATGTGGACACCTCCTTTATTAAGTTTTTAGAGTTTTATTTTTAATTTCATATCGATATTTCTCATTAATAGATACACCTATTATTTGACTATTTGACCTTATTTTATATCTTTTCCTTATAGGTGTCAAGTTGGAATATATTATACCGTTATGCCAATAGCTATTTGAATCGTTGGTAAGTATGGTTTCCACATTATAACCAGATAAAAAAAAGCCATTAAAAATTTTAATAGCTTTCTTTAACATATTATAAATTATATTTATTTATTTCTTTATATCAGTGGTTTCCGCTGCATCGGCAGTTTGTGCGTCCTCGTTATCCGCATTTTTAGCCTGTTTATGTAGCACTCCTGCAGTGAGAGGCAGGTCATAGTGTTTTCTGATTTTATCCTCAACCTCCGAGCAAATTTCCGGATTTTCTTTGAAAAATTGTTTTGCATTTTCCCGACCTTGTCCAAGTTTATGATCTTTATAACTATACCAAACACCTGACCGCTTAACGATATCCAGGTCAGATGCTATATCTAAGATGTCTCCGGTTTTAGAAATACCTTCCCCATACATAATATCAAATTCGGCCTGTTTAAAAGGGGGCGCAACCTTATTTTTTACTACCCTTACTCTGGTTCTGTTACCGACAATGTCGTTACCCTGTTTAATAGAGTCAACCCTACGAATATCCAGACGAACAGAGGCGTAAAATTTTAATGCACGGCCTCCGGAAGTAGTTTCGGGATTGCCAAACATTATCCCTATTTTCTCCCTGAGTTGATTTATGAAAACCACAATTGTTCTTGATTTACTGATTGAGCCCGCCAGTTTTCTCAATGCTTGCGACATAAGTCTGGCCTGTAATCCTACATGGGTATCGCCCATTTCCCCTTCGATTTCGGCTTTTGGAACTAATGCTGCGACAGAATCTATAACAACTATGTCGACGGCGCCGCTTCTTACGAGGGCCTCCGTAATTTCAAGGGCCTGCTCCCCGGTATCAGGTTGAGATACAATCAAATTTTCGGTGTCAACACCCAGATTTTTTGCGTATATAGGATCCAGCGCATGTTCTGCATCAATAAATGCGGCTGTGCCCCCGTTTTTTTGTGTTTCAGCAATCATATGAAGCGAGGCTGTTGTTTTACCTGAGGATTCCGGACCAAAAATTTCAGTAATTCTTCCCCTTGGGACACCTCCAATTCCCAGGGCCACATCAAGAGCGATAGAACCGGTTGATATACTTTCTACATTTAATTTAATGTCTCCACCCAGTTGCATAATGGAACCTTTACCAAACTGTTTTTCTATTTGTGCAATGGCCATATCCAAAGCTCTCTTTTTTTCCATACTATTACCGGGCTAAACCCGGCTCACCTACCTTTCTAATTATATCGAACAGGTGTTCTATATAACATTATATATTATAAAATATAAATGGTCAAACCAAATTTGCAAATATTATTTTAATATATCCATATTTATAATAATATAATCTACACCTGATACTATAGTAAATACTACCGCAACCCATATCATTATTGTATCAAAAGGAAAGTTAACATAACTAAAGGGAAAGTTGTTTATTAAAAGAGATATAATAGCAAT
>CAZVFS010000026.1:13400-15887 GCA_964626575.1 uncultured Alkaliphilus sp. | reverse complement strand
CCCCAAGCAGCATCAAAGCTTATGGCTATTTTTTTATCTTTAGTTTCCACACTGTATATAGGTAGCCTTCTCTGGTTTGAAAAAACGCCTATTGCACCCTTGTTCTTAATAATCATAGAAAATACAAACCCAATCAAAACAATTACAATACACAATGTCACCAATATGGCCTTTTTCCGTAAAATATATATTTTCATTTTTCTCCCCCTGTAAAAAAATTATATTATAGTCTATTCTTTACAACCTGCTTTATGCATATTTTAAAGTCATAGTCGGACAAATATTAAATTAGCTCATTGGCCTGATAGGTATGTATATAATTTATCGTCCCACGTATATTTAATTTGGGGGTGTTTTTATTGTTCGAAATTATTTCCTCCTCATCCGTGGGCTTAGGATTGTTTTTACTCGGTCTTAAATTTTTTACCGAGGGGTTGGACCGTTTTATATCTAAAAAATTTAAACATGTACTTGTTAACCTGAAAACCCATCCCCTGTTAGGTGTTTTAGCGGGTTGTATACTTACAGGAATTCTACAATCCAGCAGTGCCACAACGGTTATTTTAGTAGGGCTTGTTCAGGCCGACTTACTCACGCTCCATCAAGCCACGCCGATTATTATGGGTATTAACATAGGAACCACGGTAACATCCCAACTAATAGCATTCAATATTGGTAAATACAGCTTTGTTCTTTTTTTGATCAGTGTGTTGATTGGTTTAACGTCAAAAAATAAAAAAAAACGCCATATAGGAGAAGTATTAATGGGTTTTTCCCTTGTTTTTATCGGTATTGAACTGCTAACCAAAGGGCTTGCACCGTTAAAAGATATATTTATACTTCAGCAAATTTTGAAACAATTTGGAAATACGCCCCTATTTGGAATTTTGATGGGGTTTTCTGCCATATCCATTTTACAAAGCAGCAGCACCGGTGTAGCGATTCTGCAGACACTGGCCAACGCCCGATCAATATCTGTTTACTCTGCTGTCTCCATTATGTTAGGAATGAATGTGGGAACTTGTGTAACAGCTATAATATCCAGTCTGCCATTTGGCAAATCTGCCAGACAGACGGCCTTTATGCATCTTTTTTTTAATATAGCCGGTTTAATTTTAGTTTTTCCTTTTATTAATTTACTATGTAGAATATCAATATATTTGTCACCTTTCAATCTGTCAAGGCAAATTGCCAATGCTCATACAATATTTAACGTCTTCAGCACATTGATCCTTCTTCCTTTCACCAAGGTTTTTGTAAACATAATACAGCTGGTTATTAGAAAATAACTTCAAATTTTAGTATAGTTCATTAATCTTTGAAAAAGCTTCTATCATATTCATATTTAAAAACGGTTATACTATAACCGGGTCAAAATTTAATTCATACGAGGAGGAGAGATAAATGCCTTCGAAGAATCAAATTATTGTTCCCGAAGCACGTGAAGCTCTCAATCAAATGAAATCAGAAATCGCCAGAGAGTTAGGTATGCCAAATTATGATAAAATCGATAAAGGTAATCTGCCCTCTAGGCAAAATGGCTATGTTGGTGGTTTTATGACAAAGCGTCTGGTTGAAATGGCCCAAAAGCAAATGAGTGAAAAATAACAACACAGGTTAACACGGACAAAACAGTAAAATAAACAGAAAAAGATGCCTTAACCGGCATCTTTTTTATCAAAAAATAAAACCCGGCAAAAATATAGCAGGGTTTCGTATCATCGATGTCAAATATACTACATATCCGAAAAATCATCTAGTATAAAGATAAAACATCAGAGATAAGCGATATTTTAATTGAAATAAAAATTTTAAAAAGAGGTATACTCATGTTTACTGACAATTCCCAACAATTAGCAAGATTCAAATTATTGCTACTCTACATAATACATCGTTTCGGGTTTCCTACATCAAATACACAATTAACACAATTTATTCTGGAAAATAATATTATGGATTATTTTATGCTCCAACAGTTTTTAAGTGAGCTGAAGGATTCAAAATTTGTTACAGATGAACCCAACGATAAAAAACATATTCTTGTTATTACCGATGCGGGAAAAAATACTTTAAATTATTTCATGAGTCATATACCAAAATCAAAAATTGAACATATTGATCAACTACTAAATGTTCAAAAAGAAAAATTTATACTCGATGCTCAAGTAACGGCAGATTATATCAAATTAAAAGACAATGAATATTTAGTAAAATTAAAAGTGACGGAAAACGACCTGATTATTGTTAACCTGGAGTTAGGTGTAACCAATAATAAACAAGCGAAGCAAATTTGCAGAAAATGGCTCGAAAATACACCGAGTCTTTATAATCAAATAATAAATATGCTGGTTGAATAAAAATCCTTAGATACCTTTGATGATGCTGGTAGGCTCTTTTCCTACCGATATGCTCCGGACCATTGTCTTTTCGTAAATATCAACTATATCCACCGTGTTTCGCCCCATACTTGTAACATATAACCTTCCC
>CAZVFS010000026.1:2161-13300 GCA_964626575.1 uncultured Alkaliphilus sp. | reverse complement strand
ATTTCGGTTATTTCCCTGGAGCCATAATTACCTATAAAAATCCTCTCTTCATTATCTGTTATGGCCATACCGTGTGGCATCCCTCCGGTTGGCAACTGCATAATCAAATTTAATCCTTCCATGTTTAGTACCGAGACACTATTAGAATCGGTGTTTGCTACATATATATGTCTGTATTTCGGGCAAAGTATAACCTGACTTGGACAACTACCCACAAAAATAGTGTCTATAATTTTTGTTCCTACTAGATCTATTATAGAAATACTGTTATTCCAACTGTTTGGAACATATAATAGTTCTCTTTCGTTACATAAAGCCATATAGTTGGGCCCGAACTGCGGGGATGAAAAGTGATGTCCACCGTCACATAACTTTATTTTACGAACTTCCTCGCCCTTAATTAAATTTACAATAGAGATAGAATCTTCAAAAAAATTGGAAACTACCAAGGTGTCATCAGCTAAACATTTCATTCAACCACATCCCCGGCCATTAAAATAATATAATACAAATGCTATATTTACTATATTATGATTGCCATATGGATGTGTGAATGATTTAAAGGTGTTATAATGTCCTGTTTTTCAAAATTTTCCTTACTTCCCCTATCATATATAAGGAGCCTGCAAATATAATAGCTTCGTCTTGCTCTGTTATTTTTATGGCTGTTTTTATCGCCTCTTCGATGTCCTCATAAAAGTGGGTTTCTTTTCCAAACGGTTTTAATTGGTCAGCTAAATCGGCTGCTTTCATCGCTCTCGGATTATCCGGTCTGGCGGCTATAACTTTGTTTGCCAATGGTATTAAATCTTCTAACACAGCTTTTACATCTTTGTCTTGAAGCATGCCTACAACAAAAGTTATTTTATAATCCTTCAATAAAATTTCTATGTTTTTTCTTAAAGCGTCCGCACCATGTAGATTATGAGCACCATCAATAATAATCAACGGCTCTTTTTGCAACACCTCGAAACGTCCTGCCCACTTTGTATTGCAAAGCCCCTTTAGCACCGCTTCGTCACTGATATTGATGCTTCTATATTTCCTTAGAACTTCAATTGCCCCAAGAGCCGTACAGGCATTATATATTTGATGAATCCCTGCTAATTTTATTTTTACATTATTATATGATTTTCCCAATATATTTACCGAGAAAACCTGCTCTTCCATATTGCTGTGATGTATAGTTAATTCATCAAAATTTATTACAAAAAGCCTGCTGTTTCTCTCTTTACATAGGCCTTCCAATACCTCCATTACTTCTTTTTCCTGTGGGTATGACAGCACAAATCCGTTTTCCTTAATAATTCCACCTTTTTCATATGCAATTTTTTCTAGTGTATCACCTAAATATTCCATATGATCAAATCCTATGGGGGTAATTATAGACACGAGGGGATCCTCCACCACATTGGTAGAATCCAGCCTACCCCCTAGCCCTACCTCCAAAACAAGGAAATCTACATTTTCTTGAGCATAATAACAAAAAGCTATAGAGGTTACAACTTCAAACTCCGTAGGATGATTTTTGCCGTCCCTGACCATCTGTTCCACTTTTTCTTTAACAGTTGCCGTAACCTCGGCTAACCTTTCCCTTGGTATATCCCCTCCGTTTATACACATTCTCTCTGTAAATTCCTCAAGATAGGGGGAGATATACAACCCTACTTTATACCCCTCTTCCTTTAGTACAGTGTGTATATATGAAGAAACCGAACCTTTGCCATTGGTCCCTGCAACATGAATAACCTTGAGGGCCTTATGCGGATTGCCTAACAAATTTAATAAATACCTCGTATTTTCCAAACCCAGTTTACTTCCAAATTTATAAGTCCCGTGGATATAATCCAATGCCTGTTCGTAATTCATTGTCCCACTCCATTTCTCAAGTTATAATATAATTTTTAAATTACAGTGATCGTAGAATGAATTCTCCGCTACTGTGGCCAACCGACAACCATCCAACTAATTAACTGATCAACTATCCGACCGACCAACTGACCGGCTGACCGATAAACGGAGAATGAATTCTCCGCCTGTCCAACTATTATCTATTTCTTAGGGAATCCAATCTCTCTAATACATGGGCCAACATTTCTTCATATTTTGTCTGTTTTTGTTTTTCCTCGTCTACCAACCTGGCCGGAGCCTTGCTGACGAATCCCTCATTAGAAAGTTTACCTACTACCCTCTTGATTTCACTTTCCAACTTAGATTTTTCTTTTTCCAGTCTTTCAATTTCCTTTTCAAAATCAATCAACTCTTCTAACGGTAAAAATAATTCTGCCCCCTCAATAACCACAGATACCGCATCTTCAGGTATTTTATCCTTATTTCCAACCAGTTCGATTTCTGAAACACTCGCTAAGGCCATAAAATATTTTTCATTTTCTGATATTATTCTAGCTACATTTTTATCTACAGTCAATACAATTAATTTTGCTTTTCTGGAAGGAACAACATTCATTTCAGCCCTAATGTTACGTATGTTTTTAATGGCGTCCATAATTAATCCCATATTTTTTTCCGCAACTGTATATACTTCATTTTCTTTGTATCCGGGCCATTTCGCTACGATCACACTTCCTTGTACTGTGGGCAGGTTCTGCCATAATTCCTCGGTTATAAACGGCATAAATGGATGTAACAATTTTAGGATATTCTCTAGCACATAGGTTAAAGTATATTGTGCTATCCTCTTTTTATCGGTGTCTTCACCGTAAAGTCCCGGTTTTACCAATTCAATGTACCAATCACAGTATTCACTCCAAATGAAATCATATAATTTTTGTACTGCAAGCCCTAATTCAAACTTATCCATATTTTCGGTTATTTCCTTTGCCACTCTGTTGAGTCTAGAGATTATCCATTTATCAGCTAGGGTGAATTCAATGTCATTTTTGTCAATATAATCGATATCTAGATTCATCAACACAAATCTCGTGGCATTCCATAGCTTATTTGCAAAATTTCTGCTAGCTTCCAATCTTTCCATATGAAAACGCATGTCATTCCCGGGGGAATTTCCCGTGGCTAAGGTAAATCTCAATGCATCTGCGCCATATTCACTTATAACTTCTAACGGGTCGATACCGTTTCCTAGAGACTTACTCATTTTCCGGCCTTCCGCATCCCTTACAAGCCCATGAATAAACACATATTCAAACGGTATGTCACCCATAAATTCTAACGCCGAAAACACCATACGAACTACCCAAAAGAATATAATATCATAACCTGTTACCAATACATCTGTCGGATAAAAATACTTAAGCTCCTTGGTATTTTCCGGCCAACCCAATGTGGAAAAAGGCCATAAAGCCGAACTGAACCAGGTATCGAGTACATCTTCATCCTGTTTAAATTCATTTCCATTACATTTTTCACAGACAGTCGGTTTCTCCCTTTGGACAATTATATGTCCACAATTATTACAATAATATGCAGGAATACGGTGACCCCACCATAACTGTCTGGAAATACACCAATCCCTAATATTCTCCAGCCAATGTATATAGGTTTTAGAAAATCGTTCCGGAACAAATTTGACTCTGTTGTCTTTCACGGCTTTAATGGCCGGTATCGCAAGAGGTTCCATTTTCACAAACCATTGGTCCGATGTTAATGGTTCAACTGCCGTAGCACATCTGTAACAGTGGCCCACATTATGACTGTGGTCTTTAACTTTATGAATAAATCCTCCCTTTTCAAGATCATTTACAATAGCTTCCCTGGCCTCGTATCTTGTCATACCTGCATATTTGCCACCGTTTTCGTTTATGGTAGCATCATCGTTCATCACATTGATTTGCGACAAATTATGCCTTTCCCCTACCTCAAAATCATTCGGATCATGTGATGGGGTTATTTTTACCGCCCCGGTTCCAAATTCCGGATCCACGTAATCATCAGCTACAATAGGCAATTCCCTATTAACCAAAGGCAGTATTGCTGTTTTGCCAACCAGGTGCTTGTACCTGTCATCCTCCGGATGTACCGCAACGCCTGTATCCCCAAGCATAGTTTCCGGCCTAGTTGTTGCAATTTCTAACACTTGATCACTGTCTTTAATAGGATAATTTATATACCAAAAATGCCCTATCTGCTCCTCGTGCTCTACTTCCGCATCCGAAAGGGATGTCTTGCATTCCGGACACCAATTTATAATACGATTGCCCCTATAGATTAATCCTTTTTCATACAGTTTGATAAACACTTCCGTTACAGCATTGCTTAAACCTTCGTCCATAGTGAAGCGTTCCTTGGACCAGTCGCAGGAGTCCCCCAATTTTTTCATCTGTTCCACTATTCTACCACCGTATTCGTCTTTCCACTTCCAGGCCCTTTTTAGAAAATCCTCCCTACCAACATCTAATTTGGTCAGGCCTTCCTCTTTCATACTTTCAACTACCTTTACCTCTGTAGCGATACTTGCATGGTCTGTGCCCGGTTGCCATAATGTTTCGAAACCTTGCATCCTTTTCCATCTGATCAAAATATCTTGAAGTGTATGGTCCAATGCATGTCCCATATGAAGTTCGCCTGTAATATTTGGTGGCGGCAACACTATACAATAGGGCTCTTTGTCCGGATTTACCTCCGCCCTGAAATGATTTTTCTCAACCCAATGGTTATATATTCGATTTTCAAAGGCTTGTGGATTATAATTTTTCTCTATACTACTCGTCATTTTTATTCCTCCTAAATAAAAAAATCGTCCAAAATAAGGACGAATACTCTTTTTCATCATTGTCGTTTGTACTTATAAAACTAATATTTATTATAATGATTTAAAGGTATTTGTCAATATATGTTGATACATACTATATTTCAATCTGATATATTAGGTGTTGGGGATTTTTTTGCATATTTTATGCCCGCAACAACATATCGCACAAATGCATATAACGTAACTAAAATTGCAACTATCATTAATAGTTTACCGTATTTAGAATTAAACGCTATTGCCAGAATAGCAATATAGAAAATTACAGTGGCTATCTTTCCATATGAATTTGCCGGCAATACCATTTTGTTTTTTCTGGTATATAAAAGAATGCCGCCAAATATCATTAGAAGTTCTTTTATTCCATATATAATTATAACCCCTAGCGGTATAAATTGTTTAATTGTAAAACAAACCAATACTGTCAGCTGCATCAGCTTGTCCGCTAAGGGGTCCATGGCCTGTCCCAATTTAGTTATAAGATTATATTTTCTGGCTATATATCCATCCAGAATATCTGTTATACCTGCCAAAAGAAATATTAAAATAGAATACAGTAAACTCTCTTCCAAAGAAGAAAAAAACACCCTTACAAATAATGGTATAAGTGCAAAGCGTAAAGCAGTTATAATGTTCGGCAAATTCATTATTGTTGCACCTCTTTTCGAAACTATTTATCGTAACAATATAAATAATATCATATGATACAAATCTTGCAACATTTATATATAATATCGAACAATTTATGCCTACAAATTTTGACTGTATAACTTCCTTGCTAAATTGTTAAAGCCTGCGCCATATTTATAACATTGTTTGTCCGGCTTTTTACTCTGCTATATTTTGTTTGACAAAAATAAAATCGGAGAATCTTATTTTACTGCTTTTATGGAATATATTCTGTCCAAATACCCTACTAAGTCCAGCACCATCTTTTCATAACTCTTATTGAAAACGTCCCAGCCCCTCCTGTAATTAGCATATATCAGCCTCTTCGTATAATTTGGCATAGGTATATCCTTATATAAACATAATCTGGACACCCTTCCTTTCCCCATTTCCAAGTTTTCCGCATTAATTCCAAATTCAACATCTTCTTTATGGACCAACGCAAACCAAGTAAAACTATCAACTTCTCCTTTTATATAACCATACCTGCTTTTAGTATTATAGTTAACTTTTATATTAAACAATACAAAACCCCCCTGCCTTTACTATATTAAGATTTTATGCCATCTTTTTTATTCTTATTCATTGGGGTTTTGTAACGTTTCGTTTTGTTCCCTTATTTTATCGTTCACGACCAAAAAACAACGCTTTCCCAATCTCATTGACTAAGATTATAGATAAGGAAAGTGCAATAACTATAACCCAATCTATGGAACTCGGCGGTACGGTACTAAAAATTTTGTTGAAAACAGGTGTCTGTACTATAACTATTTGTAAAGCCATCCCCAGTACTATTGAATAGATTAAAAACCTGTTTTTAAATATGCCCACTTTAAAGATAGACTGTTTGAGATTTCTATTGTTGATAGAGTGAAATAATTGGCTCATACTGAGGACTAAAAGTGCCATAGTTTGACCATGAACCAAATCTCCACCCTTAAGCCCATATATAAAGGCTATCAAGGTAATACCTCCTATGAAGGCACCATTTAAAATCAAGTAAGCTAACCCATTTTCACCAAAGATACTCTCTTCCCGGCTCCTTGGCCTTTCTTTCATCACATCTACATTGACAGGATCTACCCCCAAAGATAGAGCAGGTAATGTATCTGTAACCAAGTTTATCCATAAAATATGAATTGGCCTTAACGGAATGGGCCAATTTAATACCACGGCTGTGAATAATGCAAAAAGTTCCCCCAGGTTACAGGATAACAAAAATAAAACAGTTTTTTTAATGTTGTTGTATATATTTCTACCTGCTTCCACTGCTTTGACAATAGTAGTAAAATTATCGTCAGTCAAAATCATATCCGAAGCTTCCTTGGATACATCACTACCCGTAATCCCCATTGCAACTCCGATATCGGCCGCTTTCAGGGAGGGGGCATCATTTACACCGTCACCGGTCATGGAAACAACATACCCTTTAGATTGTAGTGCTTTTACTATCATTACTTTATGCTCAGGTTGCACTCTGGCAAACACCCTATAATTATCTATTATTTTATTTAACTCTTCTTGAGCCATGGTTGATAAGGCCTGTCCTTCTATTACTTGTTCTATGTTTTGACTAATCCCCACTCCCTTAGCTATCGCAAAGGCCGTATCTTTATGATCCCCAGTTATCATTACGGTTCTGATTCCTGCATTGTAACACCTTTGCACAGCTTTCTTTACCTCTTCTCTCGGGGGATCTATCATACCAACCAATCCTATTAAGATCAGGTTACTTTCATATTCCCCGTTGTCCTTCTCTTTATATGCTAAAGCTAATACCCGCAGGGCTTCCATCGACATATTAAGAGCATTCTTATAAATTTCATCCTTATAATTTTCAATAGGTATTTTTTCGCCGTTTAACAACATATGTGTTGTTCGTTGCAATACAAGATCCAAGGCACCCTTGGTAAATATAATTTCTTTTCCGTTATATTTATTTACGGTTGTCATCATCTTTCTGTCAGAATCAAAAGGGATTTCATCAATACGGGGAAACTCCCTGTCTATATCACTTTTCTTTATCGATAGAGTATTTCCCATACTCAAAAGGGCTACCTCCGTAGGATCTCCTATCAAATCCCCTTCATTACTGGCATCATTGCATAACATAAAACCATTCACTAATAACTTATCTTCTTCTGTCAGTTTCTCTACCGATTTTAATTTGCCGTTATGGTATATATCTACCACTGTCATTTTATTTTGTGTAATGGTCCCCGTTTTATCTGAGCATATAACGTTAACAGAGCCTAGGGTTTCTACAGCCGGTAATTTTTTTACTATGGCGTTTTGCTTTATCATTTTTTGTACACCTAAAGCAAGTACAACAGTGATTACAGCCGGCAATCCTTCCGGAATGACGGCAACTGCAAGTGATATGGCTACCAGAAGCATCCTTGCAAGGTCTTTGCCCTGTATAACAGCCATTACAAATATTAATAAACAGATTAAAAGTGTCCCTATCCCTATGTATTTGCTAAGTTGTTCCAATCTTTCCTGAAGCGGTGTTTTAACCCGTTCGGTCTCATCTATCATGGCTGCTATCTTCCCGACTTCCGTGTCCATACCTATAGATGTAACGACACCTATCCCCCTGCCATAGGTTGCATAACTGGACATAAAGGCCATATTCTTTAAGTCTCCCGGGGCTACATTCTCCTCATCAATGGTATCATCTGTTTTTTCCACAGGAATAGATTCGCCTGTTAATATAGATTCATCTATTTTTAAATTTGCAGCCTCCATAAGTCTCAAATCAGCGGGTATGTAATGGCCCGCCTCAATAGCAACAACATCACCTACAACCAGTTCCTCAACAGGAACCTCTTTTAGGAACCCGTCCCTTTTTACCGATGTCTTAGGGGTAGATAGTTTTTTCAGAGCATCAAGGGATTTTTGTGCCTTATCTTCCTGTACAAGGCCCACCACCGCATTTATTACTATTACCACCAAAATTATAATTGCATCGTTTATTTCCTTCATGACAGCGGAAATGCCCGCAGCTGCGATCAATATATATGCCATGGGTTCATTCAGTTGATCCAGAATTCTAAAAAGCAGGGACCTGGGTTTGACTGCTGTCAACTCATTTTTGCCCTTTTTCTGTCTTTCGATTACCTCCTCCCCTGTAAGACCTTTTTCTAAATTTGTGTTCAATTCTCTTAATACAATGTCTTTATCTTTGTTGTGCATATAATGTATCTCCTACCCGGTTTATTTTATATTGTGAATATCCAATTCATGTTTAACAAATATCTAAATTATTCACTTATAATTTAATTGTATACCTTAATATATCCATAATTCGTGCCAATATATAGAACTGGATCTAAGTTGTTTATAATCCATATTTACTCTATCCAAACCATTTCCCTTTAATTAAATCCTTAGCTTCACTCGTCAGGGGAATTAAATCACTTCTGTCCAGATACGAAATATCAAATTTGCGATTTAGCGCCGCAAAATGTTTGATTCCAAAAGCGATTTTGTTCAGATAAGAAAACACCCCTACGGCACCCAGGGAAAAATCATTTGCCTTTTTACCGTATATAGCCCTTAAATCAGCTAAGTCCCCATATATCTCTTCCACAGTGTTTCCAAATTTTTTGAGATTTCCCGGTATATTTCCACTTTTAATCATATCCCCAATCCTTTTACCGGTCATTGCGGCTGTCATGGATGCACGGCATAAACCTATAGCCATGACTGTTCCGTTACCATAAGCTAAAGATTTGAATACCTGGTCTTCCGAACTGAACCCACCGGTAATTGTAATAGCCGGAATACAATGCCCCTCGGATCTTAATTTGTTTACAATCGTACAAACAGCGTCCTCCATCACTATTGTAGGCAAACCCCATTCGTTCATCATTCTACACGGGCTATAGCCACTGCCTCCACCTGCACCGTCGAAGGTAATCATATCAACCTTGGCCTTACTTCCAATTAATATTACCCTTTCCAGGTCCTTTAAATCATACCCTGCCATTTTAAAATAGATGTTTTTAGCCCCCATGTTTCTTAAATCTTCAATTCGGGGAATCAAATAATCCTCATCCCACAGAGGTAACCTCGCATAGGAATGAAAATTCGGGCAGGTTCCTTCCTCATAGGCCTTTATGATTTCGGGATCCATAGGATTCGGCAAAACCAATTCTCCCATTTCCTGTTTTTGCAATGCTTGTTCTCTGTTTTTTATCCTGACTACCGGCTGTGTCCCCTTTGCGCCCTGTCCAAATTTAAATTCAATTGCTTCCGCCCCATATTTTTTTATTGCATATTCAGGAATCCCGAGCATATCATCCTCAACATTGCACTGCAATACAATCTGGCCATAGCCCCGATAATACTTACGAAAGGAATCCAGCATGGTTTCTAAAATAGGAAATTCTATGACCTTGCCATTTTCAATTTTCAACTCAGGATCCCTGTCTCTGGCACCTTCCCCTATTACACTCACCACCCCTGCCATCGCTGCTCCGCCAAAATAGTCCTTCCAATTTAATTTAATGAGTGCAGGTAAAACAATCGGCATAGTTAATTTAACAGGATTAAATTTCCCAAATTCTCTTTCCAATTTTACATGATATATAGTAGCCTCTTCATAATTTGAATTAGCCCCGATAGCCCCGAAAACATGCCCATTGATATTAAAGTGTGAAAAATCGATTGGATAATCCTTTTCGGAAGCAATCTGATTGGCCCCGGTATTTGTTGGGTATACTGTCCGTGCTCCTAAAACTGCCGCCAGAGCAATCTCGCAAGTCCCTTCACATTCTTCCGTGCAAAAAGAACACATACCTGATTGTGGTGAAATATGACGACTTCTAAGATATGTATCATTAAATGCAGATGATAATTTAGGTGAATAAGTCACAATAATCCCTCCCATCGTTTTTTACAATTCAGGCAAAACCTTTTAATATATCTTATCATATCTTCGATATGTGTGATAACAGCATTTCCCCACAATTGTTATTTTATCACCTTGATAAAAAATTGCTTTAAATATACAATATAATTAGATGCCACGATAATGAGGAGGTCTGAAAATTGATTGTAGGTTTAGATATGGGAGGAACTAATATAGATGCGGTTATTATAGAAGACGGGAAAATATTAAAAACAGTAAAACAGCCTACCAATAGGGATGATTTGTTTGAATCCATTTGGAGCGCTCTGAGCATATTGCTGGAGAATTATGATAAATCTAAAATTAAAAGAATAAATTTAAGCACTACTGTATCTACCAATGCGATTGTGGAGGATAAAACCTCACCGGTAGGTGTTATTATTCAATCCGGCCCGGGCCTTAATAATAAATTTTTAGCTTGCGGTGATGAAAACATATTTATTTCGGGATATGTTGATCATCGCGGTGAAATAGTTAAAGGCCTGGACTCATCAGAAATACGAGAAGGTGTCAAGCTCTTCAGGGAGAAAAATATACAACATTGCGCCGTAATTACGAAATTTTCTACCAGAAATCCAAACCATGAAATAAAGATAAACAATGCCATAAACGAGAATTTTTCTCATGTCACCATGGGACATACCCTGTCCGGTAAACTAAATTTCCCTAGGAGGGTATTTACTTCTTATCTAAATTCTGCCGTATACGATACCTTTAGAGACTTTGCTCTTTATATTAAAAAATCCCTAGAAAAAGAAGGAATAAACGCACCCGTATTTATATTAAAGGCTGACGGCGGAACAATGAATCTGGACGCATCGGAAAAAAA
>CAZVFS010000026.1:0-2061 GCA_964626575.1 uncultured Alkaliphilus sp. | reverse complement strand
ATGATAGTCCTAGGCAATATAAACGAAGGCGATAAGGGGAGAGCACATGAAGCTATGAAAATATTGGGCAAACAGCTGAATTTGTCGGTAGAAGATACAGCAAAAACAGTGCTTGAAACCATGGCTTCCATAATTAAAAACAAGGTAAATGAACTTTTACGGGAGATTAATAGTAAACCAGTCTATACCATAAAGGAATTATTGTACGGCAAAAAGGTTGAGCCCAGTCTTATCAATATTATAGGCGGCCCTGCCGATATATTGGCTCCTATACTGGAAGAAAAATTTAATCTGCCCTGCTATTTCCCCAAAAGTTATGACGTGGCCAACGCAATTGGTGCCGCTCTTGCAAAAACTACTACGGAAATAACCATGGTGGCTGATACCGAACGGCAGATACTCTCTGTTCCCGAATTAGGGGTATATGAAAAAATAAGTGAAAATTATACTTTAGGCAATGCTAGGCAAAGGGCTGTTGAACTGCTGAAAGAATCTGCACTATCCCTAGGTGCCGAAGAGAATACTATAGAAACTGAAATAGTAGAAGAAAGCAGCTTTAATATGGTGCGGGGTTTTTATACCGGCGGCAAAAATATACGGATAAAGGCCCAGGTAAAACCTGGACTTATTCAGGAGTTAAGAGGTGAAGTAAATGATTAAATCTGGAAACAAATTAGGGCTTGTGTTTTTCCCCGCTTTTGATTGGGCTATCAGCAAAACCCATCCGGAGAGGGAAGAAAGACTTTTATACACACAGGACCAAATTTTTGAAGAAGGAATAGAGGATATTGAAGGTATAAAATCCTACAACCCAATTATAGCTGAGGAAAAAGACATTGAAAGAGTTCATTTTTGTGTTCCTGATGTAAAATCCAGGGTCACGGAATCCCATTTGATATCGGCGGGAGGAGCCATAAAAGCCTTTCAGGCGGTAATGGACAAAGAAGTGGATAAGTCCTTTGCTCTTGTCCGTCCACCAGGACATCATGCTCAAAGGGTTGTCTACGGCGATAGGGGATTTTGTATAGTAAATATAGAAGCAATAATGCTGGAAAGGATACGCCAACAGTATGGTCCACTTAGGATAGCAATAATCGATAGCGACTGCCACCACGGCGATGGGACCCAGGATATATATTGGAACGACAAGGACACCTTGTTTATTTCATTCCATCAGGACGGCAGGACCCTCTACCCGGGCACAGGATCTGTGGACGAGTTTGGTGGCCCCGGCGCTTACGGATATAATATAAATGTACCTCTTCCGCCGGGAACAGGTGAGGAAGGTTTTTTATATACACTTAATAATGTGGTTATGCCTATACTGGATGACTATAAGCCGGACATTATTATAAATTCCGCCGGCCAAGATAATCACTATTCAGACCCTATCACAAATATGAATTTTACGGCACAAGGATATGCAAAACTTAATGATATATTAAACCCCCATGTTGCTGTTCTTGAAGGTGGATATTCTATAGAAGGGGCGCTGCCTTATATCAATCTGGGTATAATACTGGCCATGGCAGGCCTTGATTATTCCCATGTTAAAGAACCTGATTACGACAAAGACAGGTTAAAACAGCCTGACAGGATTACGGAATATATAAATGAGGAATGCGAAAAAATATATAACTTGTGGAAGAATAAAGATAACCTGAGGCTCGAAAATTATAAAAAAGCAACCCATGTTGAGAGATCAAGACGGATTTATTATGATACGGATGGAATATTAGAAAGCCAAACACAAAGATTTACGGTCTGCAAAAAATGTTCGGGAGTAAACACAATTAAATCCAGGGGTGACATCGGATACAGCATATTTGCTATAACTATTCCGAGGGATGCCTGTCCTGATTGTATCGATGAAGGGCATAAAATGTATAAAGACATTCCCTCCGGTACTTATACAAATGTATATTTACAGGATAGGGTAAATGATGTTTATCAATCTAAATAACAGGATTTAAAGGGGCGGTCAAAGACCGCCCCTTGTGCTTCTCATCGCAAGTCTATTATATCATACTCATGATTGAGCATGTTGATGAAAAATAATTC
>CAZVFS010000025.1:10101-15895 GCA_964626575.1 uncultured Alkaliphilus sp. | reverse complement strand
CAAGTGGAGTTATGTTATTCATATTATCACCTTGGTTGATCAATCAAGGTAGGGAGGCTGTTAATAAGATAGAAAAGGAGCTCTCTAAGGTGCCTACCATAGACATTATTTTAGGGTCGGTAGGATTAATAATTGGACTCATAATTTCTTATTTAATTACAAATTTAATTACCAACATTATGCCGTTTCCGTTGCTTGGATTCATTGTATCTGTTTTAATCTATATATTTATGAGTTATCTCGGGATTAAAGTTGCTACAAAGAAAACGGGTGAATTGTCAGGTACGCAGGACATATTTAAAAAGGGTGTATTCAAAGAACGTGGTGCTAAAAAAGATAACCAGGGTTCTGCTAAAGTATTGGATACCAGTGTTATTATAGATGGACGTATTGCTGATATTTGCAGAACAGGATTTGTGGAAGGCCCTTTAGTAATCCCGGGTTTTGTATTGGAGGAACTGAGGCATATAGCAGATTCCTCAGACGTATTAAAGCGCAATCGTGGAAGAAGGGGTCTTGATATTTTAAACACGATTCAAAAAGAATTGGATATTGAAGTAAAGATATATGAAAAGGATTTTTCGGATATTGTAGAAGTGGATTCCAAACTGTTAAAACTCGCTCAGGTATTAGATGGCAAAGTTGTGACCAACGATTATAATTTAAACAAGGTAGCAGAATTTCAGGGTGTGCCTGTGCTTAACATCAACGAGTTGGCTAATGCTGTCAAGCCTGTAGTATTACCCGGAGAAGAAATGCTTGTACAGATAGTGAAGGACGGGAAGGAAACAGGCCAAGGATTAGCTTACCTGGACGATGGCACTATGATTGTTGTGGAAGGTGGAAAGAGGTACATAGGCCAAACCATAGACGTATTAGTGACGAGTGTCTTGCAAACAGCCGCAGGCCGTATGATTTTTGCAAAGCCTAAGGCAATGGTAGACAGAACCGCATAGTTATATAAGTCCTTACCGACATGATATAAATACTTAATAAAAATGCATGTGATTGCAATTCCCCGGTATAATAAGTTAAATTAAAAGGTCTCCCTACTAAACAGTGGGGGGACCTATTTATCTATACGACAAAAACGTGTATAATATACACATAGAAAAGAAGGTGAAATTTTGAAAATCAGTGCTATTATTGTTGCGGCGGGCAAAGGAAAACGCATGGGGGAAGGTTATAATAAACAATACATACTCTTAGCCGGTAAGCCTATAGTTGCCCGCACTATAGAGGTTTTTGAAAATGTGGGCTCAATAGACGAAATAGTTCTAGTGGTGGGTAAGGGCGAAATAGACTTGGCTAGAAAAGATATCATACATAAATATAACTTTAAAAAGGTTGTTAAAATAATAGAAGGCGGAACAGAGCGGCAGGATTCCGTTTATAATGGATTGAAAGCGATAGATGTGAATTGCAACATTGTATTAATACACGACGGCGCGAGGCCGTTTATTACCGGCAATATCATAGAAAAAAGCATAAAGGCGGCAAAAGATGCGGGCGCATGTGTTGTCGCCGTACGTGTAAAGGACACAATCAAAGTAGTCAATAAAAATATGGAAGTAGATTATACTCCGGATAGGGATATATTATGGGCAGTGCAAACACCACAGGCCTTTGAACACAAACTGCTTTTGGAGGCCTATAAAAAGTTACGGGCCGATAACATAAAGGTTACCGACGATGCTATGCTTGTCGAAAAATTAGGGCATATCATAAAGATTATAGAAGGAAGCTATGAAAATATAAAAATTACAACGCCGGAGGACCTTATATTGGGTGAAGGGATTTTAAAAAAAAGGGAGAATATCTAAGGATGAGGATAGGAATAGGGTACGATGTGCATAGTCTCGTAAAAGATAGAAAGTTGATAATAGGCGGTGTGAATATTCCCTATAAAAAGGGATTACTGGGGCATTCGGATGGGGATGTTTTGTTGCATGCCATCAAAGATTCTATATTGGGTGCGGCGGCTCTGGGCGATATCGGCAAACACTTTCCGGATACGGACGAAAGATATAGGGACGCAGATAGCTTGGAGCTTTTACGTAAGGTCGGTATTTTAATAAATTCCAAGGGATATGTTATTAACAATTTAGATACCATTATTGTTGCTCAGGAACCCAAAATGGCACCTTACATTGAAGAGATGAGAAATAATATTGCATCGGTTTTAAATATTGAGGTTGACAAAATAAATATTAAAGCTACAACTACAGAGGGGCTGGGCTTTATAGGTACGGGTGAAGGAATAGCTGCTAAATCAATAGTCAGTATAGTTAAAAAGTAGGGGCAAACGGTATTACATAAATCGATTAGGAGGGAGACATAAACATGTCAAAGAATGAAAAGCAGTTTGTTGAGGAGATCACACCGATGGAAGTAGATTTTGCGCAGTGGTACACGGACGTTATAAAAAAGACCGATCTGGTAGATTATGCACCGGTCAGGGGTTTTATGGTTATTAAACCTTATGGATATGCCATTTGGGAAAACATACAGAAATATATAGATAAGAGATTTAAGGACACCGGACATAAAAATTGTTATTTTCCACTATTGATACCGGAGAGCCTTTTGAAGAAAGAAGAAGAACATGTAGAGGGCTTTGCACCTGAAGTAGCTTGGGTTACTCATGGCGGAGACGAAGAATTGACGGAAAGACTCTGTATCAGGCCGACATCGGAGACTATTATTTGTGAGATGTATTCAAGATGGTTAAAATCCTACAGAGATTTGCCGTTTTTATATAATCAATGGTGTAATGTTGTGCGCTGGGAAAAAAGCACGAGACCGTTTTTGAGGACTTCCGAATTTTTATGGCAGGAAGGCCATACCTTGCATGAGACATATGATGAGGCAGAGGAAGAAGCCCTGCAAATGTTGGATATTTATAAAGAAACTGCGGAGGAACTGCTTGCAATGCCTGTTATCGTAGGAAAGAAAAGCGAAAGAGAAAAGTTTGCCGGAGCGTATGTTACTTATACCATGGAAGCCTTGATGCATGACGGTAAGGCATTACAGGCCGGAACTTCCCACAATTTAGGGCAACATTTTACGAAAGCATTCGATATAACTTATTCAGATAGGGATGGGGAGCTCAAACATCCATATCATACATCCTGGGGCGTTTCTACGAGGTTAATCGGTGGAATTATAATGACCCATGGAGATAACAGAGGGTTGGTATTGCCCCCGGGAGTAGCCCCTGTTCAGGTGGTTATAGTACCGATAGCGTTCCATAAGGAGGGCGTATTAGATAAAGCGCAGGAACTATTTAACCGGCTCAAGGATGAATTTAGGGTTGAGTTGGATGATCGCGAAAACTATTCCCCCGGCTGGAAGTTTAACGAATGGGAGATGAAAGGTGTTCCGATAAGGATAGAAATAGGTCCCAGAGATATAGAGAAAGGGCAAGCTATATTGTTCAGAAGGGACGAATTAGAAAAGGAGGCTGTCTCCCTAGATGATTTAGAGGAAACTGTTGAAAGATTGCTAGGGGATATAAATTATAATTTGTTATACAAAGCCACAATTATGAGAGATAAAAAGACTTACACAATAAAAACTTTTGATGAAATGGAAGAGATCATGGATGTGCAACCCGGTTTTGTCAAAGCTATGTGGTGTGGGGAGACAGAATGCGAAGAGAACATTAAAGATAAAACCGGTGTTACTATAAGATGCATCCCGTTTGAGCAAGAAAACTTAGGGGATAAATGTGCTTTTTGTGATAGGAAGGCTAAACATATGGTGTATTTGGCTAAGGCGTACTAGTTATCACATAACTCGCCGTCGGCCTGTGTGAAAAAGCACCCTTCCCGCTTTTTTGTCATCCTGAGCGTAGCGAAGGAACTGAAGCATTGAGGACGGTTCTTTTTGCTTCACCCAATGTTTCAAATCGGTCCTTATTGGTATAAGGTATATATTATGTGGCAAAATAAAGAATAAAACCAGATGGGGTGTGGAAATGATGAAAAAAAGGTCAGTGAAATATATAATTATAATGTTAGCTTTTATTTCTATATTCAATATTTTTGTATATGCCGATAATACCATAGTTGTAACCTTGGCCAAGGACCTTAATGAGGCACAAAGAGAACAGATTTTAAAGCTTTTCAATGTGTCCAAAGAAACGACACAGATAATAGAAGTAAATAATGAAGAAGAGAGAGCGTTTCTGGAAGGCATAGCACCCGAAGAGCAAATAGGCAAAATAACTATATCATCCGCATATGTCGAGGTGCTGGAAAAAGGTTCGGGGATTGAAGTAGAAACCTACAATATATCTTGGGTGACCAAAGATATGTATCGAAATGCCCTGGTTACGGCCGGTGTTAAAGATGCTAAAGTAATTGCGGCCGCACCATTTTCGGTTTCCGGAACAGGGGCGCTTACGGGGATACTGAAAGCCTTTGAACAGGCCACAGGTAAGAAAATCAATAAGGAACAAAAAAGAGTAGCAAATGAAGAGGTTATTAAAACAGGGGAACTCGGTGAAGAGATAGGAAAAGAAAAAGCGACCGAGCTGATAAAGGCGGTTAAAGAGAAGGTCGTTGAAAAGGGAGCAAAAGGCTCAAAGGAAATAAAAAAGATAATAATAGATATAGCAGGACGTTTAGATATCAATCTAAGTACAGAACAGATCGATAGTATCTCCAAATTAATGGAGAAAATAAACAAACTAAATCTGAGTACAGAGGAAATAAAAAATCAGCTAAAAGGAATCGGTGAAAAAATAGATAAAACATTAAAGGAGAATGAACAGGTAAAATCTTTGCTACAGCGGATTATAGAGGCGATAAAAAATTTTTTTAATTCCTTATTCAGTAGGCTAAAATAATGATAGGCGACCGCAGGTCGCCTTTACAATTCTACAACATTTCCCTTATCCCGTCATTCCGAATCCCACCTTTACGGAAGCTCGAGAAAACTCGAAAAAAGTCGAAATTCTATAAATCTCCTTGACATTGATACTTCAGGACCATATAATGATGGTAAAATATTGACTGATGGTTCGAGCCGACTTATCTAAGGACAAAAACAGTCTACGATGATTAGGCCGATGAGTTTGTATAAGAAATTATCAAGCTTTCCGTGTTTGAGAAGAACCAATTGTACTCCGCGCATAGACGATTAAGCGTGTGTTATCCTTGGTTTTGATTTCACACGCTTATTTTTTTATGTTCAATAGTGGCTTTAAATGGAAATATTAAGGTAGTAAAAGTCCACCCTTGTTCAGATGTGCCATTTATATTTTTATTTATAACCGGTAGATTTGGAAGAATACAACCGGTAAGAGAGGTCGTTTTTATGAGAAAAAAACTTATAGGAATAATTATTTGTTTGTTAGTCCCTTGTTTGACCTCTTGTCGTCCAAGCCCAACATTAGAGCAGGTTATTTATACCCAGCAGGCGCAGGAGGTTGATTTGGAGGATGAAACTAAGGTCATAGATAATCAGCCTGAAACATCTGAGCAAGTGGAAGATCTGTCTCCCAAGGAAGAGGTGGATGAATCCAAAACCCAGCGGGGCCAGGAAAGGGATGCGCCTGTGCTGGGAGAGCAAGAGAGTGAAAAGATTACCTCAGATGTAGAATACGATGAGGACTCATCTTTGGATATAAAGACAGAACAGAAAAAGGACGAAGTATCTGTTTCAAGCGGGGACGGAGCCGGGGATTCCATGACTAAGGACGAGAATGCTATCCGGTTGTCGGATGATCCGAATGCAAAACATATTGTCGATGCATATGGAAGAATTATTGAAATTCCCCGGAGCGTAG
>CAZVFS010000025.1:5916-10001 GCA_964626575.1 uncultured Alkaliphilus sp. | reverse complement strand
AGGTCTATCGTCAATGATATCGGTCGAAAAGTGCCCCGTTTTGCCCATAATCAGGTAGATTATAACAACGATAAATATAAAAATGGAGTTAAGTTTCTTTCCGGGACGTATGATTCAGGCAAATATTCCCTATTTGTATCCGAATGGGATGACCATGCACATTACAAGATGTATAACGAAAATCGTATAACTATGGAAGGGAGCGGCGTTGCCCTGGCACGCAGCGGATATTCTACAAGTCCGCTGAGTTATTATATGGGCCTTGCGGGGGTTGTAAATACATCGGCTATCTATCAAGATTTCAATATAGAATGCAGGTGGTTCGTAAGTCCGCTAGCCCCGACAACACGTCTGCTCACTTATAGTGGCGGTGTCGGGACCGCACAAGCCACCAATGAGTTGTTAACCAAGGTAGGGGGAATTCAATTGGGCTCGGCTGATTTTCCGGCAATAATAGTTGCCGATCATGAAATCAAAGAGAAGATACAAACCAATCAGATGTGGAAAAATTATGGCAAAATCACTTCTAAAAGTGGCATTATCAGTGACTATGGTTTTTTAGACGAGGATGGCAATATCATAAAAACAACCATAGTGGGCGATTACCGGATATATGTCAATCCCGGCGGCGCAGCAAGTTGGACCGATGGCTCTATGGAAAGTATTCTCGAACCGGTTTGGATAGCCTGGAAGTTTCATAATGCATATACCGAGGATGAGGTTCGTGAAACTGTGCGGACATTTTATAAAAAATTCTATCGATATGAGCTTTCCGAACAACAGATAGACCGTATTCTCAATGAAAAGTAGCGGCGCTGTGAAAAAGGGGGTGGGGTTGCAATTTATAGTACAAGGTCACAAGATAATGCAGGGTCAAAAATTCAAATGCGGATTGATGCTGAAGAAAAGAACATCTTCAAGGATAAGGAAATAAAGCGTCTTGGGGTGAGCAAAAAAAGTAAGGGTATCATCATCCTTTCTATCGGCCTGGTTTTGGCTTACATATGTTCGGTTTTTTTAACGGTAAATTTCTATGGGAATAATCTGTCTCTGGCATGGTATCTGCAAATTGTTTCTCGAAAGGTACAGGATTTTTCTAATTTTGTTCTAGGCCGCGGCGCTACTAACGGTATCCATTTTGTTATATTCAGACACTGTATTATAGCTTTAGTGGGTGCGGCACTGGCAGGCTGTGGAGCGGTTTATCAAGGTTCATTCCGCAATGCAATGACTAGCCCAACCACACTGGGTGTGCAGGCAGGCGGCCTGTTGGGCGGGGTATTATATGTATATTTTTGTATCGATGGAAGTTCTATCAGTATCAAGTACAGTGAATTACAGACTATTTATCAGGAGATGAACGTTTTTCACCGCAACATACAAGGGATATGTATATTAGTGGGCTGTTTCGTGGGGATTATTCTTGTTGTCGGAATTTCAAAAATGGCCGGTCGTGGGAAATTATCTACCCTGCCGCTGATCTTGACGGGGTTTTTGTTTTCTTCTCTGGTAAACAGTATAGTGGGGCTTATACAATATTATATCGTGCTTACTAACCCCGGGGATTTGCGTACCAATGCCGTACGCGGTTTAATGATGGGCACGTTTGATAACACGTTTACTCTGGAGCACTTGGTGTTAGTCGGTGTGCCGATTTTTGTTTGTCTTTTGGTACTACTCAGTTTGCGCAGCAAAATTAATGTACTGGTATTCGGTGATGACGAAGCGCTTTCCATGGGTATGCGTGTGGGTTTGTTTCGTAATATACTCGTGGCCGTATGCACGGTTATGGTAGCGGTGATTATTTCTTTTTGTGGACAGATCGGGTTCATCGGATTGATAATCCCGCATATCGGCAGACTGTTGGTGGGACCGGATTATAAGGTTTTGCTTCCGGCCTCTATGCTTCTGGGGGGAATAGTAATGCTGTCGGTGTATTCATTTGCCGTATCGGTGGGTTACGGATCAAATATCAATCTTGCCACAAGTTTAACCGGTGGAATGCTCTTTATCATATTTTTGGTTATATATAGGAGAAGGCGAAATGCTGACTGGGCATGATGTACTCAATATAAGCAGTTTACATGATTTTCATATCGAAGAGCAGCGCAAGTCACGCAGGCTGTTTATGATAAGCATAACAGCTTTTATCCTGCTATTTGCATTTTCTATGTGTCTGCGTACTTCACAGGTAGCCTTGATTTCACCTATGACGGCTATGCAAAATTTGTTCACCTGGCTAAGACTCACAGTTGCCAAATGGTTTAATTTGCCTGTATATTTGGAAAGTGAGGCAATTATCGCTAGGTTGCCGCTTTATTTTGAAACGATAGCCCGTTTCAAAATCAGTGTGATTACTGTGGTTTCGGGAGTAATGTTGGCGTTGGCAGGCGCTTTATATCAGGGAGTATTTCGCAATCCTATTGCCGCGCCTACTATGCTTGGTGTAGCCTGCGGCATTGAATTGGGCATCCTTGTTTTAGTCTTGCAATACGCAAATGCCGCCTATTTTATGACATCAAAACGTTATCTGTATTGTTATGGATTTGCTTTAGCCGTTTTATTGGTTGTTATATCAACAGGAAGGATTATTTCACGGGGCAAAAGGTTTGTTGCCACAGATATGCTTCTGGTAGGGGCGGCAATTTCACAGATTATCAATGTACTTATCACCTATTATCGTTTTGAAATGGAAGATGAACTGCTCATTGTATTTCAAGAAATATCTTCCGGCATTTATATCAACATACAAACGATAAGTTTTATCATATTGGGAGTAGCTTTTATAGTCAGCATAATCCCCGTTCACCTGTTGCGTTATAGCTTCAATGCGGTTTGTTTTTCTGACGACGATGCCTTTACTCTGGGAATCAACCCGAAAATTGTGCGCTCTGTGGCCCTTATTTGCGGTACCGTAATGATTACCGCCGCAATGGTACATTGCGGGAGCGTGGGCATGGTTTCTTTAATTGTTCCGCATATATCCCGCTATTTGTTCGGCTCTAACTTTAAAAAGATATATTATGCCAGTGGAATCTTTGGGGGTATACTGTTATTGGTTTGCCGCGATATCTCCGCTTTGTTCTATTTTGGCTATTCGGGCGTGTTTCCCATAGGTTCGATTGTCAGTATAATTGCCGCACCGATTTTTGTGATAGTGTTGTTTCAACAAAGGAAGGGTTGGGAATGAAACTTGAATTGTATAATGTGTTTTGCGGTTACGAAGGGTATCCGCCTGTGCTCAAGGATGTGAATTTTTCCGTGTCAGGCGGGGAGATTTGCTGTCTTCTCGGTCCCAACGGTATAGGAAAGACCACACTGTTTAAGACCATTTTAAAATTGATAAAAAAACGGCAGGGAGAAATATTGGTCGACGGTGAAAATATTGAACGTTGGTCTCCCGGCAAAATGGCAAAACATATGGCCTATGTCTCACAGTTTCATGTGCCGCCGTTTCCTTATAAGGTGAGTGATGTGGTATTATTGGGCCGCATCAATAGCATCAGCTATTTTGGACAACCTACCGCTCTCGATTATCGGATTGCCGAAGGGGCGATGGTTGATATGGGTATTGATCATCTGCATGATAAGGCTTATACCGATATTTCCGGCGGCGAAAGGCAATTGGTGATGTTGGCACGTGCATTAGCTCAAGAACCGAATTTTCTTGTTTTGGACGAACCTACGGCTAATTTGGATTATGGCAATATGATTCGTGTGATGAGCAAGATCTGTGATTTAAAAGATAAAGGCATCGGGGTCGTGATGACCACCCATACCCCGGATCATGCTTTTATATGCCAATCGACGGTTGTCCTACTTCAAAGGGACGAACCTTTATTGTTCGGTTTTTGTACAGATATCGTCACTGAGAAAAATTTGAAAGAGGCTTATGGTATTTCTGTAAAACTGGTGGAATTTTTCGACCATAAAGGGCGATTGATGCGTATTTGTTCACCAATCGTTGATTAGTATAGATCAATTTATAGAAAGGAACAGAAAACAATGGATAAGACTAAAAAACCCTTTATCAACTGGGAGGCGTTATCACAATTTGCCATGGCATCACGACAGGAACGGCAGGG
>CAZVFS010000025.1:0-5816 GCA_964626575.1 uncultured Alkaliphilus sp. | reverse complement strand
AAACAAAAACGGTAGTCTTCTGGTGGGAACCGAAGATAGAAGAATAACCACAAAAGAATGATTGATGAGGTATTTATATGAAAACGAATAGCATGCAGTTAGATATGAAAGAAATAAAGTTGGGAAAATCAGAGACAAGGATAAGTGACATCGAAGTGAAAAGAGCGCGTGGATTGCTCAATCAGATTATGGATAACATTGAGACCGTGATTATTGGGAAACGGCCGGTGGTAGAATTGGTGGTACTCGCTTTGATCAGCGGCGGCCATGTGCTCATAGAGGATGTGCCGGGTGTAGGCAAAACCAGCTTAGTACATGCATTAGCAAAATCGGTGTCCTGCGATTTTAAACGCATTCAATTTACGCCGGATATCATGCCTTCAGATGTTACAGGCTTTTCCATATACAATCAAAAAACCGGTGAATTTGAATTCCGCCCGGGTGCCATTATGAGTAATATCGTGTTGGCCGACGAAATAAATCGTGCCTCGGCCAAGACACAGTCAAGCTTGTTGGAAGCGATGGAGGAACAGCAGGTTACTGTTGATTCGAATACTTATATACTCAAGCAACCCTTTATGGTATTGGCTACCCAAAATCCGCTGGAATCGTTCGGCACCTATCCTTTGCCGGAAGCACAGATCGACCGTTTTTTGATAAAGGTTTCCATCGGTTATCCCACGCCGGATGATGAAATGAAAGTGGTGGCCATGGAACACAATATTAAGGAATATTTGCAACCTGTGGCTACGGGAGAGGACGTGCTGGTACTGAAGAAGACGGCAAGACAAGTTTATGTCAGTCCGATGATCATAAGGTATATAGTAGAGATTGTTAACGCTACCCGTAATAATCCCGATGTTTTGTTGGGCAGTAGCCCCCGCGGCGGTATCGCCCTCTATCGTCTTTGTTGCGCCTATGCTCTCTATCAGGGCCGTGACTATGTAATTCCTGATGATGTGAAATACTTGGTGCCATATGTTCTCGGACATCGGATGATGCTTTCTCATGAAGCGAAAACCAACAAAAAGACTACTACCCAAATTATTGCTTCAATGCTCAGCAGTGTCTTGGTGCCGATGGCCCGGGAGTAGGACAGGTTGATGAAGAAAAGAGGGATAAAAACAAACTTTAACTTTATGCAAAAACATCGCCTACTGCGTATGTTGATATTTTATATATTGGTTTTGGCGTGTGCCGCTCTGCCTGCGTTCTATATGAATAATATTTACGGTTTTTTGCCGGTTTTGTCGGTATTCCTGGCCGCTACGGTTTCCGTCGCATATGGGTTGCTCTTGAAAAGGTATATTTCCTATACGGAAATGTGTAACTTTTCAATTTGTGAAAGGGGTACCGCCGTTGAGTTCACCGTTAATGTGAAAAATCATTCGATTTTGGTGTTTCCAAAATTAGAGGCATTGTTATATGTTTCCGACTTATTTGGCAATACCGATGACGTCAGGGTTATGAGCCTTACGTTGGGTTCTTACGAACAGCGTAAATTAACTTTTACGGTACGTTTCGATCATATCGGCACCTACAACGGTGGCCTGCAGCAAATCAAAATTTATGATATTTTAGGCATATCTGTCTTTACAATTAAAAATGACAGGCGTTATGAAGTACAGGTTACGCCGAAGATTTATGATTTGTCCAGGTTGAGGGTGTCCGAAAACGCCCTGCTTGAGAGCAGGTATTCCTTTACGCCTTCCACGATAGATGGTATGGACTATTGCGGGGCGCGCGAATATGTGCTCGGCGATCCGATTAAGATTATGCATTGGAAGCTTTCCGCTCATACAGGGGCATATATGATAAAACAGATGGAAAGCCATGGTACCAGCGGTATTTCGGTAATACTGAATTTTGTATCCCCGGCATACCCATCGGAGATATTGATGGATATATTTGACTGTTTAGTTGAGACAGGATTGTCTGTTTGCAGTTATGCCAAGAAAAATGGCATGGATTATGAAATCTTCTATTATGACCGAAGTGAACAAAAGCGGCGTTATAACCCTGTTGATTTGCACGAATATGGAGAATTTTTGGCCTGGTTACCCATAATAACCTTGGAATCCGGGACCCATGATGCAAGTCGGCTCCTTCGCAAGGAGGCAAATTCGTTGTATGCCCAGAGTAACATTGCCTATTGCACGGCTTTTCTCGCCGAGGATGCAATCCAGGCTTTGTTGCAGATAAAAAATACTAAGAGAAATCCTTTACTCTTTTTTGTGGTGCCGCGGCAGGTATATGGTGAACAGCGGGTTGAATTGTTGAGGCCGCTCAAACGTCTGGAGGTAGCGGGTATACCTTACTATGTAATATCTTCTGCCGAAGAATTAAGCAAAGGGGGTTAATTTTATGAAACTGTTGGAATATTTAAGATACAGCGCATGGGATTATGTTTTGTGTGCGTTGATGACAACAGGGCTGACAATCAATGTTTTTCAGGCTTTTTATCTCCCTGCTGCTTTGGCGGGCAATGGTATATGGCTACTTGTAATGACATTATCGGTTTTTCTAATTCTGTTTTTATGCAGTTATAACAAAAAAACTATTGCTATTTCTATTATTGCCTTTGTTGCCGTGGTGATTCTTGTATTGTTTTATATCAAGGGAAATCAAATTTTTGCTACCCTATCCACCGACCCTGAGGCAAACGGTCATGTATATTACACTATCTTGATTTTTTTTGCATTGCTGGTTTATCTGCTCTCGCGTACCAGAACCGGTGCTGTGTTACTTTTCGTATTAGGAGCGTATATTCTGGCTGCAGTGGTCTTTCTCGGGTACGAGCATTTTTTCTGGGGATTTTTGCTGTTTATTTGGGCCTCGGCCACGATGCCGACCTGTAAGATATATCAATACAATGTATTACATACCATAACGGTTAAAACATCCTTTGCGGCATTTTTTGCTATAGCGGGGCTATTGACGGCGCTTGTCGTGGGCATGGGATTTAACATTTACGTTACGCAGATAGAGCCGCTTGACTTACCCACTCGAGAATTAAAGCTTATAACCCGACTTCAGTCTTTGGAGGTGCTCGAAAAAACCGGGGTATCATCTAAACGTATTCTGATTGACCCTGAGCAGAGCACCCGGCATACCGACGATACTAAGCGTACTTCACAGAACCAGGATCAGGCGGACAAACCGGAAACCCATATCGAAAGTTCTCAGCCGGAACAGACATTGCCTGATTATCGGATTGATCCTATGGATCCTGGGGATGATCAAAAATCATTTTATGCGATCAGATATATCCGGCGCCTTCTAACGTACCATTATTTGATGATTGCTGCTCCTTTAGCTATAGCGATAGCGATACTGGGCAAACTTTTGATGCGCAGGCATTGGTATCGAAAGACCTTACAACAAAGCAAAAAAAACCAGGTGATCAATTTTTATCACTTCTATTTGCAAAAGTTCAGATGGCTCGGACTTGAGAAAAGAGAATCCGATACACCCTCGGAGTACGTATGCAGGAGCGCCCGTCGGCTAAATCATTTTACACAGGGTGCGGTTAATATGGAACGCCTTACCGACATATACATAAAGGCCAATTACGGTGATATAGACGTAAATGATGCGGAATATGAGCTGTACATATCCTTTTACAGGGAATTTTATAAGAATTGTAAGGTTTATTTAGGCTCATTTCGCTATGCGCTCAGTTTTTTTGTATTGTAGCGGTTTGATAATCTTAATCTACGCCGTAACAATTTTACAAAATGCATAATTGTTTACACAATTATAATAAAAAAATATATATTTAAGGAGGACAACGATAACATGTCTAACAAAAAAAAATCTATAATCAGTTTATCAGTAATTTTAACGCTTATCCTTTCTATGGCGGGTATTGCCAGTGCAACCGATGCAACCTGGACCCACCCTACCTCGCCTATGGTAGTAGATAAAAGTGTTGTGACAGTGGCTGCGCATCGCGCCGCACAAACCGCACCGGAATTTTTAGGTGCAAATCTGGTTACTTCTGCCAGTTTGGTCGATTCAGCGGGGAAGACAGCCGTTGAGGTATTGGAATCGGCTAAAACCAAGCCGATGCTGGGTGTCTTTGGTTCCAATGCCAACGCAAATCCTGACCCGTATATTTATAACTATTTTTATAACACATATGCTGCTGCCGACGGTAAGACGCTTTCCGCCGATTATGTCTACGATACCGCAACAGGCAGTCCGTTCCAAGCCGATACTACCATTGTGCCTGAATATGGCACTTCGATATCGCTGGTGCGCCGACCTGACATTTTGTTCGGTACCGGTGCTGCCGATGACAAAACATATGTGGAGTTGATTGCAGATTTACCGGAAAATAAGGATGATGATCCTGATAATGATTATAATCCCAGATTGGTAGCTTACCAGATTACCACTACTTATGATATGATCACTGCTATACAGAGCCTTGCCGGTGAAATGCATGAGGTTATCAAAGAAAGCAACGGTGAGAAAAAGGCTCGCTATGGGGATCCGACCGTAATTGCCGATAACTACGAAAAGTATATCAAAGGTATTCAATTTTATATTCTTTCACAGCTTGAATCCAAGGGTGTGCAGAAAAAAACTGTTGCTATTATAGACCCTAAAGATTTAGGTGACGGGACCTTTACGGCATTTAACAGTAATGTACCCTCCGGCACCGCGGGATCCACCAGGGCTGCCGAATATGTGGAAACCACCACAAATAATATCATAGAGGAACTGGACATAAAAAATGTGGGCACGGACGAAACACCTGCGTATAAGTTGACCACCCAGGAATTGACACAAGCGGATGTGATATTTATCTCCGGCACACAGGGTGCTGCCATGACTGAAGATGATTTTGTCACAATGTTGGTCGATACCTACAAAGTAAACAAGGATGATATTCCTACTATCTACGCTTCCAACCCGGACGCCGTTTACGGAATAGTAATGAACTCTACGGAAAATGCACTGGGCTTTGGTGTATACCAAGGTTTTATTTACTTTGATGATTTAGGATTTAACCCGATATATGCGGCGGCTTTCTTTTATGAAAACTTTTATCATCTGACCGATGCCAATGCCCTGCAGTCCGCTATTTCGGCTAACTTCCAAAATGCTTCCTTGCCGAGTAAGGTTACTACGGATTTAAGCAATTACAGCAGTAAGGATTTTGAGGCCAAGCTGGTCGAGGGTATGAAATATTATGAAAAGCATGCGGGCAAATATGCAAGTACCAAGCTCGAATGGGATGTGGACTGGACCCGCGGTTTCGGTGCAACTGTAAGCGATAGCGATAGTGACGGCGATATTGATATTGACATCGACTTTGTGGATATTACAGATCATTGGGCTAAGGATTCTATCAATGCTGTTGTATCACGCGGATTGCTCAATGGTGTTTCCGATACCGAATTTGCACCGGATGAAAAAACATCCCGAGCCATGGTGGTTACGGTATTACATCGCTACGACGGAACACAGAAAGCAGAATTTGGCAAATTTACGGATGTCTCGGCTGATACATGGTACTCCGCTGCAGTATCTTGGGCTGCTGCTAACGGTATTGTTAAGGGTACTACAGGGACCACCTTTGCACCAAACGATAATGTTACACGTGAACAATTGGCGACAATTTTATACCAGTATGCGCAGCATAAGAATATTGCCAATGATACCAAGGGGGACTTGAATAACTTTGGTGATAACGCTAAAATATCCGATTATGCGGCCGATGCAATGAAATGGGCGGTCGGTAACGGTATAGTTACAGGCAAAGATGGCAGCCGCATAGATCCCCAAGGTGTTGCCACTCGTGCCGA
>CAZVFS010000024.1:0-15946 GCA_964626575.1 uncultured Alkaliphilus sp. | reverse complement strand
ACCGTAAGATAAAAATGCTTAGGCTTGCAGATTTTGAATTTTGGAGCAGGGTTACTAGCAAATTCTTGTAGACCGAAGCACCTTACAAAAAATACCAAGGTGCGCAGACAGAAATTGGAGGCGAGGAGGTGATTGCATGACAAAAGCGAAACAGGAAAAGAAAAAAAATATTGCGGCTTCTTTTCTTGCGCTACTCCGCTCAAAGGACAATATCAACATTCGCAATGTACGTGCAAGTCGGCTAAAATATATGCTGATTTTCTCCTTAGCGCCTGTTTTTGCGAATATGCAAGGGGCGCTATTTAGTGATTCGGTTTGTCTCTTCGGCTTGGATGCCATGACACTTATGGGAAGTGCCTATTGTGTCGGAGCGGGAGCATTGTTTGCACTTACAAACACAAAAAATATGGCGCCGGTTTCGAGAGTGTTCGCCATGGCCACAACCGCCGCTTTTACTGTGTGGCTTCTAATGCCTGAAAGCCCATTAAGTTTGCTGGTAGCTATATTGTTTATGTTTGGATTAGGCGGCTGTGCAGCCTGTGCATCGTTTGCCTATACATTTGCGCTTAATAACACGGAACGGCTTCTGGGCGCTGCAATGATTTCATTATTCTTTGCGCTCAATCAGCTCGACTCAGGGCTGTCTTTCATATCGGGCATTTTTGACAAAACATACTTGACGGCGCTTATCCTTGGTAACTGTGCTTGCCTTTCTCTTTATAATGCAAATGATTTTTCAGACACGGAAAGCAGGCCAAAAGCAAGCTTAAATCCGGCTCTTAAGCTGACGCTTTATTTCTTTATCGCTCATTACTTTGTGGAAATATTTTATACTTATTTACCGGGGGCATCGTCGTCCTCAGCTATGGTCGCAAACGGGGCTGTAGGCATTCTTGTTGTATGCCTTGCGGTCACATTGCAGCTTATCACCCGGCGTAGCGTCTGGAATATGTGCAATCTGTTTTTTATTGCCATGATATGCACCTACGTCCTATATTTTATGCCGGATGGCACTGCCTTGCGAAACCTTGCTCGCTACATCCACGGTTTCGAGCAAATGGGATATATTGCGGCCTATTACCTTCTCGGCTGTGTTTTTAAGAAACATGGGGATTTTCGTATCTTCAAGCTGTGTCTTGTTACAATACTGCCGATCAGCATGATTTCTTACGTGATTCCGGGTGCTATTTCCGCTTACTCGCCCGATTTGCTGCCACTAGCGGCCACATTGACTTCCAGCGTTGTGTTTATCGTATTTATACTGATGTCTCCTGCCTACTCAAAATATCTTTTTTATGCAGAATGGTCGGACGATTTTTACTCTATCGATATGACTGAGGCCGTGCTGAAAGTGGAACAGTCAGATATACTGGAAAATCTAAAGCTCACGCCACGCGAAAAGGAAGTTGCTGCATTGCTATTGCACGGGAAGGATGCAAAGCAGATTGCGGAAGAACTGCAAATCAGCGTCCACACCGCCAATTTTCACATCAGGAATCTTTATAAAAAGCTGAATATAAACAGCCGTTCGGAATTGTTCGCCCGCTTTAGCTCCTTCAGCCTTTCTTCGAAAATATAAAAAGGATCGTACAATACCGGACTATAACATGAAATTTTCCTCCGTATCCTTTGTAAAAAGACAGCCCTGACTCCAGTCAGGGCTATCTTTTATGCTAACCTACTACAATTAGTAGCTATTCAAGGCAAGAATCTCTCTTTAAAATAAAGGTTAGGGTAGGAGGGATTATCATGAAAAAAGGTACAGAACACATCCCGGGAACTGATGCCGTCATGACATTGACGCCGCGTGAAAAAGAAATTTTTCATATGCTTCTTGAAGGCATGAAGGCAAAAGAAATCGCGTCAGAAGCATCCATCAGTATTTGGGGTGCAAACTACTTTATCAAACAGATATACCGTAAATTGGCTGTCAACAGCAAAACCGAACTGATTTTACGGTATTTTGATTTTCGCCAGCCATAAATGAATAAGAGAAAATCTCGAGGTGTCACGACTGCTTTTTTGTCCCGTCAAAAATTCGTGCCACTTTGCGTACCATTCGCGCCAATTTTAGCAAAACAATGATAAAACCAGAGGCCCCCTATGGGTTCTCTAAAAATATGGACATAGCCGCCGGATAGCCACCAAAACATATTTTTAGAAATATGTCTACAAACAGAGAAAACCCTACAACCGTTAAAGTTGTAGGGTCTTTCTTGGTGGAGACGAGGGGATTCGAACCCCTGACCTCTTGACCTTCGTAAAGGCAGTTTTTTAATGAATGTAACCTAAAAACTATACTTGCTACAAAATTGCCCGCCAGTTACGTCGACTATACAAAATCCGTTCCACATCGACCACTTTTGTCTTTTCATCGATGGAGAAAAAGATGACGTAGTTCTTCACAATGAGCTTGCGATAGCCAATTGCCGCAAGGCGCTCGTCTGCAACAACGGGGGCCCGATGGGGCATCTCCGCAAGGCCAGCCATTGCCTGTTCAATGGCTTTCAGCATCTCCAAGGCCGTTATCGGGGCCGAGAGTTGTGCGGAAATATACCTGACAATATCCCTCAGATCGTTTTCAGCGGGCTCCGATATGTCTATTCGATATCGGACGGGTGACGGATTTTTATCATCATTCATCGGCAATTTCCCCGCGGATATCCCGCATAACGTCGGTCATTGGACGCTTTCGGCCCTCCCTCACCGCCGCTCTTCCTTCATCCAGTAAGCGGTAAAGTTGAAGCTTTCCATTGAGCATTTCATAGGTTTCGATACTCATGACAGCCAAATCACCTTGCCCGTTTTTTGTAATAAATACCGGCTCGCGGCTTTCGTTGCAGAACTTGGATATCTCGTTGTAATTGTTTCGCAAATCAGTGCTCGACCTAATGTTTGGCATAGGACACCTCCTTCTGATTGCTCCTAAAGATATTATATACGAATTTCTTTAGAATATCAATAGCAAATATACTGCCATGTAGCAAAAAACACAAAGGCCCTACAACTGTTAAAGTTGTAAGGTCTTTCTTGGTGGAGACGAGGGGATTCGAACCCCTGACCTCTTGACTGCCAGTCAGAAAAATAGCAATTTCAATATTTTGTAATAGGTTAAACAAATGGCTATAGTTACACATTATAACTTGGTTTTATGTTCGGATTTATTTGATTAAAACGCCACAAAAATGTATAAAATTATACTTATAGCCACCAAGCAGCCACCAAATAAATATAAAAAAATTATATCTTTTCAATAGCCTGTCTCAATTTTTCTACATCTGGATGAGTGTAGATATTAGCTGTGACTGCATAATTAGCATGGCCAAGAATCTCTTGAATAGACTTTGTGTCGGCTCCGGCTTTATCAAGTAAACTTGCAAAGGTATGCCTACACACATGAGGGGTTAATTTTCTTATACCGGCATTTCTAGCGCCGGATAGTATAGTTTTTTCTATAGTAGTCGGGCCCTATCTTTTTGCCATCTCTACTTATCAAATATTCGCCATCGATAGCATACCATTTTTTAATATATTTCTGTATTTTTGTATGTATAAGTATTACCCTGTCCCTTCCGGCATCTGTTTTTATTCCACCGGTGATAAACATGTTTTCTATATCTACATTAAATTTGGTCAGTGTTAATAATTCCGATATTCCCATGCCGGTATAAATTAAAATCAGTATAGTATCAACCCATTCAATTTTATCTGCTACAGATTCCAGTTTTTTAATTTCCAGATCCGTGAATATTTTTTGTTTTTTCTTCTCTTCGCCCGGTAGTTCTACCATTTTAGCATAGTTTCTGTCTACAATATCATCTGCTAGGGCATATTTGTAGAGTAAGTCAATCAGCACCTTAACTTTGTGGCATGATGATCTACTGAGATTGTTATTATCCATATCATTTATTATTTGTTGTATATGTGATGTTTTTATATCCATAAGTCTCTCATCCTGCAATTCGGTAAAATAATTCCATGCCGCTCTATACCCGTCTGCAGTTGATTTTGATATTTTAGGATATTTTGACTTGGACCATTCTTCATAAATTTGAGCCAATGTTATATCACCACGCTTCCCTATTGGGTTCTTGTTATATTCGGCTGGGGCTGCCATAGCTTTAGCCTTAGTTTCAAAATACCCTACAAGGTATCTTATTTGCCTACCTCTATTAGTCCATCCTGTTGTTACTCGTGCTGCCCAAGGTTTGCGACGATTGCCCTTTGCGCGATATATACTGCTGTATCCGTTTAGAAATCTCATTTTATCACCTGCCTTTCTTGTTATCTGTCTTTTATTTCCCTATGTTATCTGTAAAATGTTTAAAAAATCATTTTCTTTAATAATTTGAATATGATTCCCTCTAGCCTTTAACTCTTGGGCTTTTCTTTCTTTTAAGCTTATACCGTCCTTACCAACTATAGCCTTATCTTGTGTTCCAACAATAAGGAAATCGGTTTTAGAAGAAACATCACTTTTAATTATACCACCCAGATTAACTACTTTTTGCATAGCTAGCTTTCTGTCCATGGTTATTAATTTGCCAGTAAAAACTATACTTTTATTATAAAATACATGTTCCTTATCAAAATTATTTGTTGTAGCAATTATTTCAGAAATTGCAATTCTATTAAACATCTTTTTATTGCTCTTTTTTAAAAACCTTCTGGGTTCTAAGTTCCTAAAATTTTTAATAGGAAGGCTGGAATGAACCCTGCAAAATGATTCAAACGATTTGCGTTTTTTCCTGTTGATTACTTCAATTACCAATTTAGCGCATGCTTCTGCATCTGCCAGGGCATTATGGTGGTTTTCAAGATTTATACCAAAATATTCTAATCTGTCCTTTAATGAACGTCCAACATTTTGTCCGCGACAGGCACAAGTAGATATAGGGATACTGCATAAATAATTGAAATCCGGGATATTAAGGTTATATTCTTCTAAACAATTTTTCAACACAGACATATCAAATATAGCATTATGCGCTATAATCATGTTATCTGAAAAATAGTATTTAATTTTGTCCCATATTTCAGGAAATCTCGGAACATCTTTTACATCATCTGGAGTAATGCCATGGATGTTAATATTTTTTTCATCAAACTCTAAGGTTGGCGGTTGTATTAGAAAATATTTCATATCAATTATTTCCTTGTCTTCTACAATTGCTAATCCTATGGAACAGGCACTATTATAGTTATTATTCGCAGTTTCAAAATCAATAGAAATAAAATCAAATTTCATAATAAAATTCCCCCATAAAATGTTTAGGTATATTTACCTGATATCCTAAACATTTCTGTTTTTTCCATAAAAAATTCTACCCTTCTCCAGGTTCTCTCTGTACATGCACCCAAGGGCTAATATGGGGTCTTTGTTAACACATTTCTTGGCATCACTGCAAAGTATAAAGCTATTGCAACAACCGAATATTATTGGTGCAACTATTGATCTGTCATATAGAAAACCTAATATGTTTGACAGTTCATTAAAATCTTGGTTCTCATTCAATTCAAAGCGCACAAAACCGGGCATAGATTTAAGTACTTGTAATTTGTATTCCTCGGGCAAGTCTCCAGGCTCTGCTTTTATGTAAAAATAATTCTTTTTACCGGATTTAATTTTAATAGCGGCAGTTTTGAAAAAATTTATAGTGTAATCCGCTTTGTTTTTTTTAAGAGTAACATAAAATATATCTTTGCCTTCCGCTGTCAATATTTTTTTAATGTTGTTGAAAATTTTATTGACTAGCATAATTGCCCTCCTTTGAATATCTCTCCATGTTTTTGTAGATATATCTAACAATACCTTCGGCAATCATATTAGCCCTGCATTCCAGGCCTGTATATTGCATGTCCAACCCTATAATATATTCGGTCCGGGGAAGGTCATATATAATGTGTTTTATCTCATGTATGAAGGTTTTGTGCTGCGTTTCATAGTTTGCATTTCCGTTTAAAATTAAATGATAACTCCCTATTCTACTGACGTATACAAACCCTAGTACACTGGTAGGGATATTAAAAGCTATGGAGGCCCTGATATTAAATGCATTCATAACTTCATGGAATGGAATAGTTTTGTCCAGCAATGATTTAAACAAAGGTCTGTCCAATATATTTATATCCATCTGTGTTCCCCCCTCGTTTTTTACCCCCCGTTATTGATGTTCCCTGCTTTCCTCATCCTCAATAGCTTTTATAATCCTAATAATTTGTTTTATGTCTTTAGGTGATAGAGCTCTGGTTTGCTTAAACAATAACCGGAGGTCCTCTCTTTTGCTTAATTCGCCCCAGAATGCAGATAGTTCGGGATCATCTTCTAGGGCGTGGAAGATTTTGTCGGGTGCATCCTTTGCGTTAGTGCGGCCGAGTAAAAAATCCGTGCTAACTTTCAATACTTCTGCGATTTTTATTATTTCTACATCTCTTACGGGTCTCTCGCCAGATTCAATTCTATTCATAACACTATAGCTTATGTTAATTTTGTCCGCTAATTCTTTTTGAGTAATGTTTTGCTCCTCCCTGAGCGCTTGAATAATTTTCCCTATTCTCATATAATCCCCTCCTTTTTTTCTATTTTGGAAACATATTAATTATACCATGTTTCTATAATGGAAATAACATAATTTCTGGAATAACAATAAATTTTTAAAATATGCTTGACATTTCTATTCTAGCAATCTAAAGCAACAATGGAGGTGAATATATGGAACAATTAAATCTAGATTTCATAAAAAACAAAAGAATGAGTTTAAACTTATCCTTGCAGGAAGTAGCGCAACGTCTAGGATTTAAAAATGCTTCGACATATCTAAAATATGAAAACGGAGACTATATTTTTAGAGCAAATATGCTACCTGAATTAGCAAATATATTCGGCTGCAAAATCGAAAATTTTTTTAAGAATTAAGTTTCTAAAATAGAAATTAAAAAACCAAAGGGGGACAACCCAAGAAGGCGAGGGGTGAGAAGATTTGCCGGTACTGGCATTTGGAATTGCTTTTTTAAGTATCTATATAGGATGGAGATTAGGTTTTGTATACGGATTCCTCTTTTTACTGGTAGAGCTGGTGATTATAGAAAGAATAAAAAATTAATTTTCTAAATATTTCAGCAAAATAAAAATCATAGGGAAAACAAACCAAAAGGGAACAAGTTCGTGGATATTAAAAATTCATACGAGGAGGTGAATAGATGGGCCTAAAAATTACAGCCCTAATAATCTGGATAGTTATAGTGGTTACTGTAATAGGAATTCCATTTATTAGGGCCAATAGGGATGAACGATTAATTTTAGTATTAGTAGGATTATTATCTACACTTCTCTTTATGAAAAATCTACAAAATTAAGTAATAACAATAAAATGAGCCATATCACATAAAACATGGTCAAAGGCAAAAAGAACAGCTTAAACATACCCCAATACAAGGATGGTTTCGATGAGAATTGATTAGTGTTTAGGCGATAAGAAGTACTTCTGATTGGCATATAAGACATCCTGCATAGTTCATCGTAATCTCTTTCAATGTACTTGCAAACAGTCATCCAATATTCATCTATTGTTGATTGACTATAGTCGCATTTCAAGGCATTCGAAAGTAAATTTGCATTATATCTAAGCGAAGGATAAATGTATAAAGAATGTTCTGATTCAATTTTATTGTATTTCTCTATAAATTCCTTGGCATATGGTTTTTCAATGCTTTTAAAGAGAAATGGTTCGGCAGCTAAAAAAATTGGATGATATGCATATGTTAGCCTGTCGCGTGCAACGGTATGTCTGGTTGAATTTCTTGTTACCAAAATAGTAAGTAATCCGACAATTAATACTACTGAAGGTTGGATTAAAATCGAAAGATATTCTTGGAATATTGCAAATAAATCGCTCACAACATCACCCCCTACCCTAAATTTTACCACAGGGGACAAATAAAACAAAGGAAGACAAGCAATGAAAAACCCATTAATAAAAATCGAAATAAACGAAAATCAACAGCAGGTAGTTAGTACGAGAGAGCTGCAGGGCCTATACTTTTATGTCGAAACTTGCGAACGATTTTTTGTAGGAAATTCCTCTTTCCTGTAGAAGGTAGTAGGGAAAGGGGGAACTACTATGGATGAAGTTGAACTGTATAGAGAAATGTATTACCATGAACTGGATGTGAAAGAAAAAATCAATTCAAGATTTGTTAATCCATTTAGTGTATATGTGGTACTAATAGGGGGCATGGGATACCTTGTAGGTAAAATAGAAGTGTTTCCAGATAAAACTAGGACAGGTGTTCTTATTATGCTTTTAATTATATACGGATTAGGTTTGGGTGCCACAGGATTCTTTTTGTATAAAGCATATTATAACCATACATATGAATATATAGAAAATGGGGTTCTTCTCCGAAAATATAAGGTAAAATTAGAAAAATATTATTCTGATAATTATGAAAAATACTTTCAAATATATGATAAGAGCGAACAAGAGCTAGTACTAAATGACTTTAATGATAATTTAATAAATAAGTTTATAAAAACAGCTACACATAATCGAAGTATAAACCATTATAAATATAAAATGTTTCTTAGGGCGGGACAAAGCTTAGTAGTCAACTCCATAATATGGTTAGTTATATTCATTATAACAATGATTCTTTGAGGCAATATTTATATATGAAAATTTTCAGGGGAGGGGAGCCAATATGCCAAGGAAAAAAGATACAGATAAGAAACCAAAAACATCATCTCCATCACAAAAGCCAAAACCAGCAAATATAGAAAGTGTACAGGAAAGCCGTGGTTCGTCAAGGAACAGAAGATCTGGGCGTTAAAGGAGCCAACCGGCTCTTTTTTCTTGTAATAGACATGTCAGGTTTTATACTTTTATGTCGAACGATTGATGTAGGAATATACTTTTTCCTGTAGAAACAGTGGAAGGGGGTGAAAAGATGATTGAAACCAAAGAAAGGCAAAAAAATTGGAACTATAAAATATCTTTAATCAATGAAAAATGTGATTTACAAAATTTTGTATACTACCATAAAGGAAATGTAATACAGGCACCGTTGGAAGCATTATTAACTTTTTATTTGGCAGAGAGTCTGATATTATTTACTAATCACTTTTATAGCGAAGTATTAAGTGATTTAACAATTTTTCCATTGGTCTTTACTCCTTTGATCATTTCACTATTAACGTGCATTGTTTATACGGTAGCCTGTATTATCAAAATCTCGCATAAACTAGTTGATTGTTTAGAGAGCATACAAGAATATATAAAAAATAATAAAATGAAGGAAGCATATATGTATACAAATGACAGCTTTAAACGAGTATTTAAAACTATACACATATGGGGCACAGTCTTATATACTCTTGTGGGATTTGGATTTTCTATATATATTGTTAAAAATATTAGATTAAAAATGGATAATTTGCTTTTTATTTTCTTGACAACAACGTTTGCTTTGTTTTTTGGGGTGTTTTGGAATATTGCTGGATATAGGGGAGATCAAAGAATTAAATGGGAAACTATTATAAAAGATCTTAAGATAGAAGATGATGTAAAAAAAGACATTTATTATAAAATTTATCAAGGAAAATATGAAAGTTTTAAATGGCAAAGTAGTATGCATGTTGTAGGGGTTTTTATCGTTCTAGTTATTGCTGTGTTTATTATGGTATTTCTGAAGAGGAATATAATGGTTCAAAATGGATCTAGTAGCTTTGAAATATATTATATTTTTATTACATTGTTTATTACATCAATTACTCTATATATAAAATATATTTTTGCTCATTTTTACTCGTGGAGAAGTAAGGAATCAGAGATATTTATAAATATAAAGGACTTTAAATAATTATAATTTGGCAATAAATGTGAAAGATGGTGGTCAGTGTTAATGAAAAACTTATATAAAAAGGCGACAATCCATTTAAAGCTGCCACCTCCTTATTTTCTAAAAACAAAAGCAGGCCCGCCCCTGCTTTTTTTAATGCCAAAAACAAAGCAAGGTTGCCCTTGCTTTGTTTCGCCAAAAGTTCGTGCCACTCTGCGTGCCATTCGTGCCAAATTTAGCGAACAATAATAAGACCAGAAATCTCTATGAATTCACTAAACAATATGCACATAGTGCACATAGCCACCGAACAGCCACCAAAACATATTTTTAGAAATATGTCTACAAACAGAGAAAACCCTACAACCGTTAAAGTTGTAGGGTCTTTCTTGGTGGAGACGAGGGGATTCGAACCCCTGACCTCTTGACTGCCAGTCAAGCATTCTCCCAACTGAACTACGCCCCCTTGCCATATAGTTATAATACTATGTTACAAATGTTATGTCAATGATTAAAACAGACAGCGCCAACATTACAATCCTTTTTATAGTTATTTTGTTTCTTCATGGGGGTTTAAGGAAATTTTTTATATTTATACAATAAAAAAGAAGGATTTTTCTGTCGGGTATAGAAATTATTGTATAAATATTTATGGAGTCAGGTTCTGCCTGTCATTAAATTATCTTTTACTAAAATGGGTGTTCATTGGGGGAAAATTTTATGTTAAACGAGATTCCTTGGTATGTTGCATTGTTTCAAAGTTTACCCGAAGCATTTTTGATATTAAAATTGGGGTTCGTTTTATTCAGGATAGATATAAGTACCAAAAACAGTTTTATTATAGCCTCTGCAGCTGCAATATTTTCATACTTAGTAAGAAAATATTGTATGATATATGGAATACATACTATTTTTACAACAATTTTGCTGGTTGTACTGGTTATATCAATCGAAAAAATAAAGATAAAATATTCTGTAATAGGTGTTTTTATGGGGGTATTAATAGCCGGAGTCTTACAAAGTGTTATAGCACCTCCATTATTATCAATGAGCGGAATGCAAATCAGTGATTTGTCTACATACCCTATATTAAATATAATTTTCTTTATACCATGTGGTCTGATTATGTTACTTATATACTTATTTGTTAAAAGGAAGAACCTTTATTTATTTGATCCTAACATGTACCTTAAGGAATGATATATTTGTTAGATATAAATATTTTTACTATAATTACAATCATCATACAATCTTTATTGATAGTTTTAATAAATCAAGTTACTTTTGTGTCTGATAATTTAAATGCGTTAAAAGGGTTATTACCCCTAGCGAATTTAATAATTTTAATATTAACGGTATTGGTGATACTTTCCATAAAGGAAATTGAAGGTAATATTAAAAGAAAAACTGAAACTGAACTGTTGAGAACACATTTAAAACAGGTTGAGGATCTGGTAACAACATTACAGGCGCAAAAACATGAATATGCAAGGCATATACAAATTATTCAAGCAATGCTTTATCTAGACGAATTAGATGATGCAAAAAGTTATATAAATGGAATTTCAAAAAATTGTCGACATTCCGAAAACATGGTTTATGTTGGGAATCCTGCATTAACAGCTCTTTTAAACAGCAAAAAAGAGATAGCGGAAAATCGTGACATTGCTTTTGATTTTGCTGTTAAATGTAACATAGATAATGTCAGGATTCCATCATGGGATTTATGTAGTATAATTGGAAACTTATTAGATAATGCATTTGAAGCAGTGAGCCAGAGAAAAGATTGCCGCAGTGTGGGGTTGGAGATTAAACTTGAAGATAACAAATATAAAATTTATGTCTACAATAATGGTCCTAAAATTTTACCTATAGAAAAAAAATTAATATTTAGAGAAGGTTATACTACAAAAAAATCCAGAGCCAGGGGATATGGATTATATATTGTAAAGGCCTTAATAAATCAATATAGGGGGGAAATAGAAATAAGGTCGGATAAAAAGACAACCTTTATTGTAGGTTTTCCTATGGAAAAGGGGGACACAAAGAATGGTCAGACAAGTCTCGGAAAAGTTGGCTCATTTATTAGGGGAAAAACTGCAAGTGGGCTTAGATAAAATTGATATTTTTAGATATGGGTTGGAAATTATTTTAGGAGGAATAGTAAAATTTGTTTCGATATTGATAGTTTCATATATTTTGGGGGTTTTTCAAACAACTATGATTTGCATAATTAGCTATATTCCACTCCGGCATTTTGGAGGTGGTGTGCATTTAAGCACTTATTATCGATGTTTAACGGTCGGGCATATAATGTTTATATTGTTGGGGGGAATAGCAGCCTGGCAACCGAATATTATTTTTCTACATATTATAATAAGTATGGTTTTTTTAACAGGCATATATATTATTGTTAAATGGGTTCCGGCCGGGACTAATGAAAAGATAATAATAGATGAAAATGAAAAGACAAAACAGAAAAAGAAAAGTTTAATTATGCTCATTCTATTATGTTTAGGGAATATAATTTTTATCAAGCTTAATTTATTTAACTGTGCCTTTGCGTCTATTTTGGGGGTAATGGCGAGCTTGTTTTTCATAACACCTTGGGGGTACGGGGTTATGGTTATGCTTGATAATATGTTAAATAAAATACAAGGGGGAATCACAAATGATTAAAAATTTAAGATCAAAACTATTTACTATGGTTGGTTTGTTGCTGACCGTAGTAGCACTAACAGGGGTAAGTGTTAATAGTATTTGGTATTTTTATGAACCGGAGGTACCAAAATGTTTAAAAAATAAGGATTGATGCAGGTGTTAAAAATATTATTGCTAGAGGATGAGGACTATACTAGAAGGTTTGTGGAAATGCTGGTGACAAAAAGTTTCACGGGCATAGATTTTGAAATATTTGGTACGGCAAAATGTGAGGAGGCTATTACAGTCGCAAAAGAACACTGCCCACATATAGCCCTACTGGATATTGAATTGGGCGAGGATGAGAGTTTAAGCGGACTAGAGGTGGCTAGGCTTATTAAAAATGTCAGTCCCAAAACCAAATTTGTATTTATTACAGGTTATTCTAAATACGCTTTAGATTCTTTCAGTGTACATCCGTATGATTATATTTTAAAACCCATAAATACAGAAAGGGTAATAAACACATTAGACGCCCTGGGGAATATGATAACATCAGAAGAGGGTGAGTTAATATCTCCGGACAAAATTATTGTACGAAATAAAAATGAAACCCTGTTCATACCGTTAGATAAAATAACATTTATAGAAACTCAACACAGGGGGACGATAATTCATTGTGAAGACGGAGTATATCCAAATCCCCAAACATTAACCAATCTGGAAAGGCAACTGGACGAACGTTTTGTTAAAACCCATAAATCATTCATTATAAACAAAAATAAAATTCGAAAGATCAGGCAGGTGGCGGACAGATCATATGAAATTGAATTTGTAGGAACCGACAAAACGGCCCTGATGAGTAGATATAAATTTGAAGAATTAAAAGAACATCTGATTCCTTCTTAATTGAAGGAATTTTTTTATGTTATATAAAAAGCCGGTCTGTTTTCCAAAGAACGTAGCCGGGCGTTGGGCATTGATGTGTTATATCCGGTTATTTATACAATATATCCGGCTAGTTAGGAAAGTATAAAGGGTAATTTGTGTTGAATGTAGAAAACATTTTAGGTGAATAGACAGATGGGTAGGCATAAAACAGCTGTGGATACAACAATTTCCTGACAAAAAGGAACACTATCTCAATTGTAATATTTGTCTCTTCGGTTAGAATGCAGGTTTTTCTAACACAGGAAAGTATATAAAACAAATGGAGGGATACAATTGCGGCTGGAGAAAAGGATTGAAAACGATTGGCTCGAAAAGGTCGAGGATGGATTAGAAAGGTTGTCCATACAGATGATAATTATCTTGAAAGAGTATAAAGAAAAGGGAGTAATTGGAGAAAAAGAATACAGAGAGCATACTGAATATAAAAAGGATTTTTTAATTTATTTAAGTAATAAGAAACAAAAAGTGTTTATAGAATAAAATAAACATAGAATTATAATTTAATGGGATACCGGTTTACCGGTATCCCATTTTAAGTATCCAAAGGGTAATTGTAGTAACTCGGCTATAGGCTTTACATAACGGTTGTAGTATGTTAGTATAATACGTAAACCACCTTACTACATATCAAATTTAAAATTTAGGAACTAAAGGGGGTTTTTTTGTGTTAAGCGCGAAATTTAACAAAAAAAACAGAAAAAATTTGATAGTTATCATAGCTCTAACATTGATATTGATATTGATTGCCTCAGTGGGTATTTACAGTGCGAGGTTTAAAGATCAGGTATGTAAAATTTCTTATGTAGAATTTTTAGAAAAGGTGGAAAACAATCAAATCAAATCTATATATATATCCGACTCTGCTCAACTGAAAGGGGAGCTTAGCGACGGAAGACAATTTAGGACGGACAACCCGAGGATAGACGGTTTTAAAGAAAGTATGTTGACAAAAAACATAGAAGTAAAAGAAATGAGCGGACAATTTTCCGCGGGGCAAATTATTTTTACAGTTGTGATGATTATTAGTTTTATAGGGGTAATGGTTTATCTATCGAAAAATAATTTACAGCAAGCCTCTAAGGAATATGACAAAATGTCGAGCATAGATTTTTCAACGCAGGAGGATTCCGACATAAGGTTTGGCAATATAGCAGGTAATGAAGAGGCCAAGGAAAACATCATGGAGCTTGTAGATTTCATAAAAAATCCTCAAAAGTATAGGAAATATGGTGCCAGGATGCCAAAAGGGATAATTTTGTATGGTCCCCCAGGAACGGGCAAAACACTCATGGCAAAAGCATTGGCAAGCGAAGCGGGAGTGGACTTTTTAGCGGTATCGGGTTCTGATTTTGTGCAGGTATACGCAGGGCTTGGGGCCGGCAGAATAAGATCACTATTTAAAAAGGCTAAGGAAAAAAAGAAGTGTGTTATATTTATAGATGAGATAGACGCCATAGGTAAAAAAAGAGATCGTGGTTTTGGTAGCAGTGATGAAGCTGACAGGACACTGAACGCGCTCTTGACGGAAATGTCGGGTTTTAAGGGGAGCGAGGGCATCGTGGTTATAGCGGCCACCAATAGGCTTGATATTTTAGATGAAGCACTCTTGAGATCAGGCCGATTTGACAGACAGATTGAAATAGGGTTGCCGGATCTAAAGGCCAGATATGAAATTTTAAAATTATACAGCAATGACAGGCCGGTTGCACCTGATGTCAATTTAGAACATGTAGCAGAGCAGACAGTATATTTTAGCGGGGCAAAATTAGAAAGTCTTATGAATGAGGCCGCAATTAACGCGGCTAGGGAGGATGCCGAGTTTATCTGCGGTTTTCATATCGACAGGGCATTTTATACTGTAATTGCCGGGGACGAGAAAAAAGATAGAAGCAACATCAGAAGCATAGATAGAAAAATTACAGCTTATCATGAGGCGGGACATGCTGTTGTTACTAAATTACTCTGTCCTGAAAACAAGGTTACAAAGATAACTATTATTCCAAGTACAAAGGGCGTAGGGGGATTTAGTATGAATATTCCTCCGGATAAAATGTATAATACCAAAAAGGAAATGATGAACAGTATTCAGATTGCACTGGCAGGTAGGATTGTAGAAGAGCTGGTATTTGGTGAGGACAATGTTACTACCGGAGCAAGCAATGACATTCAAAAGGCGACAGAATTGTTGGTCGCTATGATCAAACAATTTGGTATGAGTGAAGAAATCGGCATGATTAATTATGATGTATTGTTTGGACGCCAAGGCGCGATGGGGGATAATTTAATAGAAGTCAGTAAGAGAAAAATGCAAAAACTGTATGATGCAACCAAGGTACTTATAGAAGAGAACTTGGGGCTAGTTGAGTTAGTAGCAGAAAACCTTCTAAGCAAAGAAACGTTAAATGAGGAAGAAATTGATAGATGTATTGCAGAATACAGAGAAGAAAGGTATCAACGGTGCCTGTAGGCAAAAATTTCACTTTATAAAAATAAAATTTTAGTGTATAATATATATAAG
>CAZVFS010000023.1:0-16243 GCA_964626575.1 uncultured Alkaliphilus sp. | reverse complement strand
AAATTTAGAAGGATTTTGTGAAAAATAATAGAATTAGTATGTAAAAGTGGTACAAAGTGGCATGCAGTGGGTTAAAAGTCCACAAGGGTGGGATAAAAATGTTTATTGGACAATACTGTCATTCGGTTGATGTTAAGGGAAGGGTAAGCATTCCGGCGAAATTCAGGGAAGAACTGGGGGAAAGTTTTATCCTTACAAAGGGATTGGACAATTGTCTGTTTATATATTCTATGGATGAATGGGACATATTAGAAAACAAGTTAAAACAATTACCGCTGGCCAATAAAGATGCGAGGGCCTTTGTAAGATTCTTTTTTTCCGGAGCAACTGAATGTGAATTGGATAGCCAGGGAAGAATAAGGATTACGAATAATCTGAGAGAACATGCTAATTTACAAAAAGACGCCGTAATTATAGGGGTGGGCACAAGAATAGAAATCTGGAGCAGTCATGAATGGCAAGAATATACCGGCGACGATAATTTAAGCTACGATGAAATAGCAAATAAAATGGAGGAATTAGGTATTTAATAAAACGAAGGTGGTAAAATGGGGTTCGAGCATGTACCTGTGTTGTTAGAAGAATGTATTGAAAATTTAAACATAAAAAAGGATGGCATTTATGTAGACGGAACACTGGGAGGCGCAGGTCACTCCGGTGAAATTATAAAACATCTGAATAAGGACGGATTGTTAATTGGAATCGACCGGGATGAAAATGCAATTAAAGCAGCTACAAAAATATTAGCTGATGTTACCAATAAGGTGAAATTAGTTAAAGATAATTTCAGTAATTTAAAAAATATATTAGAGGATCTCGAAATAGAAGGTTTTGATGGGCTCCTGTTGGATCTGGGGGTATCTTCACATCAATTGGACGAGGCCGGGCGAGGTTTTTCCTATATGCATGACGCTCCTTTGGATATGAGGATGGACGATAGCGATAGCTTGACGGCTAAAGATATAGTTAACAATTACCCTGGGAAAGATCTCGAAAAAATCATTAAAGACTATGGCGAAGAAAGATGGGCAAAACGTATAGCCCAATTTATTGTAAAAATTAGAGAGAGTGGGGAAATTGTTACCACCCACCAGTTAGTTGATATCATTAAAAGAGCGATTCCGAAAGGGGCGCGTATAAATGGTCCGCATCCGGCGAAACGAACTTTTCAAGCCATACGGATTGAGGTTAACAAAGAATTGGATGTTATTGAGGGAACGATAAAAGCGGCCGTTGAAAAATTAAATACCAACGGGAGGATCTGTATAATTACTTTTCATTCCTTGGAGGATCGAATTGTAAAAAACACTTTCAGATCTTTGGCAAACCCTTGTGTTTGTCCAGAGGAATTCCCGGTTTGTCAATGTAATAAAAAACCGACAATTAAAATAATTACACGCAAGCCAATAGTGCCTACGGAAAATGAACTTGGAATAAATCCAAGGTCAAGGAGTGCTAAATTGCGTGTAGCGGAAAAAATATAGAAAAGTTCTAAAGAGGGGAAAGGGTGAATAAAATTGGTATTAGCTCAGGGGGAATCTACCTACATAAAAGAACAAAAAAAAGAAAAAAAACGATCTAAAACTTATAGAAAAAAACAAAAGAGTTATATATTCGAAAAGATTATCATAATGGCTATTGTCGGTGTTGCATTTGCATGCAGTATATTGGTTTTAACAAGATTTATGGCCATTACCGAAACAAGATACGATCTTACCGGTTTAGAAAAACAGTTGCAAAGACTGGAGATTGAAAAAACGAAATTAAAGATAGAAGTAGAAAAGGTTTCAAAATCGGGTTGGATAGAGAGTGAGGCGGAAACCAGATTACAGATGAACTATCCAACCGCTGAACAGACAATATGTATAAATGTTGACCCTGCAAAAGTTGCAATGTTAACCAGTAAAATAAATAATTCAAATTATAGTGATTCCATTAAATTGAAGGGAGACAAAAATTTGCATGGGTTTTTAAAAAAATTGATCAGTTATACAAGGATTTAAAGGGGGAAGTCTGAGTGTCACAGCCTAGTATTTCTAGTAAAAAGAGACTTATAGTTATGTTTCTACTTGTGTCTATGGCTTTATTTGCACTCATAGTGCGGATAGGATGGATACAAATAGTGAGAGGAGAAAGGTACAAGGAACTGGCCATCAGATACCAAACAAGGGACATTCCCATACCTGCAAAGCGTGGAATAATTTATGACAGGAACGGGAAAGAATTAGCTGTGAGCGCAAGCACAAATACGGTATGGGTACATCCTAGTGAAGTGGAGAAACCTGAGAAAACAGCCTCAATTTTGGCAGATATTTTAGGACTTGAGGAAGAAACGGTGTTAAAAAAGGTAACATCCGGACAGTCTATAGCAGCTGTCGCACTCTATGTCGACGATGAACTTGCAAAGGCAATCAGAACTGAAAACTTGAGGGGAATCTCTATATCTGAGGGTAATGAAAGGTTTTATCCTTACGGCAACTTTGCCGCCTATGTACTTGGCCACACAAACGTTGATAACCAGGGGATTGCCGGCATAGAATTAGAATACGATAAATATTTAAGCGGAATACCGGGCCGTTGGATTAAAAACACCGATGGAAAGGGAAGGCAGCTACCTTTTAGTGTCGAAAAATTTCACCAAGCAGAGGACGGACTCAATGTTGTGCTTACGATAGACGAAGTCATACAACACTTTGCTGAAAAAGCTGTCCAAAATGCGTTGGAAATCCATAAAGCAAAGCGAGTATACGCAATTGTGATGGATGTTAAAACCGCGGAAGTACTGGCTATGGCTGTAAAACCTGATTATGATCCTAATTATCCACGGATACCCCTGAATGAAGAATTAAAAAAAGAAATGGAAACCATGGATAACAAAAAACAACTTGAAACATTATTTGCGATGTGGAGAAATCCTGTAATTAATGATACATATGAACCGGGTTCCACTTTTAAGCTTATTACTACAACCTCTGCCATAGAGGAGGGGGTAGCCACACCTGACAGTACCTTTGTGGGCAGGGGATTTATAATGGTGGGCGGAAGAAGGATCCGATGTTGGAGGTCGTATAACCCTCATGGAACCCAAACACTGGTAGAAGCAGTACAAAATTCATGTAACCCGGTATTTGTAGAGTTGGGCCTAAGGATGGGTGCACAGACATTTTATAAATATATAGATGGTTTCGGAATATCGGGCCTTACCGGGATAGACCTTCCGGGTGAAAGAATGCCGATCATGTATAGTATTGATAATGTCGGGCCGGTAGAACTGGCCACAATCTCCTTTGGGCAAAGTATTTCTATAACGCCTATTCAACTCATCAATGCGGTGGCTGCCATTGCAAATGATGGTAAATTGATGAAACCGCATTTGGTAAAGGAGTTGACCGATGCAGACGGTAATGTGGTTCATCGTTTTGAACCAACAATGGTCAGACAGGTTGTTTCGGAAAAAACTTCGAAGACAATGAGGGAAATAATGGAGGCCACTGTTGATGACGGATCGGGAAACTTTGCTTATATCCCGGGATACAGGGTAGGAGGAAAAACCGGTACTGCCCAAAAAGTTGTCGGTGGAGGTTATGCACAGGGCTTATATGTATCTTCATTTATCAGTATAGCACCGGCAGATGATCCCAAACTGGCTGTTTTGACGATTGTCGACGAACCAATGGGTTTTAGCACCTACGGGAGCCTAACGGCAGCCCCTATAGCTAAGGAAATATTAGAGGATTCGTTAAGATATCTGGATATTAGGCCCAGATATACGGATAAGGAAGAAGAGGAATTTGTTAGGAAAGAAGTGACGTTGCCCGAAGTCAGAAATATTACCGTTAAAGAAGCTGCTAAGATATTAGTCGATAATAATTTGCAGTTTAACACAGAACCTGAATATTACGCGGATGAAAATGCTATAGTTGTAGATATGTTTCCAAAACCGGGGGCCAAAATTCCCGAAAGGTCCATCGTACTTTTATATACAAAACCGAACGAAAATATTCCTTCCCCTGTAGAAGTTCCGGATTTAAAGGACAAAACTATTAGGGAAGCAAATATTATTTTAAATAATCTGGGATTAAGGTTGAAAATTAGCGGCAGTGGTTTAGCCTCCGGCCAACATCCGGAGGCAGGAACAATGGCAGAATTGGGTACAATAGTAAGTGTAGAATTCAAGCCCGAACAGACACAGTAAATATATAACATATTGTAGTGTAAAAGATGGGCAACTAAAATTAAAGAAGAAACTTTAATTTTGGTTGCCTTTTAAAAATTTGCATAAAGGCCGGCAAAGCAGGGGGTGGGATATGCTTCTAAAGGACATTCTCAATAAAATTCAAATTGAAAAGGTTACGGGGAATACAGACATAGAAATTAAGGATGTTCAGCATTATTCACCATTTGTAACCGAGGGCAGTCTATTTATATGTATAGAGGGATTTAAAACAGATGGACAATTATATATAAAGGATGCAATCAACAGGGGCGCTGTAGCAATTGTTTCGGAAAAAGAAACAGCGGCAGATGAAATAACTGTGGTTCAGGTTAAAAACGCCAGAAGAGCAATGTCCTCAATTGCAAATTATTTCTATAACGAACCTACGAAAAATTTACGGCTAATAGGTATTACAGGAACAAATGGGAAAACCACTGTTACATATATGGTTAAGAACATTTTCGAATTTTGTGGCAAAAGGATTGGACTTATCGGTACTATCTCAAATTGGATTGGGAATATAGAAATCGAGGCCATACGAACTACACCGGAATCGTTAGACTTGCAAAGGATATTTTCACAAATGTTACAGCATTCTGTAGATACCTGTGTTATGGAGGTTTCATCACATGCTCTGGAATTGGGAAGGGTAGATGATTGTATATATAGCATCGGCCTATTTACCAATTTAAGCCCGGAACATTTAGACTTTCATATTGACATGGAAAACTACAGAAATGCGAAAAAAAAGTTATTTTATAAAACAACCTTGTGTAATATTATTAATATCGATGATTTTCACGGAAGGATTATAGCGGAACAAATTAAAGACTTAAAAACCCCTTTGTTAACATTTGGTATCAAAGAAACGGCTGACATATATGCTACCAATATAGACATGGATATCAAGGGGGTACGTTTTGATATCAATATGCCAAATGGTACAATACATATTGATATTAAAATTCCCGGAATGTTTACTGTTTATAATGCGATGGCAGCAGCGGCAATTTGTTACTGTCTTGATATTGCCATAGACAAAATAGGTGAAGCATTGGATAATATGAAAAGTATACCCGGACGATTTGAGGTCATTGAAGGGATAGAGGATTTCATAATAATAGTTGATTATGCTCACACACCGGACGCACTCGAAAATGTGCTCAGGTCGGCTAGAATGTTTGCAAAAAACCGGATAATAACGGTTTTTGGATGCGGTGGAGACAGGGACAAAACCAAAAGAGCCATAATGGGGGAAATATCCGGCAGGCTCAGTGATTATACCATCATAACTTCTGATAACCCAAGAACGGAAGAACCGTCAAGTATAATGGAAATGATAGAAAAGGGCGCAATTAAGGTAACTGATAAATATAGTATGATTGAAGATAGAAAAGCTGCCATACAATATGCTGTTAAAATGGCTGCCGGTGATGATATAATCATTATTGCAGGTAAGGGCCACGAAGCAACACAAATTATAGGCAACAGGATATTACCCTTTGATGACTATAAGATAGCGCTACAGATAGCCGGGGAGGAAAAGCCGATATGATTAAACAAAAGATAACCGTCATTGCAAAGGCATGTGATGGTGTTATAATAAACAAGGGTGATGTGGAAGAAATTAACAAGATATCTACCGATACCCGCACTATCAAGAAAGGCAACCTCTTTATTCCCCTGATAGGTGAAAATTTTGACGGCCATACGTTTATTGAGGATGCCATAAAAAAAGGGGCCGGTGCTGTTTTGGTACAAGAAGATAAAATGGAAAACATAACTGATACAGGCGGTGTAAATATTATACAGGTAAATAACACTTTGGAAGCACTGACCCGTATAGCTCACTATTATAAAAATCTATTCGACATTCCGTTTATAGGGGTTACGGGAAGTGTGGGGAAAACAACCACTAAGGACCTGATAGCAGGGGTTTTATCCAAAAAATATAATGTTCATAAAAATATCGGCAATTTCAACAATGAGGTTGGATTGCCTATTACCTTGTTTAATCTGGAACCGTATCATGATATTTCCGTATTGGAAATGGGCATGTCTTCTTATGGGGAAATATTAAATTTGGCAAACATCGTGCATCCCGATATTGCTATAATAACAAATATAGGGGTTTCACATATAAAATATTTTGGCAGTAAAGAGAATATTATGAAAGCAAAGATGGAAATCACGGCCAATCTGAAAAAAAAAGATTACTTGTTAGTTAACGGAGACGATGAATATTTAAAAAATATAAATAGAAAAGACAAAGATTACAACATTGTTTTTTACGGTTTATCCTCGAATAATGATTTTTATCCCACGGATATTAAGGACCTGGGAGAAAAGGGAAGCGCTTTTATAATAAATGTGGAAGGCAAGCCCATACAATTTAAAATAGAACGGCCGGGTTTGCATAATATATATAACGTATTGGCGGCAATATGGATCGGTATCAAATATGGGATGGCTCCCGGTGAAATACAAAACGGATTAGATAATTTGGAGTTATCTAAAATGAGACTGGAAGTAATAAACAAAAATAATATAAAAATCATAGACGATACATACAACGCCAGTCCGGATTCTATGAGGGCGGCTATAGATGTTTTAAAAAGCATGAAGGCGGACAGAAAGATTGCAGTATTAGGTGACATGTTTGAAATGGGCGATTTTGCCGAAAAAGGCCATAGAAATGTAGGAAGTTATCTGGCCGACAAAAAAATCGATTTACTAATCACTGTCGGGGAAATGGCATATTGGATAGCTCTAGAGGCTAAAAAAAATGGTTTGGAAAATGTATTTACAGTTCTTACCAATGAGGATGCCATTGATATTTTAAAGCAAAACGTACGGGATAATGACGCTGTCTTGGTAAAGGGTTCCAGGGGAATGACTATGGAGGAAATCGTAAGGTCTTTACAAGAGGGGAGCTAGTTAAATGACGTTGGAAAGCAGGCAGATTATATATACAATTATTATAGGTTTTTTTATTACATTGGTCTTGGGACCATTGACAATTCCTTTTTTAAAAAGACTCAAAATAGGTCAAACTATAAGAGAAGAAGGACCTAGGAGTCATTTACAGAAAACCGGCACACCTACTATTGGGGGCATTATATTAATTATATCGATAGTTATTACTTCCCTTACATCCGGGTTAATCAACAAAGATTTGATAGTTGCGTTGGGGGCGACCCTGGCCTTTGGATTGATTGGATTTATTGATGATTTTATAAAGGTTGTATTAAAAAGGTCACTGGGGTTAAGAGCATATCAAAAACTGGGTTTACAAACTGTTATAGCAGTTCTTTTGGCAACTTATCAGTCCGGTATTTCTATTATGGGTACCAAAGTAATAGTGCCTTTTATCCGGGGCAGTTTTTCTATCGGATCTGTTGTTATACCTCAATACCTCGATTTGGGAATTTTATATATACCCTTTGTGGCATTTGTTGTGGTAGCTACTGTAAATAGTGTAAACCTGACCGACGGCCTGGATGGGCTGGCTTCCGGGGTTACCCTCATTATTGCTGCATTTTTTGCATTGATGGCCATGAATTGGGGATATACAAGTTTAGCCATTTTTTCGGCTGCAGTGACAGGGGCATGTCTGGGATTTTTGCGATACAACTCTCATCCGGCCCAGGTTTTTATGGGCGATACCGGCTCCCTATCATTAGGCGGTGCAGTTTCGGCGGTCGCCGTACTTATGAATATCTCTTTGATCATACCGATAGTCGGTGGGATATATTTTATGGAATCCGTATCGGTTATTTTACAGGTGATTTCATATAAATTGACCCGAAAGCGTATATTTAAAATGAGTCCCCTTCACCACCACTATGAGCTCAGCGGATGGGCGGAAACCAAGATAGTAATTGTATTTTGGATAATAACTGTTGTTTTATGTTTAGTGGGGGTATTGGCTTTAAACTAAGAAAGTTGGTGTATTGATGAATCTAAAGAATAAAAGGGTGCTGGTCGTCGGGTTAGCTGTTACCGGTGTACCCTTAGTGAAGGTTTTATGCGACCTGGGGGCTGATGTAATTGTAAATGATTTAAAGAAGGAAGACGAACTGAGGGACAGTATTGATGAATTATCGGGTTTAAATGTAGACTATATATTGGGTGGACATCCGCAGACTATAGATTCATTGGGATATATCGATTTGACGGTGGTCTCACCCGGAGTACCTCCGGAAATACCGTTTATACAAGAGATAAAAAACAAGGGAATAGAGATTATCGGAGAGATAGAACTGGCATATAGGCTGTCAAAGGGACATATTGTAGGTATTACAGGGACCAATGGCAAAACAACTACAACTGCCTTGGTTGGGGAGATTTTCAAAAATTCGGGCAAAACGACTCATGTGTTGGGCAACATCGGTGTGGCCTTTATAAGCAAGGCCCTGGAAACAAAAAAAGACGATATAATTGTGATAGAAGTCAGTAGTTTTCAATTGGAGAGCATAGTTCATTTTCACCCGCAAGTTGGAGTATTTCTCAATTTGACCCAGGACCATTTAAATCGGCATAAAACGATGGCCGATTATGAAGCGGCAAAACTTAATCTGTTCAAAAATCAAACTAAAAAAGACTTTGCGATAATAAATTATGATGATTTGAGGGTAAGAGAAGCAACAAAAAATTTAAACGCAACCAAGATTTATTTTAGCAGAAAGGAAAGCCTAGAGCAGGGGATTTTTGTTGATGGTAAGAAAATAGTGTATATGGATAATGGGAACAAAAAAGAAATTATTCCTATAGACGAAATATACATTCCGGGCAAACATAATTTGGAGAACGCCCTGGCCGCTGTTGCTATCGCCGTTGTGATGGATACCGATATAGAACCTATTGTATATACCCTGAAAACTTTTAAGGGAGTGGCACACCGGGTAGAGGCCGTTGATATTATCAACGGGGTGAAATTCGTTAACGATTCCAAGGCCACCAATGTTGATGCTGCTACAAAGGCAATAGATGCAATAGATGCACCTATTTTATTATTAGCAGGAGGGTTAGATAAGGAAACAGAATTTGATGATTTTATAAATGCCTTTAATGGAAAGGTAAAGCATATGTTTGTGTACGGGGAGACAGCACAGAAGCTTTTGGAAACAGCCAACAGATTAAATTTCAATCACGTAACCAGGGTTAATGATTTAGAGGAGGCTGTTAATAACGCATATAAGATATCTTCCGATGGGGATACTATACTGCTTTCCCCTGCATGTGCCAGTTGGGATATGTATAAAAACTTTGAACTAAGAGGCGAACATTTTAAAAATATTGTTTCAAAATTAAGGAGGTAAGCCTATGGCAAGAAAGCAGCCCCAAGACTATATATTGCTCCTTTCGGTAGTGGTATTGGTTATTATCGGGATTATAATGGTTTTTAGTTCAAGTTATTCTTATACACTGGTAAAGATGAAAGATGGTTATTATTATCTCAAACGGGTATTGATATGGGCGGGTGTAGGAACCTTTGCTATGGTGTCTTTTTCAAAAATAGACTATCGGCGTTGGTCCAAATATGCCAATTTCATTTTTATATTAAGCATAATATTATTAATTTTGGTATTGACCCCTTTGGGTATCGAGAGAAACAATGCAAAACGATGGCTTGGAGCAGGTAAAACACTTACCTTTATGCCTTCGGACGTTGCAAAGCTGGCTATGATAATGTTTATATCTACCAGTATCAGCCGAAAAAAGGAGAAAATGCAGAGTTTTGTCCAGGGTTTTTTACCCTATCTATTGATTATGGCCTTATACTTTGGATTAATTTTTATGCAACCGGACTTCAGCACCGCCTTTGTACTGGTTGTCATGATTTTTATAATGGTGTTTGTAGGGGGTATGAAATTTTCACATTTTGTAGGTTTGGCCACAACCGGATTGCTCGGGCTGGCAGGAATGCTCACCTATATTTTTTTCACTGGGAAGGATTATAAGGCCAAGAGAATCACAGCCTTTTTAGACCCCTGGCAGGATTCATCGGATACCGGCTACCAGGTTATACAGTCCTTATTGGCGTTGGGTTCAGGCGGTATTTTTGGGAGGGGCCTTGGAAGGAGTGTCCAGAAACATTTTTATTTGCCGGAGCCGCAAAATGATTTTATATTTGCTATTATCGGTGAAGAATTGGGTTTTGTCGGGGGAACGATCGTTATTATTTTATACGCTATATTGATATGGCGAGGAATAAGGATCGCCATCAATGCACCGGACGTACAGGGATGTGTCATGGCCACAGGTGTTATTGCTATGATAGCCGTACAGGTTATCATAAATATCGCAGTTGCAACATCTTCTATGCCTGTTACGGGTATGGGGCTTCCCTTTATAAGTTATGGCGGGAGCTCCCTGGTTGTTTTTATGGCTTCCGTAGGAATATTGCTGAACATATCCAAACATACAAGTTTGGACAGGAGTTGAAAATATGAGGGTTATTTTAAGTGGCGGGGGCACAGGCGGGCATATTTATCCTGCAATATCAATTGCCAACAAAATTAAGGAAAAACATCATAATGCAAAAATATTATTTATAGGTACCGAAAAAGGTATGGAAAGCAATATAATACCCAAAGAAGGGTATCCGATAAAATTTATTACAGTGAGCTACCTAAAAAGAAGGTTTTCCTTACATAATATAAAAAGTATAGCAGCACTACTTAAAGGGATATTGGAAGCAAGAAAAATAATAAAGGACTTTAAGCCGGATGTGGTTATAGGTACCGGCGGATTTGTGTGTGGGCCTGTTGTTTACGTTGCATCCAAACTTAAAATTAAAACAATTATACATGAACAGAATGTGTTTCCGGGACTTACCAATCGCATTTTAGGCAGATACGTAGACAAAATTGCCCTCAGTTTTGAAGAGGCAAAGAAGTATTTTAGGAGCAAGGACAAACTGGTAGTAACAGGAAACCCCATAAGGTCGGATTTTTTTAATATCACGAGGGAAGAGGCCGGGGCAAGGTACAATACTAATCCCGATATACCCCTGGTACTTGTTGTAGGCGGTAGCGGTGGGGCTTCTAAAATAAACAACGCGGTTGTACATATATTAAATGAATATAAACCCCTGAAATTCAAGCTTATACTGGTTACCGGCAAAAGATTGTATGAACAGACTATCGAAGGTATAAGGGAACAAAATTTAGCAGGAAATCATAAAATAGTACCTTATATTGATGATATGCCCTACGCTCTAAAGGCTTCCGATTTAATCGTATGTAGCGCCGGGGCTATTACCATTGCAGAGATTACCGCCGTTGGTAAGCCTGCCATACTCATCCCTAAAGCCTACACGGCAGAAGATCATCAGCAATATAATGCAAATGCTATGAGGGACAAAGGGGCAGCATTTGTTATCAACGAAAACGAACTGAATGAGGATATATTGAATAAAAAAATCGAGGAGATACTGAATAATGAAGATATTTTGAGGTCCATGGAAGCTGCGAGTGCGAAAGGAGCGATTATCGATGCAGCGGATCGTATATACAATGAAGTAAAGAAATTAGTGAACCTATAGATAGACGCCGGTATTAATACTAGCACACCTTTAGGCCTTTTGCATATTATGTTTATATATTTGTTTTTGGTACATATTATGCAAATTGAATAAGTATTGTCGGTTCTGGAGGTGGGGTAATAATGAGTAGACTCATTATTAATGGCGGAAACAGGATCTGTGGGGAGGTCAGAATAGGTGGAGCAAAAAATTCTGTACTGCCGATTTTGGCTGCCACCGTGTTAAACGGCGGTATTAATATTATACATGATACACCGAAATTATTGGACGTATATATCATGGAAAGGATATTGACATCATTGGGCTGTTCGGTAAAGAGAGAGAATAGGACAGTTATCGTAGATTCCGGACAATTGATAAATTACGAAATACCGGAAGAACTGGTCAGAGAAATGAGATCGTCTGTTATTTTTTTGGGCGCTATGCTATCAAGATGTGGCAAAATCAAGGCCAGTTACCCAGGTGGTTGCGAAATTGGTTCAAGGCCTATAGATTTACATCTTAAATCTTTGAGGGAAATGGGGGCAGAAATTAGGGAGGAACATGGTTTTTTGATTTGTGAAGCTAAGAAATTGAGGGGTTGTGACATTCAACTGGATTTTCCCAGTGTCGGCGCTACGGAAAATATTATGTTAGCGGCGGTGTTCGCTAAAGGTGTAACCACCATTAGAAATGCCGCAAAGGAACCTGAAATTATAGACCTGGAGAAATTTTTAAATGCCGCAGGGGCTAAAATTCTGGGTGCCGGGACGGCTACTATCCGTATCGAAGGAGTGGAAAGATTATATAATGTGGAACATGATATAATACCCGACAGAATTGTTGCAGGTACATATTTGGCGGCAGCAGTCATAACCAAGGGAGAAATAATATTGAAAAATATTATACATGAATATTTGCAGCCAATATTATATAAGTTCAGGGAATGTGGATGTACGATAGAGGCCTACAATCATAGCCTAAGGCTCATAGCACCCGGGGGAATCAAGGCCATAGAATCTATCAAAACTCTGCCACATCCCGGCTATCCTACGGATATGCAGGCACAGATGATGGCCGTAATGTCATTGGGTGACGGCACAACAATATTTACGGAAAATATATTTGAAAATCGTTATAAACATGCAAATGAACTGACGAGAATGGGAGCCAACATAAAAATTGACGGAAGAACAGCAGTTGTCAGGGGAGTTGAGAAACTGAGCGGTGCTACGGTAATTGCACAAGATTTAAGAGGAGGAGCAGCCCTGGTGTTGGCGGGATTGGCGGCTGAAGGCACGACTGTTGTTGAAAACATAAGACATATAGATCGAGGGTATGAAAATATCCATGATGTTCTGAATGGGTTGGGTGCAGATATAATCAGACAGTAAACATAGATATACACTGAGCACAGCTATGGCTGTTCTTAGTAAAATATTAATGGACAAGTTATAAAGGCGGGGGAAAACAGTGAGTGCGAAAGAAAAGGGTTATTTTAAAAGTCGGAAACGTATACATAGAATAAAAATGAGGGTTTCAAGCTTACTGTTTGTATTGATGTTTATATTTTGGGGAATGTATTATTTGTTGCAGTCGGATTTAATGAATCTAAAAAACATAGAATTGGAAGGTAATTCATATGTAAATAAAAATGAAATTGTCGACATTTCTAATTTGGTTATCAATAGAAATGTGTTTAAATATAATCTGAAGGAAATAAAACAAAACATAACTTCCCATCCTTATGTTAAAGAGGCAAGTGTACATAGGAGATTACCCGATACCATCGTGATACAAATAAAGGAACGGGAGGAATATGCCATAATACTGTATATGGGCTCTTATATATATATAGATGAAGAGAATATAGTTTTGAGGGTGTCCGACGGTTATATGGCCGACGATAAAATGCTGATTACAGGGATAGACTTTAAAAGTTTTAAGGTGGGTGAAAAGGTTGAAGCCATCAATAATGATAATTTAAATCTTGTTATGGACCTGCTTAAGGTAGCAAATATGACTACAATATATGGTATGATTTCTGAAATTAATATCAGCGAAAAAAATAATATACGTATAATAACCTTTGATGGTTCGGAGGTACTGCTGGGAGAAGCAAAAAATCCTACCTATCTTATGGTGGCCTTGGATGAAATACTTATTAATCTTTACACTAAAAACATCAAAAATGTTATAATTGATATGAGGTATGAGGGTTATATATCTGTAAAGGGTAAAGATACATGGGAGGACTAGTTTATGAAAGATTTAAAAGGCAGGATCGCTTTTGGCGTTCTTTGCGCCATTTTAGGTTTTATCATATCATTACAATTTAAAACCGTTAAAGGGAGTACGGGTGGGCTTCTGTCTACACAAAAAGCACAGCAGTTGGCATTGGAATTAAAGGAATTAAGAACTGAAAAAACAGTCTTGATGGAAGAGCTGACTGAGTGGGAAGTAAGGTTAAAGGAATATGAGATATCCGAAGCCGATGAAAGCTTTATTATCAAAAACCTAAACAAAGATTTAGAAAAATATCAGATTGTATCCGGTTACAAAACTGTTGAGGGACCTGGGATTACAATTACGATAGATGATCCGATACAGGAATATCCCGGGCAGAGCAGTGACAGTTTTATTATGTATAATTATGATTTGCTTTTGGGTATTATCAATAAATTAAATGGGGCAGGTGCAGAAGCAATTTCAATCAATGACCAGAGGTACACCTGTGCAACCGGAATTTACTATACCTCAAATTCCGTATTGATTAATTCTGTACCGGCAATTCCGCCCTTTACTATAAAAGCGGTTGGAAATTCGGATTCACTTGAGGCGGCCCTTAATATACGATTTGGTATTGTTCAGGAAATGCGTGAAATGTACAACCTTCGGGTAACTATAAAGAAGGAAAATAATATAGTAATACCGCGATACAACAGAACGATAAACTTTAAATATGCAAAACCATTAGATGTCGTTTCTTAGGGAAATGAAGCAGGGGTGCGATTATGAAAATGCGACTAAACAAAATAATTCTTCTTTTTTTATGTGTTGTTCTAGGTTTTTTTATAGCCACCCAAACAAAAATTGTGCAGGGGGATTATAGTTTCGTGAGTTTGAGGACTATAATGGATCTGCAAAATCTAATAAAAAAAGAGGAGGAAGAGGTATCCAATATTTCGGAACTCATAATGTCCAGTAGAAATAGGCTCTTAGAATATGAAGCAGCTATAAGCGGGGGTGGAAGTATCAGGGATGTTTTAGCAAAGGAACATGACCAGTTCAAAATGACAAGCGGTTTTGTGGACTTGGAGGGGCCTGGGGTTATTATTTGGCTCAGTGACAGTAACAGGGAACTGTATGAGTGGGAAGATCCGAACAATGTTATTGTACATGATTTAGATGTTCTTATCCTCGTAAATGATTTGAAAACTGCCGGTGCCGAGGCTATATCCATTAACGGACAGAGAATAATGGGTACGTCGGAAATTCAGTGTGCCGGGGCTACTATTACAATAAACAACCATACCTATGGACAACCCTATATAATCAGGGCCATCGGCAATCCGGATACCCTGGGTGCAGCGGTTAAATCTCCTGAATCATATGCTTCTCTCTTAAAGGACGTATATGATTTGGGGTTAGATGTGGAAATATATGAAAATGTAAAGATTCCAAAATTTAATAACGATATCAATTGGAAGTACTTAACGCCAAGGGAGGGTGAATAAAATGATTTTTGCTATAATAGGTTTATTGGCAGGGATTTTTCTGGGGTTGAAACTGGATATAACTTATCCTGCTAAATATGCTCTTTATATATCTGTTGCTATATTGGCATCTCTGGATTCCGTCTTTGGGGCGGCGCGTTCTATTCTCGAGGACAAATTTAATACCGAAATATTTGTATCCGGTTTTTTTACTAATGCTATCTTAGCCGGATTTCTGGCATATATAGGAGATCGCCTGGGGGTGCCTTTATATTATGCGGCAATATTTGCCTTTGGTGGTAGGCTCTTCCAAAATTTTGCCAGTATACGTAGGCATTTGCTGGACAAGTTTCGCTCGCGAATGATAACCAAACAGAGCGGGTAAAAGGATATATAACAAAGGATATAACGGGGCCCCGGCCCTTATTCATCACTACCAATACCGGCAATAAACTTTTTATGATTATTGCATATAAAAAAAAGGAAATTTGTAATTTTTGTTGAACTAATCTTATAGTTTATAAAATAATTTGGATATTGCTGGAACAGTAGTATTGTTGTATAATAAGACAATGTTGGGACGGGGTTTATATTTGTAGGAAATGGCTATGAGTTATATCAAGACCTAAAAAATAATAAAGGTTTTTACATAATAATGGAAAGGGGTAGTATTGTGTTGGAATTTGATGTGAATATGGAGACATTTGCTAATATCAAGGTAGTTGGCATTGGCGGCGGGGGTAATAATGCAGTAAATCGTATGATAGATGCGGGTTTAAAAGG
>CAZVFS010000022.1:11838-16264 GCA_964626575.1 uncultured Alkaliphilus sp. | reverse complement strand
CTCGTTGCGTTTGACCTACCATCAATTTGCTTTGCAAATTGGGTTAGGTCATAAAATAAGTCCTTCATCCCTAATTTCAAAAAATTAGGGACGAAAGACTCTCTTCCGCGGTTCCACCCTAGTTGGCTAAAAACCCACCTTAATTGACATCACTCAAAAGCGCCTTTCACTGATAAATCGTCGGGCTTGCACTATCCCCGGCTCGCTGATATGGAACCAGTTACTCTTCTTTATCACTGTAATGTGTTATTCAATTTAGATTTAATTTAGCAAATTATTGTGGATTTGTCAATGGTATGTTGAATTATTTCACGTTGTCATCCTTAAGTAGCCTTCTATATTTAAAAATATTCGTCATCTAAGTTGTCCATAGTTTCGTCATGTTTCTTTTTATCGCTTGTGTTATCGCTAGACCCTTCGGGTCCGTTTGTATCTGTACCCTTTTTAATTTTAACCATGTTTTTAATTTCCGAAACGGTTTCTTCGGCCATTTCATTAATATCGACAACTTCTCCACTGTCTTTAACTATTTCTATAGTTGCTTTAGTGAACAATGCAGCGGCCACACCTAACAGCGATACCGTAGGATACAACATCACTCCTATAGCGCCGGCTGTTACAGGAACGTTTAATAGAACCTCTTCATCCTTTTTTAAAATAATACGTGATACATTGCCTTTTTTAATAACGGTCTTTAACTTTTCGACAATTTCATTTCCTACTACAGACATTGTATCCATCCATGTCTTGCCGTGTTTTTCCTCGATAAATATTATGGTTTCTATAACATCCCCATCATTTTGTTCCAGGGCCTCCCTAGCCTCTTTATAAGAAACCCCTGTCCTTTCCCTAACTATATCGATTTTTTTCAAAGTTACCATGGTTTTTTTCTCCCCTCGCTTATAGTTTTTCTGCTATCTCCAAACTCCTGAAGTTATATCTATTAGTATATGTTAATATATATTGTTTTAATATTTTTCCAAGTTCGTCATTTAAATATCTACTGATTTTTAGGTTTTTTATCTCTTCCATATCCCTGGTCAATAAATATAATGCCAACTTAATAGTTGTTGTCCCTATTTTAATTGCAGACAGATCTGTGTTTAAACACGAAGAACAAAGCAATCCGCCTTGTTCTGCACTGAATTCCCATGATGTAGATTGTTTGTTTGCACAATGAACACAACTTACAAGGTGTGGCCTGTAACCGCTATAATTCATTAACTTTATTTCAAATGCACGGACAATAGGGTTGATTTCTATATCATTCTCTTTTAATATATATAACGTTTTCCCTAAAAGATTAAAGAGTCTGTTATTAGTCTGGCCCTCTGCTGTTACAGCCCCTACTAACTCCACAAGATATGCAGCATAGGATAATTTTTTTAGATCTTCCCTTAATGGATAAAATATTTCCTTTACATCACATTGATTTATGGTATATAAGCTTCTACCCTTATATAATACAAATTCGCTATGTGAAAAAGGCTGTATCCCTGCTAACAAACCGCTTTTAGGTCTATAGGCCCCCTTGGCAACGGCATTTACCCTGCCAACCTTTCGTGTAAAAATTGTTAGCAAACCGTCAGTTTCCCTGTATTTTCTACTTTTTAGTACGAAACCTTCCGTGGTAATCAACATTTTTAATTCTTTATTCTACCTTTCTATATGAGGAATTATAAATTATTGCTATGTCAATGCTAGAGTATAAATCCTTATTTCTTAAAAAATAGTACAGATATTTAAGTTACAATCGTAATCCCGTTCAATTTCAGCGGTTTCCTGGCATAAGCATCGCTTTCCTCATTTTTATTATAGCAATATTCGTTACGTTTCTCCAAATATTCATTATATTCTTTTACATATAAATAAGCATATATATTCCCTGTTTCTTCAAAGATATTCCACATTATTTTATCCAACATAAACAAGTCCCCTTTCATAATAGTGTCTTACACTATTTTTTGCATTCAGGGGTCTACTATACATTGTAAATTTTACTATTATTATTTTTTATCCATAAATTCCAATTTATTCATAACCTAAATCTCTCAATATACTTTCCCTATCTCTCCAATTTTCTTTTACTTTTACCCATAACTCTAAATACACTCTTGAACCTAAAAGTTTCTCTATATCCCTTCTTGCGCTTTTACCTATACCTTTTAGCTTTCTGCCACCCTTACCAATAATAATAATTTTATGAGATTTCTTCTCACAATATATGGTGGCACTGATATCTACTATATCTTGACTACTTCTCTTTTGCATTAAATTAATTTCTACAGCCACCCCATGGGGAATTTCCTGTTCCGTATAATGAAGAATTTTTTCCCTTATAAGTTCTGCCACAATCAAACGTTCCGGTTGGTCTGTAATCATATGGTCCGGAAAATATTTTGGACCTTCGGGTAAATAACTTACTATAAGATTTATCAAATTATCAAGATTGGCCTCTTCTAAAGCTGATATGGCTATTATATTTTTAAATAATTTTGTTTTTTCATATTTATCATACAATTCATTTAGACTCTGCTGATCCATTTTATCAATTTTATTTATTACTAAAATAATTGGTGTTTCTATGCCCCCTAATTGTTCCATAATATATTTATCACCTGGGCCAATTGAAGTACTTTCATCCACTACAAACAATATCACATCAACTTCCCTTAGTGTATCCTTAGCTATCCTGACCATATATTGGCCTAATTTGTGTCTGGGCCTGTGTATCCCCGGTGTATCCAAAAATACAATCTGATAATCGTCTTGTGTATATACACACTGTATTTTATTCCTTGTAGTTTGGGGTTTATCTGATATGATAGCAATTTTTTCACCAATTACCTTATTCATAAGCGTTGATTTCCCCACATTCGGCCTTCCTATAATGGTCACGAACCCGGATCTAAATGCCATCTTTATAACCCCCACCTATTTTTTTTAAGTTCTCGGAAGAAAAGGAATCAGGTAATAGGTCATCTATTACATGCACCTTATAATCATGTTCAGATCTTGCAGCTATGATTTTTATTTTATCGCCAAATTCCATTATTACTTGTCTGCAAATTCCACATGGATATGTATAATCATCTATGTTGCTGACTACAGCTATGGCCTCTATGTTACGTTCACCTTCCGAAACAGCTTTAAATATCGCCGTTCTCTCCGCGCAATTCGTCGCTCCATAGGATGCGCATTCTATATTGCACCCTGTGTACACTTTTCCTTCTTTGGTGAGCAGGGCTGCCCCTACGGGGAATTTGGAATATGGTGCATAGGCATTTTGTTTTGCTTCTATCGCCTTTTTAATCAATTCTTCGTATGTCAAAAACATCGCCCCCATTGTTGCGGGATTACCGTTATTCTATAGTTACATTATTAAAGTTGCGCACAACCTGAATCCAGGTTTTGCCCGGATTTAACATCAATTCTTCGCCTGTTTCGTGATAATATTTTGTGGCGCCTTCATAACTGCCTTTTTTCCATATTATATCAATAACTTTTCCGCCGGTTATGTATTTTGCCTTGCCTTCTCCAACTGTAGCCATTTCTAAATGCTGTTCTTCATCTATTACTTTAGCCGATACCTGCTGTATTATAATATTTGTTGCGGTAAGTGTTTCCTTTGTTATTTCGTCCTTATGTTCTGCTCCGTTATAGTGTCTTTTATAAATTTCATTTGTACTGTCATAGATATAGGATGCCTCTTTATTTGCAAAATATTTGACCTTAACACTATTTGCAACTTCACCCTTCTCCATTGTTTTGAAGGAATCGTTAAACTTAAATCCATCAAATTGTGGTTCTTTTCTATAATTGCTTTTTTCCGTTGCCTTTTTGAGAGCCTCGTAACTGGAATACAAATTATGCGGTATCTTTTTATGACTCTTTCTCCAAAATACGTCATCTCCCCTACTCATTGAATTTACATTTGTTACCTTTTTGTTTTTAATATCTGCATACGCCTGATTACTTCCCCCAACATGCACAAGATAACCGTCAAATTCCAATGCCTTTTCAACTAAATAGGGTCTGGCGCTTCTTATAGGTCCTATATCTTTTGGCTCATTTATTAAAAATATACCCAGATATCTGGTAATATCGCCTTCTGCTAAAAATTCGTAAGCGATTTCGGCATCTATTAAACCTGCTTGAGGCCTGGCACCGAGCTGGTTGTCATAAACAATAACAAACGGCCTTCTGTTTACCTTTTCTTCTTTCGCATATATACCGCTCAGAGGGGAGGCTATGCCTTCTATTTTGGGTTGTTCCACGGTTTTAATGTCTTCCGGCTCTTCTATTTCTATACCGGTGCCCTCTTCTTCATCTATTTTGTTTTTTTTGCGACAACTTGTTCCGGTGATTAATATCAACAAAGCTAAAAATAATATGATTCCTCTTTTTTTCCAATCACTCATAGTGC
>CAZVFS010000022.1:0-11738 GCA_964626575.1 uncultured Alkaliphilus sp. | reverse complement strand
AATTCGAAGCTACTCCAGTTTCTCATCCGGCGGTTTTGCAATTCCTCCGGATACCACTAATTTAATTGCATCTTCTACGCACATATCCAGCACAATTACATCCTCGTTTGGTACCATTATCAGCGTACCGGATGTAGGATTAGGTGTGGTGGGTATAAAAACACAGACTACACCTTTGCCTACTTTATCTTCAACATTCCTTACACCTGTCGAAGTAACAAATCCTATAGTATGTACTCCGGGTGTAGGATATTTCACCAAAACAACCTTACGAAACGCCGTATTGACATTACCATATACAGTCTGTGTGAGCTGTTTGACAGGAAAATAAATGGACCTTACTATTGGAATTTTTTTAAAGAAGTATTCGGTAGCACCGAATAGCCTATGATCCGCATAATTTGTAGCTATTACACCTGCCAACAAAATCATACCTACAGTAATAATAATCCCCAGACCATAGATTGTAAAACCCAACAATTCCTCTATGGGCCTTCTGAATATACTATCAACCTTGTTTAACATCCATAGTATGGAGTAAATTGTGATTATTAAAGGAATCATCACCAGTAGCCCTGCTAAAAAAGTTTTTCTAATTTCCTTAAGCATTCTCTTCACCTGCTCTTTTCATTAGCTAAATATTTGAAAAAAGATAATTGTTATTAATGTGCCCAAAATCCCACCCATGACTACCTCGAAAAAACTATGAATTTTTGTTTCGATTCTACTCTGACAAACCAACAATGCCAACAACACTGATAATGTGGCTATAAATATGTTTTCGGATATAAAGGTAATTGCCGTAGCCAATGAAAATCCAACAGCTGCATGTCCACTTGGCATTCCACCTTGTAGAAGGGTCTCGGCACCAAAATATGCCTTTATCACAATTACTGCAAAAATAACAACAATTAGAGCAATAAAGGTTATGTGCAGAGGCGATTGTCTCACATGATGTAGTACCTGCAGAGTATACGGGTTAATTCTATGAAAAAAAATTAGATAAGCAACAATTATGGAATTAATTGCCGCAATCAGCACTGCCCCCGCAGCCACATTTTTGGCAGTTTTAGCAAAAACATGATACTTATCCGTGATTAAATCAATAGCAGACTCAATCGAAGTATTTATCATTTCCACTACTATTACCATAGCGATTGTAAGGAACAATATAAGAATTTCAGTTCTTGTCAAATCAAAAAACAGACTTGCGACCAGTACAACTATGGCCACAACAAAATGTATCTTCATGTTTTTCTGTGTTTTTAAACCGTATATAATTCCTTCAAATGCATAGTTTAAACTGTCAATCAGTCTTTTAGCCTTCATAAAACACTACCTCATTGTTCTCTGGTTAAATTTAAGGATACGAGAACAGCTTCTTCCCTGACCCTCATATCCTTTGCAGACTCCCCTGTATCATGATCATAGCCCATCAAATGAAACATGCTGTGTACAAACAAAAAAGCCATTTCCCTTTCAAAGGAGTGATTATATTCTTTTGCCTGTAGTGCAGCTCTTTCAACAGATATGACTATATCCCCCAAAAGTTTTTCTCCTGCGTCTGTTATATCCATAATCTGGTTGTCATCTACTAAGGGAAATGATAAAACATCTGTCGGGCAATCTTCGTTTCTGTAAGTTTTGTTTAATTCCCTGATTTCACTGTCATCTACCAAAGATAAACTTATCTCATAGTTTAGATCTCGGTTTTCATAAGCCAAACACGCCGAGGCTGCTTTTTCTAACAACTGAATCAGTTGTTCCCCGACCTTACATTTGCACTGTCTATCATCAATCAACAATTCCATTGACCTTATCTCCATCTTCTTTCCGAATATCCGAATCAGGATATTCAATTCTTTCATGAAAAATACTTAGTATTACCTTTAAAAAGGACTTTTTAATTTTGCCTAATTCCTTTAGGGTTATATTGCTTTCATCCAACTGCCCATCTTCCAGCCTGTTTTGAATTATCTTTTCTATCAGTTCCTCAACCTTTTCCCGGGTTGGTGAAGATAAGCTCCTGACGGCAGCTTCCACCGAATCTGCCAGCATTACTATGGCAGTTTCTTTTGTCCGGGGTTTTGGTCCTGTATATCTGAAGTCTTTTTCATCTATGTTATTACCGTCTTTTTCAGTTTTGGCCTCATGATAGAAATAAGCTACCAGAGTAGTTCCATGATGCTGCTCGATAAAATCCCTTATTTCAACCGGCAATTTGTGTTTTTTAGCCAATTCTACGCCGTCTTTTACATGGTCCATAATTATTGTGCTGCTCAGGTAGGGATCCAACTTATCATGGGGGTTATCATATGTTAGCTGATTCTCTTTGAAAAAATATGGCCTTTTCGTTTTCCCGATATCGTGATAAAACGCACCTGCCCTGGCCAGTAACGAATTTACTCCTAAAGCGTCCGCTGCAGATTCGCTTAAATTTCCCACTATGATGCTATGATGATATGTGCCTGGGGCCTCTATTAATAATTTCTTCAGTAATGGTTGGTTAGGGTTTGACAATTCCAACAACTTTAATGGAGTTACTATATTGAATACAGACTCCCATGCCGGTAATGACCCCACTGTTAGCACAGAGCAAAATAATCCGTTTAACAAACCATAAAACCCGGATGTGAGGGTTTCCATTACCTCACTGCTATTTATAAACCCAATACCCACAATTGTTATCATATTAATTATACTTATAACAATCCCGGCGATAAAAATATTTGCCCTTTGCTGAGTATTTATCACACTGAAAGCACCGACTGTCCCTCCCACCAGTGCCATGGCTATAAAGGTAATGTTATTACCGGTAATAATACTGATCAATATAGTTAAACACAAATTGATAAGCAAAGCCAATCTGGATTCAAGCAAAATTGAAAGTAACATCGAAGAAGCAGCTATGGGAATCAAATATATCGAAATTCCCTGTACAGCCCTTGAAATTATCAACGTAGAAATAAAAATAAAGTAAACCATCAAAAGTCTTTTGGGTTTTGCCAACAATCCTCTATTGAACGCCGCGATATAAGCAATTATGAGAAGTTCAATTACCAAAGCCACGGCGGCGATACCTATATATAAAACAAAATCAAACCTGCTTTCTTCGGTCAGGATTCCCAATTCACGCAATAATTCTAACCTGCCGCCTGTAATAACTTCACCTTCCCTGATTATATTGTCTCCCTTTCGTATTATTACCTTATCCACATTTTCCTTTGCTAATTCTATCTCCTTATTGGTAGCTTCCTCATCCAGAAACTTATTTGGACGAATTGTAGCGTAGATTATAGAAATTGCTAAATCCTTTAACTCATTATCGAATTCGTCCAGATTTGTTATATATTCTTTAATGCTGCTTTTTTGTTTTTGAAGATCCTCAACATTTATCCCTGCATTCATATTTTGCGTTGCTATCTCATTTATATAACTCTCTAAATATTTTAGTTTTTCCAGAGGAGCTGTTATAGCTGCCCTCGTGTTAACCGTTCCTATGTTCAAATCATTTTTTGACGTAAGCTGTGTTATCTTTTCCGCTTCTGTTAATTCCTCGTCGCTACGAAGCCTGTACACTAATAAAAAGAATTTTTCTATATCTTTTTTAACCTCGACATGGACGCCCAGATTCAATTTATAAATAGGATCCACCATACTCGCAACCTTCTGTCTTGCAAGTTCTGTGCCGGTCTTATCTTCTATGTCCTTTGGGGCCCGTATATCTTCCGGGGCTTTTTGCCCTATTTCCAAATCAAATTTCTCCGGATTTAAGCTTGTCGACAATATAAAAAACAAACTCGCGAAAAATAATAGGGCTATAAGAGAATTTTTGATTGATCTTTTTTGAAAAAATTTTTCAGCAGAACCATCCATAGCGCCCCTCCTTCAGTTTAGCATTTATACGAGATTCTTCGCTAGTGCTCAGAATGACACGATTTAATTCTATTTTTTCACTTTGGTCCCTTTTTTGGCATCATATCTCTCATAAGCATTAACAATTTTTTGGACCAATCGATGTCTTACAACGTCTTTACTGGTCAAGTATATAAATCCAATTTCATCTATATCTTTTAATACCTTTTCTACATGTTTTAAACCGGAATATTTACCTTTAGGAAGATCTATTTGGGTGATGTCACCTGTTACTATAGCCTTTGAGCCTAAACCTATTCGAGTTAAAAACATCTTCATCTGCTCCCTGGTAGCATTTTGGGCCTCGTCCAAAATAATAAAAGAATTATTCAATGTTCTTCCCCTCATATAGGCCAAAGGAGCTACTTCTATCATACCCCTTTCCATATATTTTTGGAATCTTTCCGACCCAAGAATATCAAAAAGAGCATCATACAGGGGCCTTAGGTAGGGATCTACCTTGTCCTTTAAATCCCCGGGTAAAAAACCCAAACTTTCGCCTGCCTCCACCGCAGGTCTTGTTAAAATAATTCTGTTTACCTCCTCATTCCTGAGGGCTTTTACCGCCATAGTGACCGCCAAGTAGGTTTTACCGGTACCGGCAGGGCCTATACTAAACGTTAAGTCCTTGGATTGTATCTGTTCAATATACTTTCTTTGCCCCATGGTCTTTGGTTTGATAGGTTTATTTTTGTCGGTGACGAATATTATATCTCCGGCTAAAGATTGTATTTGTTCCTGCTCCCCTTCCAGTAACAGCTCTATGGCGTAGGTTACATTTTGTGCTGTGAGATTTTCTTTTTTTCTGACCAGCTCCGTTAATTGCTCTATCAGTTTTTCACCCAACAGGACATTCTTCTCGTCTCCCATGATTAGAATATCTTCGTTTCTTTGCACAATATCTATTTTTAAATACTGATTAATTATTTTTAAATTTTCATCAAAATTACCAAATAATTGCCTGATAAATTCCTGTTCCTTTGCCTCTATTCTCTTTGTAAATTTATTTTCCAATAATTAGTCCTCTCCAATCTGTAATATCCTTTGCTCTGCAATGTTCTCCAGCGCCTCTATAGTAACTTTACCATACAAGACCCCGTCTTTGGTAACAAAATCGACCTGTGTATTTAAAATTTCTGCCTCAAAAGGTATTTCTTCCAAAATATTATCTAAAGCCTTCTTATGAACATAGTTTTTTGCTTCCATCTCGTCAATTGTTATTTTAATTTTATTGACCTCATAATATTCTTCTGTTATAAATTCGACAGGTAAACCTATTTTCCTCCATTGCAGAGGCTTCTTAGATTTTTTTTCTATAATATAAAATTCATACGGAACCTTGCCTTTGTTAAGAGAAATTTCTACATTTCCCAGACTTAAAATCCTTTTTACAAGTTTTTGCCCTGTCTTTTCCTTTTTGATTTCAGTTAAACCTTTACTTTGGGTTGCTTCATAATAAGTTTTGGCATATACGTCCCCATAAGAATGAACCAGCATACTACCCTTTATAGGCTCTAATTGAACTATCCCACTGATCAAAATATCCCCCTTTTTAACTATATCTCCCTTTTCGACTACAGCATCTCCGTTTTTAGCTATTATCTTTTCTATCACTCCACTTTTTTTGGCTACAACGTTGCAAGGCGTATTTTTGTCTATCCTACTTGGAGGCACAATTTTTTCCACTACCTCTATTTTTGCTTTAACGCCTTTTATTTCTATTCCGACCCAGGCAAGCCGGTTCATATCTAAAAGCAACTGATTTTCCAATTCTCTCAAATTAATAAAATACCTATTTGTACCCGGTTTTAGCCCGAGGGTATTCAATTCAGATATTATTTCAGTTTTTTCAATGTTCTCATTACCTGTTATTTCGATGGAAAATATAAAAGTCGATACAAAAATTAACAGCAGGAAACAAAAAAATGCTCCTATTAAAAGCATTTTCCTTTTTTTTAGCTTATATATCCAAAAAGGATAACCGTGCTTCTTTCGTATAGACACTTTACATCCTAATTTTTTAACAACTTTCCTTAAATCTTTGAATCCCCTGATGCCTATCTTCGCTTCCAAAACAGTGTTACCGACCCTCTTTACATCCCATAAATAAATGTCCCTGACCGTACACATATTTATGAATTTCTCTAATGTCAACCCTTGAACTCTTATGACGACATAACCCCTTATATAGTTCCATAATTTTAACGCTAACAATATATCCACCCCTCAATCGATAAACTCTACCTGATTGATTTCTCCCACAATAATAATCTCTTCTATAACAATATTTTTTAACATTAGGTTTTTCCCCATAATACATAAAATCCCACTTTTTGTATTGATCCGTATTCTGTTGTCCGTGTATTCTAAGATACCCTTATGATTCTCTATATAAATTTGGAGGTTGCCAATCATTATAATTTTAGGCAAATCCAGTATGATATCTTTTGGTAGTTCTAATATTTCAGCCAGACTCTTTTTTATTCCATCACTTTCTCCCATTTGGCACACCCCCATTATATTAAATTTTTATGCTTAAAATAATTCTAATAGACCTGTTTTATAAGTAAAAAAGATAAGGCAAGCCTTATCTTTCTAAACTCTTTGGTTTTTGTAAAACCTCAGACATTATGATTCCTTGGAGAATAGATTTTTTGTTAAACCTGATATATGTCTCCTCTTTTCCTATTTCACCTTCATATACACTGCCTGCAACTTTTTTAACATCCTTTGTTGAAGTATCTCTAGGAGTATGTGCTTTCTGTTTCACCCTGGTACCAGTTTTTTCCTCAGCGATCTCTTTAGGGGGATGAATCTGCTCCTTTTGAACGCCCTTTTGGGCCCTTTCAAACTCTGCTTTTATTTCCTCAAATAACCCCTCCAATCCATTCGTAAAACCTTTCCGTTTGGTTTCGGTTGTATCAGGAGTCCTATCAACAGATTGGGGTTTTAGGGGTTCAGGTCTATCAGTTTTAACTGTAGGTTTAGTCGATGTTTTATTTTTGTTGAGCAAGGAACTTATAAAGGCAATGGCTATAAAGGCCAGTATAGTTCTAAAGTCCATATAATCACTTCCTTTTATTAGCAAAAACTAACCTTCTATTTCATCAAATCTTTTCCATCTTTTTTATTGTCACTTTTATCGAGCTTGGCAATAGACTCTCTCATACCTGTATCTGCCAGTATATTTTGTAATTTATAATAGTCCATTACCCCAATTTTACCTTCCCGTAAAGCTGTCGCCATGGCCCTTGGTACCTCAGATTCCGCTTCCACTACTTTAGCCTTCATTTCCTCTACAGTGGCTTTCATTTCTTGCTCCTTGGCCACAGCCATAGCCCTTCTTTCTTCCGCCTTGGCTTGTGCAATTCGCTTATCTGCTTCTGCCTGGTCTGTCTGTAGTTCCGCGCCGATATTCCTGCCGACATCTATATCCGCAATATCAATAGATAAAATTTCAAAAGCGGTACCTGCATCCAACCCTTTCTCTAAAACTGTCCTGGAAATTGAATCAGGATTTTCCAATACATCTTTATGGGAACCCGAAGAACCTACAGTCGTAACTATACCTTCGCCAACCCTGGCTATGATTGTTTCTTCTCCGGCACCTCCGACAAGTCTTTCTATATTTGCCCTCACGGTTACTCTTGCTTTTACCATTACCTCAATACCGTCTTTAGCAACAGCCGATATTTTTGGCGTTTCAATTACCTTCGGATTAACACTTACCTGAACAGCTTCCAGCACATTTCTACCTGCCAAATCGATAGCGGCGGCCCTTTCAAATTCAAGGTTAATTTCCGCCCTCTGTGCCGCAATCAGAGCATTTACTACGCTGTTTACATCCCCACCTGCTAAGTAATGCCCTTCAAGACTGTCTATATCTAAATCTAGCCCTGCCTTGGTTGCCTTAATCATAGGATTGACTATACGGCTCGGTTGAACCCTTCTGAATCTCATTCCTACTAAAGTAAATATACCGACTCTAACTCCTGAGAAAAAAGCTGTAATCCATAATCCCACCGGTATAAAACTTAAAATAATGGAGAACACAATGAATATTATTGCTATTGCAACTATTAAAATCATTAATTCCGGCATAAAATCCCTCCTAATCAATTTTTCGTACTACTATCCTTATACCTTCTATTCTACTAACTTTTACTAATTCCTCTTTTCCTATAAACTGCCCCTCGGAAACCACATCTAACAATTTCCCGTCTATAGATATTGTACCTGATGGCCTGAGCGGTGTAACCACCGTACCGGTTTGGCCTATATACCCGTCATAATTGTCAAACGGGGTAAAACCTTTGTCCCTGTCCAACTTGGTGTTCAACACTATACGATTAAAATGTTTATTTTTTGGAGCATATTTTAAAATAATAGCAAAGATAATTAAGGTCAATATAAATGAAACCAATAGCGAAACTAATGCAGTTGTAGCACTGCTGGACGCCAGAAAAATACTAATAATTATACATATTATACCGCCCGTGCCCACTACCCCGAAACCCGGAATGAAAGCTTCTATAACCAACAGGATTATACCTGCAAGAAAGACAATAGCAGTTGACCATCCGGTATTACCGGCTAATACATTACCACTGAAATAAAGTGCAAATGATACCAAGCTCACTGTTCCCGCTACACCGAAGCCGGGAATAAATATTTCGGCCAAGAAACCTACAAATCCTATTGTTAATAAAATAGGCGCCACGTACGGATTGGTAACGAACTGTGCTAACCTGATAGCATTGGTAGTTTCGGCCATAACTATATTGTTATAAGGTATGTTCAATGCACCCAGAGTTTGATCATAGTTTTGAGAAACTATGTCAATAAACCCTAGATCCTGGGCATCCAATGCGGTAATGTTTAATAATTTGTCCCTTTCGATAATACCCGGTATAACTACAGACTTGTCCGCCATAGCCACTACTATTTGTTCGTCCCTTCCCCTTTCCTGTGCCACACCCCTGAGTATGCCTACCCAAGCAGAAAGCACTTTTTCCGTGTTTGGAATTGTTTCAGCCGACCCTATGGTAGCACCGGGTGCCATAGCAATGTCATTTGCGGAAATAGTTAACAAAACACCTGCAGATTCCGCTTTCGTATTAACAAAAGATATAGTGTGAATATTGGTATCCAGAATCAGCCTGCTTACCCTTTCGGCGGAATCAATTCTGCCCCCATAAGTGTCAATTTCAAATATTATAGCTACAGCGTCGGGATCCTGTTCCGCAATTCTTAAATTATGCCTTACATGATAATAGGTAGCAGGGGTTATATTCCCTTTAATTGGCACTACGTATACGTTTTTATCGTTTGTAGCTCCATGGGCTATCCCGGAAAACAAAAAAATTGATACTAGTATTATTATACCAAAAATACATTTCTTTTTCATATTCCCCCTCCCTTTCTATATATATTCCTTTTGCTCAGATTTAAACTGTATTTATGAAAATAAATAAAAACCCGACATTCAGAAATCTAGATTTCGGGTTAATATACTTAAGATAATTATATCACAAACAAAGTGTTTCCTACACTGGTATTTTTTATATACCAAATAAACCCGGATTAACCCGGGTTTACTATTTTACTCTAGTAAATTCTAGATAAATAATTAAAATCTATTTCTATTCCTTCGTGCAGCTTCAGCTTTTTTCTTACGCTTCACGCTAGGTTTTTCATAATGCTCTCTCTTTCTTACTTCTGATAGAATACCGGATTTAGCACACTGTCTTTTAAATCTACGTAGAGCATTATCTAGCGATTCATTGTCCTTTATTTTTACCTCCGACACCTTACTTTCCCTCCCTCCACCAGCAAATGCTGTGCTCTGTCTACAGCAACATATTAGCTATATTGCAAGTGGGATTTAACAATGCCCAATTATTATACATCAAAATTTCCACCAATGCAATAATAACATTAGCCTGGAGGCCATGTAAGTTGCCTACCCCCTAAGAGATGAAAGTGTAAATGATCCACTGTTTGTCCACCATCTTTACCACAGTTATTTACAACCCTAAAACCGCCTTGTTCCAAATTAAATTGTCCGGCTAAATGCTTTACAGCCGCAAAAACTTCAGGAATTATATCTTTCATATCCTCCTCCATTATGTCCATGGTGGTCGAAATATGTTTTCTGGGCACAATAAGCAGGTGTGTAGGTGCTTGTGGGTTAATATCCTTAAAAGCTATTATATGTTCATTTTCATAGACCAAGGTTGATGGGATTTTCCCCTCTATTATATTGCAAAAAACACAATCTGACAAAATTTACACCTCCTTACTATTAGTCTATATACCCTATACTTAATATATTTATTCAACATAAAAACATAAATTCCTTTTTTATTAATGTATCTTTTCCGCTAAAATATAACCTCGTTTTAATTCCTTGAGGTTAACCGCGGACAGTTCGCCTTCTGTGATATCGTCAGAAGAAGCTAAAACCTTCAAATAATTATCGGTATATCCCTCTATATAGCCCTCAACCTTTTTCGATAATGTCTCAAATAAAACCTCTTTGCTTTCTCCTATAAACATAGTATAATAATCCCTTTTCAACTGTTTTCCTAATTCAATCAATTTTTCACTGCGATAATGTTTTGTTACACCGTCGATCTGATTTTTATACCTAGCTGCAGGCGTCCCCTCCCTAGGTGAATATTTAAATACATGAATTTCACTAAAACCTATTTCTTCTACAAAATTATACGTGGTATCAAATTCCTCCTCGATTTCCCCGGGAAATCCAACTATAATATCTGTAGTTAAAGCTATTTTGGGATAGATTTCCCTTATTTTATTCACAATACCCCTATATTGTTCTATTGTATACCTTCTGTTCATTCTTTTTAATGTAGCATCGCAGCCACTTTGTAATGAAAGATGAAAATGCCGGCATATTTTATCGAGCCGGGAAAGCTTTTGTAAAAATTCATCTGTAAACAGGGTAGGTTCCAGTGAGCTCAGTCTTATTCTTTTCAGACCATTTATACTGTTCACCTCTTCAAGCACATCAATAAGCGTTTCTCTTGAACCTAGGTCTCTGCCATAAGAAGCGACATGGATACCTGTTAATACCACTTCCTTAAAACCCTTATCGACTAAATTTTTTATCTCATCTATAATTTCCATTTTACTACGACTTCTAATAGGTCCCCTAGCATACGGGATTATACAATATGAGCAATATTGATTACAGCCCTCTTGTATTTTTAAAAACGCCCTGGTCTTGCCTTTTATATTTTTGACGGACATCTCTTCAAACTGTTTGACCTTCATAATATCATCAACTAGGTTGATTTTTTCACCCGGTTTGCATTTTTCAACAACATCTACTATTTTGTTTCTTGCATCCGTCCCTATAATGATATTAACCCCCTCAATGGATAAAACTTCCTCAGGGGAGGTTTGGGCATAACAGCCTACTACTGCTATAATTGCGTCCGGATTGTTTCTGTTTGCTCTTCGTATAAATTGCCTGGATTTTTTGTCTCCGATGTTAGTTACGGTACATGTATTAATAATATAGATATCTGCAATTTCGCCGTTGAATACAACATTGTATCCTCCTTTTTCAAAAAGTTCCCTCATAGCTTGGGTTTCATATTGATTGACTTTACAGCCTAAAGTAAATATAGATACGATTTTGGGGGCATTTCTTTTATTGTTTCCTATTATGCTTTTATTTTTCTCCATTTATAATGAATCCTTCCTCAGTATGATTTACAATAAAATTGTTATAAAAAACCCGCCTATAGAAGCGGGTATGTATCAGAATATGCTGATTGCAGTCACAAGGAGAT
>CAZVFS010000021.1:10973-16430 GCA_964626575.1 uncultured Alkaliphilus sp. | reverse complement strand
TTTCTTGCGAAACTTTCGACACAGATGTCCGCGCCGCTGACAACGTGGGGAAACATTCCCCTGTTGGAAACCGCTGCACTTTTTATTTCAGGCTTTCTTCCTGCAGTGTCTTGAGGCAAATAATGATGGGGACCTGAAAACGGATATAAGATTTTGTCAAAATCCTTCTTGAGGTACCTCGATACAGGTGGAATATCATGCCGATAATAATGTTTTCCCGTTGAAATAGTCAAATAATGATTTTCGGCTTGGTCGTAAGTGTACCAATCGACCCTGTTATTGCACAATTCATATGGATATTTAAAATCCTTCAATCCGACCCCTTCAATTATTATGACTGCTACCTTTTTTTGATGCAACGCTTTATCCATAATCTTTCTTATGTCCGTTATATCTTTGACTTCCCCTAACTTTGTGTACACAGGTATATGCTCATTCAAAGCCGGTATTTTATATGCCTTCCTTGCACTGCTGCCATAACCCTTGAATTGATAACCTTCATCCGCGGTCAACAGGTAATCCGGCAAACGTTCCGCAAATTCAGCTTTCGGTTTATATTTATCGATAAAATCGGCCTTGCTTACTATTGCGGAAATCCCCTTTATTTTCTCTATCTTTTCTAAATCCTTTTCAACACATTCTTCAATACCCGCACAGCGATAGGACCAGTTGTTAGCTAAATATAAACTGTCTAAGTTGTTCAATTCAATATAACCTTTAATATCGACCATATCTCCCAGCCCTACTATAATAGGCTCATATTCGGCGGCATCTAAAAAACGTTTTATACTGTCGAACACATAGTTGACAATAGTCTGCCATTTATCTTTGGGGGTTTGCCTATAAACAGAATGGAAAAAAGGCGTACCGAACATAACGAACATCAATTCCGGCTTATATTCTCTGTCCAGTTCCAATGCCATTTTTACAGTCCAATCAATGCCCTCCAGGTTTAAATCCCCCGGATAATTGCGGTTTTTCAAAATACGCTTTGCTATGTCTATTTTTTCGGACCGGGCATCACTCTTGCCGCCTGTTTTAAAATCAACAACCGTCTGCCATTCTACCGCATCTATAACTCCTATACTCATGCGCCCACCTCCACCGCTGTTCTGTCCACATATCCACCGTAGACTGATATATGCTTTCCACAATTAGGACAATCACCATTTTCGAGCTCATACTTTATGAGTTTGGCTCCGCAACTTCCTAAAGTTATTCGTTCTATTACGTTATAACCGCAGTCGGGGCATCGGGTACTGACCCATTCGGAACCGATAAAATTTGCAAAATAAATGTTAGGAAGTATTTCCCCGGCTTCCTTCAGACGTTTGTTTATTTTTTCTATGTCCGGGTTTTCTACATGCTCCATTTTATACTCGGGGAGCAATCTGAATACATGCCAAGGAATTTCAGGGTTTATATCTCTGATAAATGCCGCAATTTCCATTATCTCGTCGTCATTAACTTTTTCCACTATAGGAGTGGTAATTTCGACATGCCTGTTTTTTGCAATGTCTTTAATATTTCGTAGAATAGGTTCGACACTATCTATTTCTGCATATTTTTGATAAAACGAAGATCTTAAGGACTTTAGACTGATATTAAAGAATTCCATATCCTCAATCATGCTTTCGGTTGCTTCTTCCGTCATATAGGCGTTGGTCAAACATCCCACAGGAATTCCTTCGGTTTTAGCAACTTTTGCAATACGCAGCGCAGAAGGTAACGAAACTGTTACCTCATTTACACCGAATATAATTGTATCACTTTTGGATTGCCTGGTTTTTTCAACCATTTTCTCCGCAGGCATTACTACAGGATATATATCTTCGGGGTTACCCCTGGCCACATAAGCATTTATGCAATAATGACAATTCAAATTACAACTAAAACTTCCCAAATGCATGCATCTGCTGTTGGGGAAAGCATGATAAAATGGTATGCTTTCAATGTTTGTAGCATGATAGGAGGACCAGTGATCCGGATATTTTTCGGTTACCTGCCCGTTCTTTAGGATATACATGCCGCAGTAACCCGAATTTGAGCCTCCCAAAACACATTTTCTTTCACAATAATTGCAATTCATTCGCCCACCACCCCTTTTTGCATACAAGGCACAACTACTTTCAATCCTCCGGTTGTGCTGTCCATCCTGGCCAGCTTGCCATAAAGCTCGCACAGATTAGCATCGATGAAAGTATCTTTTACATCACCATAATTCAGAATGCCGCCGTCCTTGATCATCACAACATCATCGGAATAATAGCATGCAATATTCGGATCGTGTAAAGTCACCAATGCGGTCACATTTCTGCTTCTGACTATATGTTTTATCATCGACATCACTTTGTGTTGATTACTGAAATCCAAATGAGAAATGGGTTCGTCCAAAAGCATGACAGGGGCATTTTGCATTATAGCCCTTGTTATCAAAACCAGTTGTTGTTCCCCTCCGGACAGATCGTTAAAACATCGGGAAACGAGATGCCCGATACCCATATCATCACATAATTGTGTTGCTCTCTCGTAAGCATCTTGTTTGGGAGATCCCCAATAGCTTATTCTCGAGGCTTCTCCCATTAAAACCATATCCAGTACACTGAAAGAAAAAGCTGAATGAGTTTTTTGAGGTACCAGGCTGATAAGTTTAGCCAATTCCTGTTTGCTGCAATTATCAATATTTTCCCCTTCAACTTTTATACGGCCCAGTTTTGGTTTTATAAATCCGTTGATACAGCGAAGCAAGGTTGTTTTACCCGAGCCGTTTCGCCCCAACAAAGAACTTACCCTGCCCTTTTTTATCTTTAAACTCACATCTTTGATGACAGTTCTATTTCCATACCCGGCAGATAATTCGCTTATTTCTATCGCCATTCCCTTGCCTCCTTTTTGCTTCGTATAACTAGATAACCTAAAAAAGGTGCTCCTACCAAGGATGTTGCGATACTTATAGGTATCTCGCCCGTGGAAAGGCTCCTGATAATGGTATCAATCAACAAAAGAAATGATGCGCCCAATAAAGCCGTAAGAGGCATTAATCTTTTATGTTCGGGCCCTACCAACATTCTCGCAATGTGGGGTATGATAAGCCCGACCCAACCGATATTTCCACAGATAGACGCCGAAGCCGATATTGTGATTGCACTTACGGCTAAATAAAAGTACCTCCAAAAGAATACGTTGATACCTAAAGACATAGCTTCCTCGTCACTCTGCGCCATCACGTTCAGTCGCCAACTTAAAAACACCAATACCATTACCCCTATCAATATAGGAGGAATCGAATAGATTAGATTTTTCCATGCAGCCGATTGCAAACTTCCCATGATCCAATAGGTTATCTTTTGCATCTGATCGTACGGATCGGAGAAGTATATAATGAGCGACAGACCCGCCTGGAATAGGGCGCTGAGGATAATACCTATCAACACCAGGACAGTTATGCTGCTATCTTGAACCCTCTCGGCCAGAAAAAAGCATAATAAAATGGCCAAAAATCCGAACAAAAAGGAACTGATTCTGATTACAATAGGCACCTGTGGCAGGCACATAAAAGCAAAGGCCGCCCCAAAGCTTGCACCTTGCGTAACACCTATTATATCCGGTGAAGCTAAGGGATTTTTGAACAATGCCTGCATTACCGCACCTGACACAGATAGGGCAGCACCCACACATATTCCCAGAACTATCCGAGGAATACGAATATGCCAAAACACGATTCCTTTTTCGAGAGAGGATTCTATGTTACCGACACCAAAACCAAATTTACTTAACATGATATTAAAAGCATCTATAACCGTTACAGGGTAGCGCCCGATATTCAAAGACAGAAAAATAATAGCAATCAACAGAATACTGAACAGTACATATAAGAAACCTGTATTTTTTGCTTTTTCTATATCCTTTACCGTATCTTTTACCGTGTCTTTTATCATTTATTATAATTTACCTCCCATTTCGGTAAAAGAATAACCAAAGGCTTTTTTATAGTATTCATCTGCAATTTTGGTCATATCGATATCTTCATATTTTTCGGGCAGAACTGTTTTACCGATCCACATAATTCCAAGTATAGATTGAGGAAGCGGGAAATCCCACCATCCGATATTAGAAGGGAATATAAATACATTTTTATTTTTTATAGCATTCACGGTAGACAGCGCGGGATCCTTTAACAAATCATCCACAGTGCCTGTACCGAAGGAAGAACCCAGGAATATATAGTCGGGATTCCAGGCTACGATCTGCTCCGGAGATACTTCACACCATCTTCCTTTTATTTCCTTGGATACATTTATTCCTCCTGCCATTTCGATCATTTCACTTTGGAACATGTCCCCCGTCGCAACAGTATATATGCTCTTGGGGCCTGTGAACAATACCTTAGGCCTGTCTTCATCTTTGATGCCTTTAGCCCTGCCTTCAACCATGGCAACTTTTTCTTTGACATATGTTTCAAAATCATCAGCCTGTTTCTTACAGTCCAAGATATCTCCCATGAGCCGTATTGCCTCATAGGTATCATCCAATGTTTCACCTTTGACTCCGACAACGGTTAATCCTGCATTGGTGTACTGCTCAATCTCTGCCGTATCAAATGCCGCATAAGAGAATACCACTTGCGGGTTTACTACCAAAAGGGCTTCCCCACTGGCTTTTTGATATTCCGGTGCTTGCAGATCCGGCAAGGCGGCATAGGTTGCGTCAAGCCTTTGCATAGCTTCTCCTTCCTCTGAGGAGATACGCTTATGAGTCATTTTGTCTCCCTGTCCGAGGGCATAGATGAGCTTGGTGTCGAAATGGTGGGATGTTGCCACCCTTTCAATTTTTTCCGGCAATTCCACCTCTCTGCCCACCTGGTCTACTATGGTCCTCTTCTTGGGCTCATTTTCAGGTGCCACAGCTGCTTTTTTGCATCCTGTAGATGCATAAAGGGTAAGTAACATTAATGCTAAAATCAGTGCAAGTGTCTTTCCTGTTTTTTTCATTTTTCGTTTCCTCCTTTATTTTATATGACAATAAAAAAACTCCTTTTGCCATAAAAAAGGAGTTGCCCTAAGTTGAATTAACTTGCATTTTGTCATGTTGTTAACAAATCAATATAAAAAAGATCCTAAAAGGATCGTTTCATATAGAATTTGTTACTCTCCTTTTCACAATGGAAGGCAATGCCGTTTCCAACATTACCTAACGACCTAAAATCATGGGGTTTCACCCTTTAGAATTTTAGGTTCGGAGTTATGTAATTATCGATATTATACTTCAGCATTTATATTCTGTCAATAATCCGGTTCGGACCTAAAAATGGCACTTTTTTTCATTAATGAAATCAGGAATTTCTGGGTGATATTTCTATTGATTGTTGATACAAGCACTTCGACGAGTGACAGTATAAAACAATCGTGGAAGAAATAAAAATTGGGTTTGGTGAAGCCTGCCTTATTGAATTTGACA
>CAZVFS010000021.1:5018-10873 GCA_964626575.1 uncultured Alkaliphilus sp. | reverse complement strand
ATTGAATTTGACAAAATGGTATTTTGCTTGACAATATTTTCTCAAATGATATATAATATAGAAAAAGAATACATCTCCGAACCTATATTTCTGTAGATGCACATCCATGAAATACAGGTCGTCAGGGTATAGAAAGAAATTTCTATGCCTCCCATTGTGGAAAGGAGAAGGTTGCATTTTGTTGTCTGAAAAGGCATTCCTTTATACAATGGAGTGTCTTTTTTTAATTAATTACTCACGAGGGGGAAAAGCAATGGGCAAAAAATTGAGCAAAGCAATTTCTATATCTGTGGCTTTGCTATTGGTATTATCAATAGTACTAACCGGGTGTGGCCCGGAAAAACCAAAGGAAGCAAAAACAAGGATTATAACAGATCAGGTCGGAAGGAAGGTGGAAATACCCGCTAATATAGAAAGGGTGGCTGCTTTTCATATGTATGCCGCAAAAATCATGTATTCTCTGGGACAGGGAGATAAGCTGATTCATAAGGCAATTTATCATCCAGAATCAACCATACTTGAAAAGCTGGACGAGAAATTTGCGGCGCTTCCCAATATAAACACAGGGGATCATAAGAATACAGGTTCCGAACCCGTCCTGAACATAGGGCCCCAAATAGTGTTTTCATATGCAGCGTTTGATACGGCGGAGATAGAACAGTTTGAACAGGCAGGCTTAGTACCCATCGGGGTAAAGGGTGAAACATTGGAAGATACTTACGAGACAATCGCGTTACTTGGTGATATATTTAATTGTAAAAAAGAGGCTAAAGAATATACTGAATTTATAAAAGGAAAATACAAATATGTAAGTGACAAGACTAAAAAGTTGGCCGAAAGTGAGAAACCGGTGGTATTAATTACGGGACCTAAGAGCATTTATACGGTTGCAACAGGAGAGATGCTCCAAAATGAAATGATAGAAATGGGCGGAGGAATAAATCCCGCAAGGGGCTTAAAGGGCCGTTGGGCAGAAATCTCACCCGAACAGTTGGTGACCTGGAATCCGGATTATATCTTTTTAGGTTCTTCCTTCGGGAATACTACCAAGGAGGAGATATATAACGATCCGGCCTTTGCAACAATAAGTGCGGTTAAAAACAAACACATATATATATTCCCTTCGAATATCGGATGGTGGGATTTTCCGTTGCCTCAGGCAATGCTCGGTATGGTGTGGACGGCGAAGAAAATAAATCCCGACTTGTTTAAGGATATGGACGTCGAACAAATAGCAGACGAATATTATACAAGGTGTTTCGGATATACATTTGAAGAAATGGGAGGAATATTGGATTAAAATGGTGAGTGATGCGGTTAAAAAAGAACCGCCATTGATTATTATATGCAGCATTGTCCTGATATTGGCCGTAATAGTTGCCCTCAATGCCGGCAGATATGCCGTATCCCTTATAGATATCTGGAATATAGCAATCGGGAACTATGATGATAACTTATTGGCGTTCGAAAGGTATACCGTTTTTTTGAATTTGAGACTTCCCAGGATAATATTTGCCGTATGCGTGGGTTGTGCTTTGTCGGTTTCCGGTGCGATATTACAGTCGTTATTTCGGAATCCACTCGCTTCACCAAATATAGTCGGTGTTATGCATGGTTCCAACTTCGGGGCTGCACTTGCAATATCACTTTTTGCATCCTACTCGACAACATCATATATCATAAACACTTTTGCTTTTATATTCGGGATGCTGGCAATATTTATAGCCTATTCGTTATCTATGAGAAGCAGGGACGGCAGTATTGCTGTAATTGTACTGATAGGGATCGTTGTCAGTTCTGTTTTCCAGGCAGGGGTGAGCCTTATAACCTATTTAGCAGATCCTTACGGGGTATTGCCTAAAATAACATACAGATTGATGGGCAGCCTCCAGGCCGCAACATGGAAAAATATTTACCTCCCCGTACCGCTGATACTTATTTCAACTCTGTGTATGATTATTTTCAGCTGGAGACTAAACGTGATGTCCTTGAGCGATGAAGAGGCTTTGACATTGGGAGTGAATATCCACAAATGGAGATTTATATATTTATTGTTTGCAACATTGCTTGTGGCTTCCGCGGTGTCCGTTTGCGGAAATATAATGTGGATCGGTTTGATAGTACCTCATATTACAAGACAATTGGTTGGGGCGGATAACAAAAAATTAGTGCCGATTACAGCTCTGATGGGTTCAATATTTCTGGTGGTTATCGACACACTGGTCAGAAGCGTCACAGAGGGAGAGGTTCCTATAAGTATAGTAACTTCTCTTATAGGGGCTCCGTTTTTGGGATATCTTGTTCTTAGGGATAACAAGGGTGGTTAAAAATGTCAATAGAAGTCAAAGGGCTGTTTGCCGGTTACGGTAATAATGAGCATATATTGAATAATCTCAACATTAAAATAAGGAAAGGCTGTCTATGCGCACTATTAGGCAAGAACGGTTCGGGCAAAACTACCCTATTCAGGTGTATAGGAGGATTGCTAAGGCCCTATGCGGGAACAATATATGTAGAAGGAAACAGTATTGTTGATTTAAACAGAGGGGAAATAGCCAGATTAATCAGTTTTGTTCCCCAGAAGACGGCCGCAGTGTTCGCTTATACGGTATTGGAAATGGTAATAATGGGGGAAACAGCGAGGGTAAAAGCATGGGGAAGGCCCACAAAAAGCGCATACGAAAGGGCAATGAATTCGTGTGAAGAGGTGGGTATAACCCATCTCATTGATAAAAGATATAACGAACTATCCGGCGGGGAGCAACAACTGGTGTTGATAGCGAGGGCCATAATGCAGGATGCCGAGGTAATGCTTTTGGATGAACCGACTTCACATTTAGATTTTTGTAACCAACATAAAATCATGGAAATGCTTGTTGATTTTGCAGGGAAAAATAACATCACAATATTAGTCACGCTCCATGACCCGAATTTAGCAGTAAATTATTGTGATGAAGTTGTAATGATCAACGAGGGAAATATAATAAACGCCGGAGATATGGACTATTTGTTTAACGATAAAAATTTAAAAGAGGTATTTGGAGATGTTATAAAAACGGATTTGACGAGTGAAGGATACAAGGTGGCAATTCCGTCAAATTTAAAGAATTTAAGGAGGCAAGGATGCTAAAAGGACGCGGGGACATTTCGGTTGTCTTACTCCACGTCCTGCGGTTGTCTTGTTCGTTCCCACGTCTTGCGAAACAAGACAACCGAAATGTCCCCACGTCTTGCATTCATGCTCCATGTTTTACTTGGCATGGGAGTCCCATCCCCTTTGGACTCCCATGTTAATTTTAATTACTATTCATATGCTGGTCTAATAAGCAATTTTTGTGCAAAACTTCAAGTAATTCTTGAAAACATAGCGCAGCAGGCGATTTTTGTGCAAAATTTCAAGTAATTCCCGTATATATAGTAAGAATACAACATAATGAATTCCTTTATGCGAATTGCAAACTAATATGTTGTAAATATGGCGTAAATCAGGATAAATCTTACAAATTTCATGCACTAATTGAAATTTTGCACACCTGGCCGGCTGCACATGGATTGAAGTGTAAACTGTAACTAAAATTATAGAATGTAAGACATGAGGATGTTCGCTTGTTTGCCTTTTGGCTTGTTTGATTGTTGACCTTTGAAAGGAATTTTGTTATTATTAGGGCATACAGAAACTTGATGGAAATTTTAAAGATAATACATACACGAGTGGAAGTGTACCTAGGGTTCCGGCCGATATATCTATGTTGGTGCTGGTCCGAGCGGTACAGGCATATGCCACACCGATGGGATAAAAGCCCGGGCGGGTAGGTTTCATTCCTCATAACCTACTTGTTCGGGTTTTATTTTGCATCTTGGGAATAATATTGACATAATGGCAACAAAATATTAATTATATTAAAGGAGGAATTAAAGAATGGGTACAAAAAAAGAATCTGTGTCGGCCTTGGACAACTATTTTAAACTGACGGAAAACAAGACTGATGCAAAAACAGAAATAATTGCCGGTATTACCACCTTTGTTACCATGGCCTATATTTTGTTTGTAAATCCAAACATATTGTCGGCTACGGGGATGGATCCCAACTCGGTATTTCTGGCAACAACATTATCTGCGGCAGTAGGCACATTTATGATGGGGTTTTATGCCAATCTTCCTTTTGCGCAAGCACCAGGAATGGGGTTAAATGCCTTCTTTGCTTTTAGCGTAGTTTTGGTATTAGGTTATACATGGCAACAAGCCCTGGCAATAGTGTTTCTTTCCGGAATTTTGTTTATTTTATTAACAGTTACTGGTGCCAGAAAGGCTATTATAGGCGCAATTCCGGCATCTCTTAAGCATGCAATAGGTGGAGGTATCGGGCTATTTATTGCATTGATTGGATTTCAAAACGCCGGTATTGTAGTACACGAGGAAAACACATTGGTAACGCTAACTCGTTTTGACAATCCGGCAGTAATTTTGGCTGTCATAGGTTTAATTATTACAGGCATTTTAATGGTAAAAAGGGTAAAGGGGGCTATTTTGATAGGTATCATTTTAACGACTATCATAGGTATTCCCATGGGAGTGACTAATACTGCCATAGATACGGCAATCAATTTTAACATAAGTCCAACCCTTTTGAAAATGGATTTCAGGGGACTTTTGAATCCTCAAGGGTCTAACAGTTTATTGACAACGTTAATGAGTGCGGTAACAGTAATCATTTCTTTCAGCTTGGTAGATATGTTCGACACTATCGGCACCTTAATAGGTACGGCCAATAAAGCGGGCATGTTGGATGAAGAGGGCAACTTACATAATATGGACAGGGCTTTGTTGGCTGACGCTGTTGCAACTTCGGTGGGTGCCGTTTTAGGAACATCAACGGTTACAACCTATGTGGAATCAGCCGCCGGGGTAGCCGAAGGCGGAAGAACAGGTTTAACAGCCGTAACAACAGGGGCATTATTTATATTAGCAGTATTTCTAGCGCCGTTTGCTTTAGCAATACCTTCCGCAGCCACCGCACCGGCGTTGATTATAGTTGGTGTTTTGATGATGGGTGCGGTCAAACAGATCAATTTTGATGATTTTACAGAAGCCTTGCCGGCATTTTTAACTATTGCGGTGATGCCGTTTACATACAGTATTGCAAACGGAATCGCAGCCGGATTAATATTTTATCCTATAGTTAAAATTGTAACCGGAAAAGCAAAAGATGTTCATCCTGCAGTTTATATATTAGCGATACTATTCATACTCAGATTTACAGTGTTGCCTCATTAATATATTTGGGAGTATCGTTTGTGCTCAGGTTTATATTGTTATTTTGTTAACTGAATAAAAGCAGCTAAGGGAGCTTAGCTGCTTTTTGTGACAGGAAGGAGGGGGTATTATGAAGAGACCGGTTGTCAGTATTATCATGGGAAGCGATTCGGATCTTCCAATTATGAAAGATGCTATGGAAATATTGGAGAGATTGGGTGTTGCTTTTGAATGCACAATAATTTCCGCTCACCGCACCCCGGAAAGGGCTTTTGATTTTGCAAAGAATGCGGCCGACAGGGGTATTAAAGTAGTTATAGCGGGAGCAGGGGGTGCGGCCCATTTAGCAGGTGTAGTGGCAGCCATGACCCATATACCGGTAATCGGGGTCCCGATTAAAAGTAAAGCATTGGGCGGTGTGGATTCCCTCTATTCTACGGTACAGATGCCTTCAGGTGTTCCGGTTGCAACGGTAGGAATAGACGGTGCTAAAAATGCCGGCATACTGGCGGTGCAAATTATTGCACTTGGGGATGGACAATTGAGCGAAAAATTGATAAGTTATAAAGGAGAATTGGCGGAAGGTGTGGAGGAAAAAGCG
>CAZVFS010000021.1:0-4918 GCA_964626575.1 uncultured Alkaliphilus sp. | reverse complement strand
CATACATACGAAGGAAACCCGCTTGTAAATGCCATGTGTTTAGGCCTGGTAGAGCACGATAAGATACATCGTGCAAGCGCCTCAGGTGTTGGCAATTCCGTCATGTATATGGGATCGGCAACGGGGATGGACGGAATAGGCGGGGCAAGTTTTTCTTCCTCAACATTGGACGAAGATGGTGAAGGTGTATGCCCTGTAGGGAATCCGGAATTGGGGAAACGGGTGATGGAGGCATGTTTGGAATTGTTAAAAACCGGTTCCGTAGTAGGGCTCCAAGACTTGGGAGCCGCCGGGCTTACCTCCGCCTGCAGTGAAACGGCTGCCCATGGCGAAGGCGGCATGGAAATAGACGTACTCAAGGTACCGAGAAAAGTAGAAGGGATGAACCCTATAGAAGTTATGTTGTCGGAATCCCAGGAAAGAATGCTTTTAATAGTCGAAAAGGGCGGAGAAGAACAGGCAAACGAAATTGTACAGAAATGGGGACTACATTCTGTGGTTATTGGCAAGGTAACGGATGACGGGATGCTGACCGTCAAGGAGGGTAATGTGGTTGTAGCCAAAATGCCTTCCGAAAGTTTGGATTCCGCAGGTGCTCCGGAATATGACACCGATTATGAACAACCACGATATATAGAGGAAGAAAGAGTTTTGAATACGGAAGATATACCCGAACCGGGGGATTATAACGAGGCACTTTTAAAATTACTGGCCTCTCCGAATATAGCGAACAGAGAATGGATATATAAACAGTTCGATAATAAAGATACGGAATATATAAAAATTAAAGACGGATCCGAAGGTTCCGTGTTACAGATAAAAGGTACAAACAAAGGCATTGTACTTACAACGGATTGTAACAGCCGTTATTGTTATTTAGACCCCAGGGAAGGGAGTAAAATAGCTGTGGTTGAGGCGGCAAGAAACCTCATATGCAGCGGTGCAAAGCCAGTGGCAATAACGGATGGGCTCAACTTTGGCGCCCCGGACACCCTGGAAGGTTTTTGGAAAATGAGGGAATGCGTTCTGGGTATAAGTGAGGCCTGCAGGGAATTAAGAACGCCTGTCATCAGCGGGAACGTCAGCCTCTACAACGGCAGTGAAAAAAGAGACATCTATCCTACACCCATTATCGGGATGATAGGTTTAATAGAAAATATAGATAAAATAATCGCTTCAGGTTTCAGGGAAAAGGGAGATATAATAATACTTCTTGGCAAAACTAAGGATGAATTGGGTGCGAGCGAATATATTGCGGAGCTTCATGGATTAGAAAGGGGAAAAGTTTCAAATATCAACTTTGCGTTAGAGAGAAGGCTCCATAAATTTATATTAGACACAAATGAAAAGGGGCTTATACAATCAGCCCATGATGTAGCAGAGGGCGGCTTGGCCGTAGCACTGACGGAATGCTCGATGCAAAAAGGACTTGGAACAGAGATTAAATTAGATAGCGAACTCAGGAACGACGTCCTCCTATTCGGAGAAACTCAATCGAGATTTATTATAACCGTAAAACCGGAAAACCTGAATACTGTGAAGGAACGTATGATTGAAGGTAAGATACCCAACACAATATTAGGATTTGTCGGGGGTAAGAATTTTAAAATAGATATAAATGGGAAGGAAATAATCAATCTGCCGGTGAAGGGGATGAATAGGACATGGAAAGAGGCCTTCCAACTTTTAATGAAATAAAAGGGAACAAACTGAACGAGGAATGTGGAATAATAGGCATATTCAATCCCGCCGACAATAATAGTGCTTCTCTGCTTTTTTACGGATTATATGCCCTGCAGCACAGAGGTCAGGAAAGTGCGGGAATTGCGAGCAACGACGGTAACAGAAGTTATCATTTAAAGGATTTGGGGCTCGTGCTGGAGGTATTTGATGATGAGATATTGGAGCAATTGGTTGGCCATATAAGTATAGGGCATGTAAGATGTGGGGGAGCCGGCAGCAGAAAGGCAGAAGATGCCCAGCCTTTTGTCATTCAAACAGGCGGGACAAGTATCTCCATGGTGCACAACGGCAATATAACCAATGCTTCGAAGCTGAGAAAAGAATTGGAAGAAGAGGGAGAGACCTTTACGAGTACAACCGATAGCGAGGTGATCGCTAAATTGCTTGTTAAATATAAAGATGACGGTATTTTGGCCTCCGTACAAAAAACAATGGACCTAATCGAAGGCGCATATTCACTGGTGATTATGACAGAAAACGAATTGATCGGCGTTAGAGATCCGCATGCCTTCAGGCCTTTGTGCTTAGGAAAATTAGACAATGGTTATGTACTGGCGTCCGAGAGCTGCGCAGTACATGCTACGGGTGCCGATCTGGTCAGAGATATAGAACCGGGGGAAATTCTGATTATCACAAAAAGGGGTGTGGATTCAAATCATTATAGTAAAAGAGAAGAGAGGGCATCCTGTATATTTGAATATGTCTATTTTGCGAGACCGGACAGCGTAATTGACGGTGCCAATGTGTATGAAGCGAGAAAAAATGCGGGAATACTTTTAGCGAGGGAGCATCCGGCCGAAGCGGACATAGTGATAGCCGTACCGGATTCCTCGATACCCGTAGCTCTGGGGTATTCCGAGGAATTGAGAATCCCGTATGTGGAAGGGCTGTTTAAAAGCAAATACGTCGGCAGGACATTTATCGAACCTGATCAACCTTCCAGAGAAAGAACATTGAAATTAAAATTGACCCCCTTGTGGCGGAATATAAAAGGGAAAAAAGTGGTTTTGGTAGACGATTCCATAGTCAGGGGGAACACCAGTAAGAGAATAGTATCAACATTAAAAAAGGCGGGGGCAGATGAGGTCCATGTGAGAATCAGTTCTCCACCTATCGCGTATAGCTGTTACTACGGAATAGATACGCCGGACCGGGAACAGTTGTTGGGTGCGACAAAATCTGTCGAAGAGATAAGGGAGCTCATAGGTGCGGACAGCTTGGCCTATTTAAGTTTGGACGGTTTGATAAAGTCGGTGGGTCTAAACAAGGAGGGCCTTTGCACTGCCTGTTTCAGTGGGCAGTATCCTCTAAAGACGCGCATGACATATAAAAATTCAGGCGTTGACATCGACGAGGGACAGCGAGCCGTTGAATTAATAAAGGAACATGTAAGGAGCACATATAACTCTAACGTCCTGACGGATTTGGGCAGTTTTGGGGGACTGTTTTCCCTGAATACTGATGATTATAAGGAGCCGGTTTTAGTAGCGGGAACCGATGGGGTGGGGACCAAACTAAAGATTGCATTTATGATGGATAAACATGATACAATCGGACAGGATTGCGTAGCAATGTGTGTAAATGATATCCTATGTCAAGGCGGTAAACCCTTATTTTTTTTAGATTATATCGCAACAGGAAAATTGACAGGAGAAAAAATAGCACAGATAGTAGGTGGAGTTGCAGAAGGTTGCAAACTATCGGGCTGTGCATTGATAGGCGGGGAGACGGCAGAGATGCCCGGGCTGTATGATGAAAATGAATACGACATGGCAGGATTTGCCGCGGGCATTGTGGATAAATCCAAGATTATTACAGGGGGAAATATAGAAATTGGGGATATTATTTTAGCCCTTCCGTCAAGCGGTATCCACAGCAACGGTTATTCGTTGGTCAGAAAGCTCTTTTTTGATGTACTGGATATGAAAGTTACGGATCATATCGATGAACTCGGTAAGACCCTGGGCGAGGAACTACTTACGCCGACAAAAATATATGTAAAACCGGTCTTAGGTCTGATCGATAAAATAAATGTCAAAGGAATTTGCCATATCACAGGCGGGGGTTTTTATGAAAACATCCCGCGCATATTGCCTGAAAATACAGATGCCAAAATTGACGTTGACAGTTGGGAGATACCGCCTGTCTTTAAACTGATACAGCAAAAAGGGAACATTACGGAAGACGAAATGTTTAGTACCTTTAATATGGGGGTCGGAATGATGGTAGTTACCCGGGAGAAGGACGCGGAACAAGCCATCCGGATACTGAAAGAGGCCGGGGAGAATGCCAAAATAATAGGAAGAATTGTAGAGGGAAGTAGACGAGTAATTTTAATGTGACAAGGGGACGGGGGTTTTGACACATTTTCTGCCCCGATGTTTGGGCGACTTATGACCGCCCAAATGCATATGACTGGAAACTAGGTCCGATTGATGAAGTTTATGACAGAAGGAGGATGGATAGGTGATTTTATGAAGAAGGTAAATATTGCAGTTATGATTTCAGGAGATGGGACAAACCTGCAGGCTCTAATTGATAAAATTCATGATAAAGGTACAGGCGGAAATATCGAGCTGGTGATTTCCAACAATGAAAATGCCTATGGACTGACTAGGGCCCGAAACAGTGGAATAAGAACTGTAGTCATTAACAAAAATCAATATGATTCGGCTTTGCGATATGAACAGGCCCTTATCGATATATTGGAAAAAGCGAAGATAAATTTGATAGTCCCGGCAGGTTACTTGGCCTTTATCCCCAATAAAATTATTGAAATATATGAGAATCGCATCATCAGCATCCATCCATCCTTGATACCCAGTTTTTGCGGCAAAGGCTTTTACGGCGAAAGGGTTCATCAGGCAGCAATCGACAGGGGCGTAAAGGTTTCGGGGGCGACGGTACATTTTGTAAACAAGATAATGGATGGCGGGCCTGTAATCATTCAAAGATGCATAGATGTTGATTTTGACGATACCGCCGAAAGCCTGCAAAAAAAGGTATTGGAAGTCGAGTACGAAATTTTGCCGCTGGCTGTTAAGTTCTTTATCGAGGATAGAATCAAAGTTGTTAACAATCGGGTTGAAATTATGTGATAACATATTTGTTATCCCGAGACGGACAGAATAAGTTTGACCTACGAGGGATCTAGGACATATGAGAACCACGGGGA
>CAZVFS010000020.1:0-16998 GCA_964626575.1 uncultured Alkaliphilus sp. | reverse complement strand
CTTCCGCTCTTTTCCGTCACTTCATCAACGGTTAAAAACACCTTGATATTTTGCACGGCTTTAGATTTGTTTGTATTTAAAAAGGACACATTCAAATCAAAATTTTCACCGGCTTTTACAATATGCGGATTAAAGCTATACTGATCTATGATGATTTTGGGGATAGAGCTGTTACCTTCACCCTCCTTTTCTACATAGACACCCACATATTGATTTAGAACCTGCTTTTCATTTTCTTTCGCGTCGTCTTCATATTCTATATTTATTGATATAGGATAATTTTTTGTTGTTGCCTCAGATATGGGACTAAGGGTAAATTCAAGGGATTTTATTTCATTAGCATTTATTTTCTGCAATTTTACTATACTCGGGCTTTTGGGTATTATCTCTTTGTCCATTTCAAGAGAAATTTTTATATTTTTAGCCTCACCTGTTCCACTATTTTTCAAATCGAATTTTATTTTGAAGTCTTTGCCTGCTTGGACATCATAATTTGGGGTTACGATATTTTCTATAAAAAGATTAGACGGTTTGTCATCCTTTGCCTTAGCATTGATAAAAAATTGGTAAGTATCTTCATAGTTATTGTTATTGTTATCTTTATATTGTAATTTCAGATCCAAATTGTGTGTTCCTCTTTCTATTTTGTCTGAGGCTTTTAAAAAATAAGATAAATAAAGCGATTTGTCGCCTGCCAGGGAAGCTTTATATTGTTGATTAGTCATATTAACTACGGAGAAACCGTCGCCTTTTAGGCCCTGGATTGATAGATTTATATCTTTTGCTTCAAGTGTACCTATATTTTTAATCAAAAATCCGATATCGACCCTTGCCCCAGGTTGAATTTCCTCGGTAGCCAGACTTATACTTTCGACATGCAGTTTGGGGCATGTATTCATGTTTACTACCTTTATATATATCGTTTCTTCAGATGTAAAAGGATCGCCATAATCGTTATAAAACTGATATTTTAATTTGATTGGATAACTTTTTTCCTTTGCGGTAGCATCTGTCGTTATCTTCAAATCAAATGAAGACCGACTGTTGGATCGTATTCTTGAAATAGACCGGGAAGAAGTCAGATTTTCAATAGTAAACGGACTGTCCCCATCGGCAATATTAGGATATATCGTTATATTTTCAGCCGTATAATCACTGTTATTCCTGACGGTAAATGAAACGGTTTCAGTAGTCCCCGCTTCCAACGTGGATGTGGAAGAGTTAGTTATATTGAGTACAGGTATATATTTTGAGGTATCTTCAGGTTCCGGTTTCGGACTGGCACTGTCAGGAATAGCATTTATACCTACGTAATCTATGGTCGATAGCTTGTCATTACCCTTTTCATAAATAATTTTGATTGGGATTTTAGTTGCAGGGCTCCCAGTATATTTAAAATCTATGGACATATCCTCAAATTCACCATCTATGGGAAATTTTTCAGCTAAAAATATTATTGAACCGGCACCAACCGGATAAAAAGCATCATTATCTTGAATCTCTATATAAACATTTTTTAGTTCCTCACCGGAACGGTTTTTCAAACTGAATATTAATGTAAAGGTTTCCCCATCATAAATAGTTTTAGAAAGACCATTATGTTTGCTAATTACTATATCTGTATTGTTTTCTCCATAACTAAATGAAAAATTGGTGTAGGGTGATACTAAAAACGCTAATAACATAAAGAATACAATCATTTTTTTCATAAGAATAGAGTCCCCCTAATTTATATTTTAAATTTATTAAATGCCCAGGCCAGCTTATAGGCTTATATTTAACACAACTGTTTTTGCACCGATTCAACCCTCTCGATATTCCCATCCTTCATATACATTATGCGATCCGCACAGGTTGAAATTTCCGTATCATGAGTAACAATAACCAGTGTTTGATTATTGTCCCTTGCAATAGATGTAATCAGTTCTATTATTTCTACAGTAGTTTTTGTATCCAAATTACCTGTCGGTTCGTCTGCAAATACAATTTTAGGGTTGCCTACGAACGCCCTGGCTATGCCAACCCTCTGCTGTTGACCGCCACTCATCTCGGATGGTTTATGATTTAATCTTTTTTCGAGTCCCACGGATTTCAATATCTTTTTTGCCATTTTATTTCTCAATGGTTTCGGAAGTCCTTTGAAAATTAACGGCAAGGTAACATTTTCAAGAGCAGTTAAGGTAGGGAGTAAATTATAAGATTGAAATATAAAACCTATATGCTTTTGCCTGAACTGTGTTAACTGTTTTTCGCTCATTTTATGTATAGCATAATTTTTAATTTTAATTGTCCCCTTGGTAGGTCTTTCTAATCCCGCCATCACGTTGAGCAATGTAGATTTTCCGCAGCCTGATGTTCCCAGAAGACATACGAGTTCATCACTCCTAACCGACAAAGTGATGTTGTCCAGGGCTACAATCTTTTCATTGCCCATTTTATACACTTTTCTGACACCGTCGATATCAATAATATTTTGCAAGGATTATGCTCCTTCCCTAAAACAGTAGGCAATTTCTAACACATAAAAAATCATATGGAATTTCAATCAACTATACCATAGAAATTTTTATAAAATTTACATAATCACATAATCAGTCTAACAGACAAATAGTTTTTTATCTATAATCCCAATGTAAATTTAAGATATTTTTAATAATTAGTAGCCTGGGTTGATAGACATTTTGACCCCCAGGGGATATCTGAACATCCTATTTTATAGGTTCCCAACCATAAGAACTAAAAATCTATGAATAATTAACACATTTATATTCATAATAATTAAACATAACAAATAAAAGGGAACAAATGAGTCCATTGGAAAGTCTTGGTTTTAATTTGTGGATTCGATGCCTTTGGCAAATCTGTACAGCATGACTCATTAATAGGATGTGGTATAATGAATAAAAGAGCCGAGATAATTTTGGACTGGTTACAAGTAACTATAATATCTTTAGTAGTTGTCATTATAATAGAAAATTTTGTACTCAGTTTTGCTATAGTAAAGGGGGAATCGATGTCTCCGACACTGTCAACAAAGGACAGGTTACTAGTAATAAAAATACCATATATATGTGAACAGTTTAATAAAGGGGACCTTGTTGTTTTTAATCCGCCTGATAGTTTAGAACAAAACGAGATGTTTATAAAAAGGGTTATAGCAAAAGGAAATGACCATTTCTTAATCAAGGAGGGTGTTCTGTATATAAATGGCGAGGTGCAAAAAGAAGGTTATATTTCTACAGAGGGTTATTTGACTCGTAATTATAACTATGTTGAGGGCACGGTTCCACCTGACATGTATTTTGTAATGGGTGACAATCGTAATAATAGTAACGACAGCAGATCATTTGGGTTTGTCCCAAGGGATAAAATCAGGGCCAAGGTACTCCTGAAAGTCTGGCCGTTAAATGAGGCAAGGGCATTCATGAATTAGAAACCGGAGATTAATTATGATGGATTTAAAAGAAAAAATCGTAAATTATTCTGAATATATTGGAATAGATTTAATTGGATTTACGGACGCAGGGCCGTTTGAGGACCTGAGACAGATTTTGATGGAACGAAAAGAAAAAGGCAAACTGTCCGGTTTTGAAGAGAAGGATATAGAATTGAGGATAGACCCAGAGAAAACCTTGCAAAGCGCCAAATCCATAATTGTTATAGCAATGTCCTATTATATAGATAAAGAAAAACTGCAGGGCAATAAAAAAGCACAGTTTTATGGAGAATTAGCAAGGATAGCCTGGGGAAAGGATTACCATATGGTGCTTATGGACAAATTAGAAGGGTTAGCTCAATTTATTGCTAAAGAATATGACGGATTTGAACACAAATCTTTTGTAGACACAGGCCCCCTTGTAGACAGGTATTTAGCAAATCGCGCCGGTATAGGTTTTTATGGTTATAACTCTGCTATTATAAACGAGTGCTTCGGCTCATGGATATTTTTAGGATATATGATAACAAATGTTCCATTGAAAGCGGACAAGTCTCTAAAGGATAAAAGTTGTCTGGGGTGTAATCTATGTATTGAACATTGTCCGACGTCGGCTATAGAAGGGCCCTATAAATTTGATGCTAACAAATGTTTATCGAATATATTACAACAAAAAAGTCCTGTTTCAAAAGAAATATTGCCGGTTGTCGGAAACAAAATATATGGTTGTGATATCTGTCAGGATGTCTGTCCGCACAATGTGGACATTAAGGAAATGACGGCCAAGGAATTCATGCCCACAGGATTGTCCAAAAGGGCAGATTTAATACGATTATTACAGATATCTAATAGAGGATTTGATTCTTTATTCAGGGAGAATGCCTCAGGTTGGATAGGCAAAAAGACATTGCAAAGAAATGCAATAATTGTACTGGGGAATTCTAAGGACAAGGATGCCATACCATATCTTGAGCCTTTACTGAAAGATATAAGGCCGGATATTAGGAAAATAACTATATGGGCACTGTATAACATTGATCCCGAAATAGCTGCGGAATTAGTTTCCGGAATTCGGGACAGTGAAAAGGACGAGGGTATCTCAGAAATTATTAAACGGGGGAAGGTACATGAATAAAAAAACAAGTGAAGTATTAAGGCTTTTAAAAAAAGAATATCCGAATACAAGATGTGGGCTTAATTATAAAACCCCTTTTCAACTGCTGGTGGCCGCAATTTTGTCGGCCCAGACCACAGATAAAAAGGTTAATGAAATAACCGAAGGTTTATTTGAGGAATATCCCACAGTGGATGATTTTTTGTTGTTATCCAGGGAAGAACTGGAGGAAAAAATAAAACAGATTGGTTTGTACAGGAACAAATCTAAGCATGTTCTGTTAATGTGCAGACAATTGAAGGAACAATTTAACGGAGAAGTTCCAAACACTTTAGAAGATCTGATGTCTTTGGCGGGCGTGGGGAGGAAAACAGCTAACGTGGTTTTGAGTAATGTTTTTGGCATACCTGCCATAGCAATAGATACTCATGTCTTCAGGGTGTCTAACAGAATTGGGTTGGCCAATGCTAAAAATGCTTTAAACACGGAGATGCAATTACAAAAGGCGATAGATAAAAACATGTGGAGCCTGTCACACCGTCTTTTAGTAACCCACGGCAGAAGGTGTTGCTATGCTAGAAATCCCAATTGCACTGACTGTATAATTAGGGAATATTGTAATTATTATAAGTCAGCCATAACATCCGGCAGTGCATTATCCTAAAATGGTGTTATAAGTAAAATTTATGACAGGTTTTGATACGGGCGGTCCTTGACCGCCCTTTGTTATGGTGTTGACGTCTTGCAAAATTCCATAGTCTTAATTTATCCGACAGCTTACAATTCCAGCACTCCCGCTTTTGTAAGCGGGAGATGGGAATTGCATAGCTTCTGGATAATACGACTTTGCGTTCAGGGGGAGTTAAAACTCCCTCTGAACTGAGTCTTAATTTATCTGCCTTTTTGTAAAAGGGAAACAGGATTTTGTGGAGAATTGTTTTACATATAATTGTGTCGATAAGAAAGGATGTATTATATGTCATATAAGGCATTAAATGATGACGGTCTTATTTTTGCGTTGGACATAGGCACTAAGAGCATAATAGGTGTGTTGGGGAAAAAGGAAAACGATAAAATAGTTGTGGAACATATAGAAGCCGGATTTCACAGTAAAAGAGCCATGTATAAAGGGCAGATACATGATATCGATAGTGTGGCAAAAGCGGCCGAGGGAGTTAAGCTGGCACTTGAAAAGAAGGCAGGCTGTCCTTTGGACGAGGTGACTATTGCTGTTGCAGGGCGTTCACTTCAAACCAATAAGGTAACTATCAGCAGGGAAATAGATCCTATAAAGGAGATAGATGCGGATTTAATCAATAGTCTAGAAATTGAGGGTTTACAAAAATCCAAATATGAATTGGAAAAGCAGTCTGAGGAATATATAAGATATTTTTGCGTGGGTCATACGGTGGTGCATTATTATATTGATGATATTATAATTACAAATCCTCTGGGGCATAAGGGAAATAAAATAACACTGGATATTTTAGCAACATTTTTACCACAAATAGTTGTGGACAGTCTATATGCCGTAATTTCCAAATTAGGTTTAGAGGTTAAATATATGACATTAGAACCCATTGCTGCAATTGAAGTAGCTGTTCCCGAAAATACTAGGTTATTGAATTTAGCATTAGTGGATATAGGCGCAGGCACTTCAGATATTGCTATTACAAAAGACGGTACGGTGATAGCCTACGGGATGACAGCCAGTGCGGGAGACGACATTACTGAACAGGTTGCAAAGGAATATCTGTTGGATTTCGATGCGGCAGAGGAATTAAAGATTAATCTGAACAAAGAGAAGATACAAAAATTTTCGAATATTATCGGTATGCCCTATGAAATAGAAAGTGAACAGATATTAAAACAGGTTGAACCCACAATCAGGATGGTAGCAAATCTAATAGTTGATAATATTATCGAACAAAATGGAAAATCGCCCAGTGCCGTTTTTTTAATAGGTGGGAGCAGTCAACTTCCTTGGTTAAATATATTTATTGCGGAAGGGCTGGATCTTCCTAAGGAAAGGGTAGTAGTCAGGGGTATAGAGGCGTTTAAGGATGCAATTTTAACTTCAACATCTGTCTCAGGGCCTGAATACATTACACCCATAGGGATTTTAGCTAAAACGTTAAAAAACAAAGAGTTGGATTTTATCGAAATATATGTGAACGAACAGCGGTTTAAACTACTTCAGACCAAAAAATTACAGGTAAAGGATGCCTTAGTTTTAGCCGGGTTTAATCCAAGAAAGTTGATACCCGAAAGGGGTAGGTCCATAAATTTTAACGTAAATGGCAATAAAAAAATATTATATGGTGAATACGGAGAACCGGCTAAAATAACAATTAACGGTGAAATGTGCAATATGGAATCTTGTATAAAAAACGGGGACACCATCAAAATCTATCCGGCAGAAAAGGGTAAATCAAAAATATATACGCTTAAAGATATACTCCCTTTGGAAAATAAAATTTTTATCAATGAGAAACCTATGTTGCAAGTATATGATTATGCCATAAATAATAGGGCGGCTTCCAAAAGCAGTATTATTGAGGATGGGGATTATGTTAGATATAATAGCATAGAGGATATAAAGGGTCTATGTTTGTATACAGGCATCGATTATGAAAAATGCATCATCAGGATAAACGGCAAAACGGCAACATTGGACCAAAGTATTAAAAATGGGGACTATATCGACATTAAAGGGGAAGAGCCCGGGGAGGACCTGCAGGAAAATGCAAATGATTTTAATGAGAAAACTAAGCCGATACATAAAAAAATTATAGTTAAATGTAATAACAAGCCGGTGGAGATTCCTGATAAAAAGAGCGGGACTGTTTTCATAGACATTTTTGATTATATTGATTTTGACCGTAGTAAAGTGCGCGGGAAACTGGTTTTGTTGTTAAACGGGATAAAGGCGGATTATACAGACCCTATAAAAACCGGAGACGAAATAGAGGTTTATTGGGGCAGTTAATGTTGTTGAATATTTTAATGGGATGCAAAATAGTATATATAAACGAGTTTAGATTCTTTAGGACTGAATCTTAAATTATTTAAGCTATTAAAAGGTGGATAATACTATGGGGGCTCCCTCGTCGGTTGACAAAAAACCTATAAAAAAAATCAGTATAATTGCAATCGTTTTTGTATTGATTGCAATTATATGCACAGGTGTATATATTTGGCTATTTAATAGTTCTAAAATATTTCCCGGTGTTTTTATCAATGATATTAATGTTGGCGGGCTTACACCTGAAAAGGCAAGGTCGGAGATAGACAAAAAATTAAAAAAACAATTAGATGAATTTGTTATACAATTAATATACGAACACAATTCCTGGGATTTGACTCCTGGAGATATAGATCTGTGTTACTTGTTGGACGATAGTATAGAAAAGGCTTATAAGTTGGGTAGGGAGGGTAATTGTTTTTACAGGATGAAGACTGTTTTAAATTTGAGAAAGAATCCCCAAACTATCAAATCGGCGCCGAGCTATGATTTATCCAAGGTTGAAAATAAAATTGATGAAATTTCTAAAACAATTGACAAATTACCCACAGACGCCAAAATTGAAAGGGAAAATGGGAATTTCATAGTTACAAAAGAGGTTTTGGGCATAGAGATAGACAAGGAGGTTTTAAAATATAACATATCAATTGCTATAAATAATTTTAAAAACATATCGATAGATGTAGAAGTTAGGGATACAGAACCCAAAATTACAAAAGAAAATCTGGATAGTGTTAAGGACTTGATTGGTGAATCTGTCACGGTTTTTAACACCCAAGATACGGGCAGGACAGAAAATATTAAAATTGCGACTAATGATATAAACAATACAATATTAATGCCGGGGGAAGAATTCTCTTTTAATGACAGTACCGGGCCAAGGGATGCAAAATCAGGCTATAAGGAAGCAAGCATCATAATGGACGGCGAATTTGTAACCGGAATCGGTGGTGGGGTTTGCCAGGTATCTACAACATTATACCAGGCAGCCTTAAAATCTGATATGGAAATAACATCGAGGCAAAACCACGGTTTACCTATCAGTTATGTTCCGATGGGCCAAGATGCAACAGTTGCCTATGGTTACATAGACCTAAAATTTAAAAACAATAAAAAGTACCCTGTTTATGTGGAGAGCTTTGTAAAGGGCGGGGAAATATATATGAGGTTATACAGTAAAAAGACCGATGATACACATATAAATTTGGAGTCTGAAATATTAGAAGTGATTGAACCTAAAATGCAAATAAAAAAGGATGCAAATATGTATTTATGGGAAAGAAAGGTGGATAAAAGCGGGAAAAAGGGCTATAGGACGGCGACATATAAGGTTTATCTGCAGGGAGGGCAGGAGGTAAAAAAAGAACTGGTGTCTAAGGATTATTATCCTTCTAGAGACGGTATTATTATAGAAGGCACAAAACAAGAATAATCAAACATAGCGCAATATATCTAATCAAATAGAGAAACCGACTGACAAACTTAAAGGGAGACGAAAAATGGAAAATTTACTATATGACAAGGATTGTGTTTGCAGTGTATGCAAATATAAATTTACTACAAAAAAGGTAAGGATGCGACCACTCAGAATAGAGAAACGGGAGGAGGACTTTAACGTTATATATAAAAACGGCATAAATCCAAATTATTATTACATTTGGGTGTGTCCTATATGTGGTTATGCCGCTACGGAAAAGGAATTTAATAATATCAGGAAAGAACAGATTAAAATAGTAAAGAGTATGGTCAGTTTCAAGTGGAAGGAACGGGATTTTGGCGGAATTCGTACTTTTCAGGAAGCGGAAGAGAGTTTTAAAATTGCACTACTTATTGCGCAAATATTGGAAAAATCAAGGGCATATGTTGGCGGTGTTTGCCTGAGGTTAGCGTGGCTCTATAGGGAAATCAAAAGCCCAAAAGAACAGGAATTTTTGGCTTATGCATTAGAATCTTTCGAGGAGGCATATCAAACCGAACGGATAGACGAAGCCGGCTTGGACGAGGTGTCATTGGCATATTTGAATGGAGAACTAAACAGAAGACTTGGGGATTATAAAAAGGCCATCAAATGGTATGGGGTAACATTGGAGCACCCCGATATTAAAAGAAAAAGGCAAATACAGATAAAGACGCGGGAACAATGGGCTAGGGCAAGAGAACAACATAGTGGTGATAAAACAGCGGAATAATGCTGTTTTTCATTGTCCCTGCTTATTATGGCGTGGATAATGCATGCAAATTTTGAAACAAACAGCATATACAGTCATATAACTACTATTCATCGGATAAATATAATTAGGGCAAAATTAGAAGGGTGGGGTATAGCAATGTCCGATGAATTGACGCCGATTATTTTTATTCCCGGATTGATGGGTTCCATGGGCGGGGAGATGTTAGGATGCAAATGCGGTTGGGGGTTTGGTGTAGCTGCCTGGATTTATAAACCGTTCATAAAACAACTGGAGGACTTGGGATATATATCGGATAAGAATTTGTTTGTATGTTATTATGACTGGCGAAAAAACTGTAAGGATATAGTGGAGCAGTTCCTTATCCCCTTATTGTCAAGGGTAGATAAAAAACATTCCGGTCGAAAAATTGACCTGCTGTGTCATAGTATGGGTGGGTTGGTGGGTCGTACTTATATCCAGAGTGGAATATATAGTTATAACATTAGGAACCTGATGATCCTTGGCACACCTAATAAGGGGAGTGTAAAGGCATATTATACATGGAGCATGGGGGAAATAATGGGGGGCAAGATAGATGAGGGGGGCCGGTTATTTGAAATCGTACAAAAGGGGTATATCTGGCTGCTTAAAAAAATACTAAACATACCTTTAGGTAAAGATAATATTGAAATGTTGCATAAAAATTTTCAAGGGCTTGGTGATTTGCTACCTACATATGATTATGGAAATGTATTATGTTATAAGGACACAAATGATAACTGTGTTTATATTCCAACCTGGTCTATAAAATATAAAAATAATTTTGTAAACAGCTTAAATAAAAATATAGATATATTGCGGGATAGGATTAAAAATCTATATTGTTTTATAGGTACAGATAAAAAAACCGATGAGGTATTGGTAGTGGACAAAGAGGCATTGTTTAATAACGATGATGAGGATATTATATCTTCGTTGAAAACGAAAAAAGGGGATGGGACAGTTACAGTTAAAAGTGCGGTTATCGATTTTGGGAGAATATTTACTATGGAAGCGAGCCATACAGGAATTTTAATGAGTTCTGTAGAACATATAGCGGACATTTATAACCTGGATAGGCTTCTAGTTAAAAAGGATATCATAGAGTTGGAAGAGCGCCCGTTAGGCATTATATTCAAAAAGCATGTCAATTTTGAGTTAAGAGACAGTAAAGGTACGGTAGCGAGGTTTATGCATGCAAAATTTGTTACGGAACATGAGTCCATACTAGAAGAATTCGGCAGGGACTATATATGGATTATTTTTAAGGACTTACCTGTCGACAAATATGTTTTGGAGATATTTGTTGGGGATGAGGATGATTACAATATTTTTGTAGTAGGCACGAAAGTAGAAGAAGAATTGACAGATAAAAATGTGAGAAAGTTAGATGGGGATAGAATTGAGTTTTATTTTGAAATATAACGATAAAGGACACAAGGGGACAGTCTCCCCCGTGTCCACACTTTTTTGTCATTGCCATGAAAATCCCACATTGCCCTTTTCTATCCTATTTATTATCCAATACTACTTGATGATATGTCTTTTTGCCTTTTCTAATCATGAGTGTATTATTTTCAAAAAAAACTGGTGTAATAAGGGTATTGATGTCGGATATCCTATCATCGTTTACTGTGATTCCTCCCTGTTGTATAAGCCTTCTACCTTCCCCGCGGGATGGGATCAATTTTGTTCTAGATAGAAGTGTGATAATATCCATACCATCTACAAATTCGGCTTTAGAAATTGTGGTTGACGGAACGGAACCACCCATTGCTCCTTCACCGAATAAAGCCTTTGCGGCTTTGTCGGCTTTTTTAGCTTCTTCCTCACCGTGAACCAATTTGGTAACTTCGAAGGCGAGGGTTTCCTTAGCTTTATTTATTTCGGCACCTTCCAGGGAGCTGAGTCTTTCTACCTCATCCATAGACAAGAATGTAAGCAAGGAAAGACAGTTTCTAACGTCCATATCTGCAACATTTCTCCAGTATTGATAAAATTCAAAGGGAGATGTTTTATTAGCATCTAACCAGACTGCGCCGGATTTAGTTTTGCCCATTTTATTTCCTTCACTCGTGGTTAAAAGGGTAAAAGTCATCCCGTAGGCAGCTTCACTTTCTACCCTTCTGATTAAATCGGCACCCGCGATAATGTTTGACCATTGGTCATCCCCGCCTAATTGCAAACGACAATTATATTTTCTAAACAGTTCCAAAAAATCATAAGCCTGCATAATCATATAGTTAAACTCAAGGAAGGAAAGCCCTTTTTCCATCCTATTTTTAAAGCATTCCGCCGCCAACATTCTGTTGACCGGGAAATGTTTGCCTATCTCTCTTATGAAAGAAACATAGTTCAAATTTAACAGCCAGTTAGCATTGTTCTCCATAATGGCTTTGCCTTCCGAAAAGTCGATAAACCTTTTGGTTTGTTCGATAAACTTTTCCCCGTTATGGGTAATTGTTTCAAGAGTCATCATTTGCCTCATATCCGTCCTGCCGGATGGGTCGCCAACCATGGCCGTGCCGGCACCCAATAAAAATATGGGTCTATGACCTGCTTTCTGAAGATAAGCCATGGCCATAAGTTGTACAAAATGACCTACATGTAGACTGTCTGCAGTTGGATCAAAACCTATATAAAAGGTGGTTTTTTCATCTCCAAGCATCTTTCTGATTTCATCTTCATGGGTAGCTTGTTCGATAAAGCCACGTTCTTTTAAAGTATCAAAAACACTCCCCATTAATAAGCCCTCCTCGTTTCGTTGATAACAGTTAAACATAAAAAATAAAAGGCTATTCGTTCCCCTCAATGTTTTTAACAATTATTTGTATTTTGTCCTATTATATCATACACTAAACAAAAAACACAACACCAAGCCTCCTATAGGGTCAAATTATAACCAGAGGGGAATAGTTGGAACAGTTTTGTTTTGAGGGAGAGGCCGATATATTATATGATTTTTGTTATCGCTAAAATCATTAAAATAATCCCGGATAACCAAGAAATATTAAAATTCGATTTCTCAACAAGTTTTCTGCCTATCAATAGTCCTAACCAAATGGCAGTAAAACCATAAACCAAAGAAAAGAATATTACCTGCATATAGTTGACGCCTGCCAGGCTGCTACTGAATCCGATGGCTAACGAGTCCAGAGAGAGTGCAACGGCTAGGTATAAGGATTCCTTGGGGCTGAGAGTTTTAGAGTTATTAAAATCTGCATTAGTTTCATCAACATATATACTTATTATCAAATCAGATATTTTTAATTTTACTTCTTTATTTGGTGTAGAAATTTTTGTAATATGGCTTTTGATTAAACTTTGAAATAAATAGAATATGCCTAAAAGCATTAATGTTAAAAAACTGATTAGCAGGGTTATGCCCTCAGGTATTAACTTCTTTATTACGGATCCCAGAAATAGAGCAAGTGCGAGGAAGGAAGAACAGGTAATATTGATAATAGCTATAGATACAAACGGCATTTTTATTTCGTTTGTCCCATAGGCAATACTGGCTATAAATGCGTCTAGGGACAGTGTAAATACCAGCAACATGGTTTCTGCCACTGCAACACCTTCTTTCTAAAAATTGCCCGCTGTATTGGAGCCCTTGGTGCAAATTTATTTACCGTACCTAATAGCGAGGGCAGGTTTTTATTCCAAATTATTTCAGGCCACAGGGGGTAGATAGTATATGATATTCAATTGTCAACTAAATGGTTACAGAAATGGGGAGTGGAGGATGAGAGGTGGGAGGTGGGATGTGAGATATGGGATGTGAGAAATGAGAAGTGAGATATGGGATGTGGGAGGTGAGAATACCCGGAGGAACATATGGGGCATATAAGAGGATAGTTTTATAGGGTATTAATATGTTATAGTATTAATGATAGACAAACTATGAAGCACTGAGGACGGCTCTTTTTGCTTCTGTCATGTTTTTAATATTTTTGTAAGAAAGAAGCAAAAAGAACCGTCCCCAATGCTTGTCCCCAATGCTTCACAAAACCTAACAACCGGGGATTGTTGCCAGGGATATGGGGAATTATAAATTGAAACTTAATTTAGAGGGGAGAAAAAATGGTAAATACATTTTTTTATGGTACAATAATAGGTAAAATTGGCATTACAGAAACCGACAACAATATTACAAATGTAAGTTTTGTTGATGACGATATAGGTAATGCACAAATTGAAGACACCGCAGTGAACGAGACATCCCTTTTGAGGGAAGCGGGAAAACAACTGCAGCAGTACTTTGAAGGCAGTAGAAAGGATTTCGACCTGCCATTGTTGCCCGCCGGCACGGAATTTCAGGAAAATGTTTGGAAGGTTTTGCAAACCATACCTTATGGGACAACATTGAGCTATAAACAGGTTGCGGAAAGAGTAGGTTCACCCAAGGCTGCCAGGGCCGTGGGCATGGCAAATAACAGGAACCCTATTGCTATTTTTATTCCCTGCCATCGTGTCATAGGGTCAAACGGCAAATTAGTCGGCTATGGCGGAGGGCTGCATATCAAGGAGTATCTTTTAAATATGGAAAAACAAAATGTGTAGGGACACAAAGCGCTTTTCCCATTTTCTGTCATTTATGTGAAAACCCTGCACTTTGTCATCCTGAGATGGACAGTATAAGTTTGGCCCACGAGGGATCTATGCTTAAAGGCAGTGCTTTCATTATATTGTGGTGTGGGTAATATGTGCAAATTGCTATAATTTAACTTGTAGGGTTTGAATTTAGATATAGCCGGAGGGAAACAGCGTGCCACTTCATGTTGTATTATTAGAACCGGAAATTCCGCAAAATACAGGCAATATTTCAAGAACATGTGCCGTTACAGGGAGTACACTTCATTTAATAGGCCCCTTGGGGTTTTCTATAGATGAAAAACGTGTAAGACGGGCAGGGCTCGATTACTGGGATATATTAGATCTAAGATATTATGATAGTTACGATGAATTTTTAGAAAAGAATCCTGACGCCAAGGTATATTATTTGACTACTAAGGCGAAAAAAAAACATAGCGATATAGAATATCCAAAGGGCGATTGTTTTATAATGTTTGGTAAGGAAACTGCCGGAATCCCCGAGTGGATATTGAATCAAAATAAGAACAATTGTGTAAGGATTCCTATGCTAGACTCCGGAAGGGCAAGGTCCTTAAACTTATCCAATTCCGTTTCTATTGTAGTATACGAGGTGTTGAGGCAACATGATTATCCGAATATGAAATAAAATTTCAAGTTTGCCATCCCGAAACGGGCAGCATAGACGGCGCCTGCGAGGGATCTTGATGACTTATAGGTTATGATTGTGCAGGTTTTTAGAACCATTAGAAAATGTTGCTAATTATTCAAGGAAAGTATAGAATAAAATTAAGGTAATAATCAACGGGATATACAATATATATTAAAACAGTGGGAGGAATGGGAATGGGCAACATTCAAATTATAACGGACAGCATGGTTGACATGCCTAAGGATATCTTAGACAAATATGGTATTATAGTTATGCCTTTAACCATTATATTTGGGGATGAGGAATACAGAGACGGGGTTGATTTAACATATGCACAATTTTACGAAAAGTTGTCACAGTCGAAAAATTTACCCAAAACAGCGCAAATAACCCCGAGCGCGTTTATAGAAGTGTTCAAAAAAATTTTGGATGAGGGAAAGGAAATTCTGTGCATTAACGGTTCTTCAAAAGCCAGTGGCACATATCAATCGGCGGTGGTAGCAAAGGATTCGTTGGAAAATGACAAAATAGAAGTTTTTGACACTATGGCATTATCCTTTGGTGCCGGAATATTTGTATATGAAGCAGCGAAAATGGCAGCGGAGGGAAGGAGTTTAAAAGAGATTGTCGGGCATCTCGGTACAATGAAAGGACAAGTAGACCATATTTTTACCGTCGATACATTGGAATATTTAAAAAAGGGCGGCCGTCTGGATCCGATGAAAGCGACCATAGCGATGATGCTGAATATAAAACCGATTTTGACCGTTGTGGACGGTTTGGTGGAACCGTTAGATAAGGTCAGGGGCAGTAAAAAGGTAGTAGGCAAAATGATAGAGTTAGCAAAGGAACGCGGAAAAACGTTTGAGGGCAAGGTAGTGGGGATTTCCCATGCCGGCAGCGAGGATATGCTGAATCTCTTAAAGGAACAGGTAATAAAGGATCTTAAACCGAAGGAGATAATGATTACGGAAATAGGGTGTACAATAGGCACACATGCCGGACCGGGCACCTTGGCTATATTTTATACTATATAAAACCGGATATATAAAATTCGGGTCCATAATGTTGCCGGTTTATAAGTTGGAGATTCCAAAAAAATATATAAAAAACTTTTCAAAAGTGGTTGATACCAATCTATATATGTATTATAATAGTGTCTAGGACAGCAAGGGTTGTTTATATAAAAATTTGATAGAAGGTTTATAAACAAAAATATCAAAAATTAGTTGATACTAATTGATATATATACTATAATGTAATAGGATTTAACAGCTAGGGTACTTTAATAAAAATCACATTACATAATAATTACATTACATAGTAAAATCGGTTGATATTAATTGATATGTGTACTATAATGGGACTTGACATAATAATTAGAATATTTTAACAAAATTACCCCGCATAATGTAATATCTATAGCGGACAATCTTAGTTTAAGAGGTGGGGTTAAATGGGAGCAATAGTTATTACAAATAATTCCAAGGTCAAACGAAAGTATGAGAAAGAATACGATGTAGTGTTTGTTGACGGGGGATTGTTGGACGTGCTAATAGCGGTACGGGATAAAATACATGAGGGACACAAATTGTTGACTCATCCCTTAACAGGCAGTGTTAAACCTAATGAAACTCCTTATAAGAGTGTACTTATCTCTCATGATAAACAAGATTTAGATTTGGATTCACTATTGTTGATATCATCAAATATAGAAACTGCTCAAAAATTTATGAATATAAAGAAACCCATTGTGTGGAAAGACAAAATATTAGAAGATTTTATGGTAATTGATCTTGATTTGATAAGCAGTGGAATAGAAAGTATGCGACAATAACATGTATATATTTATAATAATGGGTAAGGGCTATAGTTTAAAATATTATGAATAAATGGGCCTATAATGGCAACGAAAATGTAATATTCAGTTATAGGCCTTTATAAATAAAGGGAGGTGAAGCTTGTGCG
>CAZVFS010000019.1:16026-17476 GCA_964626575.1 uncultured Alkaliphilus sp. | reverse complement strand
TTTTAAAAAGGAGCATGTAATAAAATGAAAAACAGAACATGCAGTTTAGAACGTTCAACCACGGAAACCACTATAAAAATCGACATAAACATTGACGGCAAAGGTGAAAACAATATAAATACAGGGGTCCCGTTTTTTGACCATATGTTACAACAAATAGCCAGGCATGGTTTCATAGATTTAGAAATACAGGCAAAAGGAGATATAGAGGTAGATTTTCACCACACGGTAGAGGATGTCGGTATCATCCTAGGGCAAGCCATTGCCGGAGCCTTGGGGGATAAAAAAGGGATAACAAGATACGCTACTTCCTTTATTCCAATGGACGAGGCCTTATCTATGGCGGCTATGGATATAAGCGGCAGGCCTTTTCTTCATTACGAGGCAAATTTTACAGGGGAGAGAACCGGGGACTTTGAGGTGCAGTTGGTGGAGGAATTTTTCAGGGCATTGGTTTTCAATAGTGGTATAACCCTTCATATCAGAAATTTATACGGCAGAAACAATCATCATATTATTGAAAGTATGTTCAAAGCCTTTGCCAAGGCATTGGATAAGGCAACTGATTTCGATTCAAGGGTTGAGGGGGTTTTGTCCACAAAAGGGAGGTTGTAAATATGCTAATCTATCCGGCAATAGATATAAAAAACGGGAAATGTGTGATGTTGACCCAGGGTAAGTTTGATAAGGAAAAAATATACTATGAGGACCCAAGGGAAGTAGCAAAACTTTGGGAACAAAAAGGGGCAAGGGCACTACATATTGTGGATCTGGACGGCGCATTAGAAGGTAAAAGTAGAAACTTTGAAATTATCAAAGAGATTATTGGGAAAATAGATATTCCGGTCCAGGTAGGGGGCGGTATCAGGAACTTGGAAACAATTAAAACATTAATTGATATCGGCGCAGACAAAGTAATAATAGGTACCAACGCAGTCCGGGACGAACAGATGCTCAAAAGAGCAGTAAACGCATATAAAGAAAAAATTGCTGTGGCTATAGATGTCAAAGATGGCTATATTGCGGTAGATGGCTGGACTAAAACGAGTACTGTGGATGCCTTGCGATTTGCTAAGGAAATAGAACGGTTAGGGGTAAAAACTATTATTTATACAGATATAGAAAGGGATGGAATGTTAAAGGGGCCCAATTTCAAAACAATCAAAAATATGAACGATAGCGTGTCCATGGATGTTATAGCGTCCGGCGGGATATCTTCCATAGATGATTTGCAAAAATTATCGGAAATCGGCGTAGCAGGAGCCGTCATTGGAAAGGCTCTTTACGAAGGAAAAATAAATTTAACTAATTTAAGGGTGGTATAAAAGATGAAAGAAAAGAGAATCATTCCCTGTTTAGATATAAACAACGGGAGAGTAGTAAAAGGTGTAAAATTTGAAAATTTAGTTGATGCGGGCGATCCTGTTGAAATCGCAAAGGCCTATGAATT
>CAZVFS010000019.1:0-15926 GCA_964626575.1 uncultured Alkaliphilus sp. | reverse complement strand
TCCTCGACAGTTGTTGCGTCAATTGATGTAAAACTGTACAAAGATGATATTTATAGTGTGTATATAAATGGCGGTAAGGAAGATGCGGGACTGGAGGCGATAATCTGGGCAAGAACGGTAGTAGGGCTGGGTGCCGGGGAAATTTTGTTTACCAGTATGGACAGGGATGGCACCAAAGGCGGATATGATATTGATATCACAAGAAGAGTCAGTGAAATGGTGAAGGTTCCTGTAATAGCTTCCGGTGGCGCCGGCAAATTAGAAGACTTTTATGATGTTTTTACGGAAGGAAAGGCGGATGCGGCTTTGGCGGCTTCTTTATTTCATTTTGAAGAGGTCAATATTGGGAAACTCAAGAAGTATTTAATCAGTAGGGGAATTCGCGTGAGAAAGGCGAGGACACGAGAATGGACAAATTAGAGGGCTTGAAATTTGACGAAAAGGGTTTGATACCTGCCATAGTGCAGGATGTTGATACAAAAGAAGTTTTGATGCTTGCTTATATGAATAAGGATTCCCTAAGGAAAACCTTGGATACCGGGGAAACCTGGTTTTGGAGCCGCAGTAGAAAGGAATTGTGGCATAAAGGGGGAACATCCGGGCATATCCAGAAGGTAAAGAGTATAAATTATGATTGTGACGGAGACACCCTTTTAATTGAGGCGGAACAAAAAGGGGTGGCATGCCATACAGGGGCCAGAAGTTGTTTTTTTAATCTTCTCTATCTTTTTGAAGGGGAGAGAAGGGAAAAAACAGACCCTGATATAATAGAAAAATTATATGAAATTATTACAGATAGAAAAGAAAATCCCAGAAAAAATTCCTACACAAACTATCTGTTGGATGAAGGGTTGGATAAAATTTTAAAAAAGGTCGGGGAGGAAACGGCGGAAGTCATTATAGCCGCCAAAAATCCCGATAGAAATGAGCTGATTTATGAAACTAGTGACCTACTATATCATTTGTTGGTTTTATTGAGAGAAAAGGATATTACTCCTGAGGAGATTTTTGCGGAATTAGGCAGTAGGTTTAAATAGAAATCATGTGGATGATAGTTTGCGCAAAGCAGCACCTTGTTTGCTTTTTTATCATTACCACGTAAGCGTTACAATTCATTCCAGGACGTATAGGACAAATTTAACTCGCAAAGGATCTGTGCATAGGAGCAATGTTTTTTATTCTGAGAACAGTGAAAAGCCCCAGTCTCTAGGGCTTTCACTATTTTTCATTTTATCCGGGAATACAAACCACTTGGCCTATCTGCAAGGCATTCGGGTTCACACCCGGGTTGGCTGCTACAATAGCACCCACTGTTGTGTTAAACCTTATAGAAAGAAGGTAGAAAGTATCACCGGCCCTGATGGTATAAGGTGTTGTTCCCGAAGGACAAGTATGTGGCGGTGTAACCCCACAATTTACACCGAGCGCGGTCCAGGTTTGCACGCCCACTATTCCGTCTATGGCAATATGTGTATCTCTCTGGAAAGCCATGACAGCCGATTGTGTACCGGAGCCAAAAATGCCGTCAACAGGTCCGGGATCATATCCTTCATTTATTAAGAGTTGTTGCAGGCGTAGCACTGAGGCACCCCTGCTGCCGATACTTAATGTAGGACATGCCCCTGTTGGAGGTGGCGGCGTGGGCCCTGTAGGTATACAGATTACTTGGCCTATAGATAATCTGTCCGGGTTAACTCCCGGATTAGCCGCTAACATAGCGCTGAGAGATACGTTATGAGATATGGACAATCTATAAAATGTATCACCGGCCCTGATTGTATATGGTGTGGTGCCGCCAGGGCAAGATTGCTGACTATAAAGCATAATTTAATTCCCCCCTTTTATTATGAAAATCATATCTTCAGACAAGATTATTTGCTAGTACTCAGGATGACACAGTTGGCCGCTGTTATGGAGGCCCTACACTTTTGTCATCCTGAGTCGAACAGTATTATTTGTTTTATTATACAGGAATGCAAATTATTTGGCCTATTTGTAAGAAATTCGGATCTACTTCAGGGTTGGCTTCGGCAATTGCCGTCACTGTTGTGCAGAACTTTGTAGCAAGATTGAAGAAGGTATCCCCGGCCTGGATAGCATAAGGCATTGTTCCCTCGGGGCAAACAACCGGCTTAGGGGTACAGTCCACACCAAGTGCGGTCCATGATTCTGTATCCGCTATTCCGTCTATATGAAGACCTGCATCTCTTTGGAAGGCCATAAGTGCAGTCAGTGTATCAACACTGAAAACAGGGTAATAACCTCTATCACTTAAAAGTTGCTGTAGACGCCGTACGGAAGGGCCTAAACTACCAAACCTCAGTAGTGGGCATTGTGGTGATGGAGGTGGTGGAGGCGCAGGACCTGCAGGTACACAAATTACTTGGCCTATGCATAATCTGTCCGGATCGACTCCCGGATTAGCCGCTAATAAGGCCTCAAGTGATACATTGTGAGACATAGCTATTCTAAAAAATGTATCCCCTGCTTTTACGGTGTATGGTGTAGTGCCGCAGGGGCAAGAATGGTCGTTACAGAACATAATTCAATTCCCTCCTTTATTATCTTTGTTTATTGTGGCGGTTATTGTGGCGGGCAAAGATGGCAAACAAAACGTCCCCATGCCACCCATGCCACCCATGTTGTCTGGAATCATGGTATACTATAGTATATTAAGGCGATAGGAATTGGTGCTCACTGTATAAAATCGGGTTATTGGTGCCTCCCTTGGGGCAGTAAAATAGGGGCCCAAAAACATCCTTAAAAATTTTGTTAAAATCATTGACATAGCATAGACATCCTTATTATACTTATTTTTAGTGACAAAAGTTTATACAAGGTATTCGCTATAAAAGATAAAGGGGGGTATTTGAATGAGCCAAAATATAATTGATTTAAAGAATATAACCAAGATTTTTGATGATGAAACATTGGTTTTAGATAATATCAATTTATATATCAGAAAAAATGAATTTTTGACATTACTAGGACCGAGTGGGTGTGGAAAAACCACTACATTGAGGATTATTGGTGGATTTGAATACCCAACCGAAGGGGATGTCTTTTTCGAGGGAAAAAGGATCAACGATTTGCCGCCTTATAAAAGACAGATAAATACGGTATTTCAAAAATATGCTCTGTTCCCTCATATGAATATATTTGAAAATATAGCCTTTGGGCTTAGAATAAAAAAGATGCCGGAAAAAGGGATCAAAATAAAAGTGGAAGAAATGCTGCAGCTTGTAGGGTTGCAAAGCTTTGCAAAAAGAAGTGTGGAATCCTTAAGCGGAGGGCAACAGCAGAGAGTGGCTATAGCCAGGGCATTGGTCAACGAGCCGGAAGTGCTTCTACTGGATGAACCTTTGGGTGCTTTGGATCTGAAACTCAGAAAAGGCATGCAGATAGAACTCAAAAAGATTCAGCGAGAGGTAGGAATCACATTTGTTTATGTAACACATGACCAGGAAGAAGCTCTTACAATGTCGGATACTATCGCGGTTATGAACGAGGGTAAAATACAGCAAATAGGCGCACCCGAAGATATTTATAACGAACCCAAAACCGCGTTTATTGCAGATTTTATAGGAGAGAGCAACATAGTAAAAGGAATCATGATTAGGGATTATCTGGTAGAATTTGCAAACAGGACTTTCGATTGCGTGGATAAGGATTTTGGAGAGAACATGGAAGTGGAGGTTGTCGTAAGGCCTGAGGATATTGAAATAACCTCGGCAGAAGCAGGTATGTTAAAAGGTGAGGTGATAACAAGCACATTTAAAGGTGTTCATTATGAGATGATTGTCAAGGAAAACGGAAGGCAATGGATGATACACAGTACCGATATGGCACCGGTAGGAAGCAGCATAGGCATGAACATAGGACCGGATCTGATCCACATTATGGAGAAGGGGGCCTGATTATGAAATCAAATCAAAAAATTTTGGCTTACCCTTATATAGTATGGCTGATTATATTTATAGTTGTTCCGCTGGTTTTGGTGCTTTATTTCAGTCTCAGTTTCAGGGACGGAGGCCTCACTTTGGAAAACTACAGGCGATTTATGACCCCTATTTACGGAAAGGTGCTTTACAGGTCTTTGAAATTGGCGTTTATATCAACTATATTTTGTCTGGTACTAGGTTATCCCATGGCTATGATTATTGCCGGGGCGGATATTTCCAAACGCAACCTGATGGTTCTCTTGTTTGTGTTGCCTATGTGGATGAACTTTTTGCTTAGGACCTATGCCTGGATGACCCTGCTAGGAAAGAATGGAGTTATAAACAACGTATTGAGGTACTTCAATCTTCCGACATTAAACCTTTTATATAACAACGGCGCTGTGATTTTGGGCATGGTATATAATTTTATCCCTTTTATGGTACTGCCCATATATTCGGTTCTCGCCAAGATGGATAAAACCCTGATAGAGGCTGCTAAGGACCTGGGGGCAAATGAAATCACCGTTTTTAGAAAGGTAACTTTTCCATTGAGCCTTCCTGGCGTTATAACAGGTATTACTATGGTATTTATGCCGGCTGTTTCGACCTTTGTTATACCGAAACTACTAGGTGGCGGGCAGTTTATGTTGATAGGAAACCTGGTGGAACAGCAGTTTACCTACGTTTATGATTGGAATTTCGGTTCGGCGATATCTATAATAATGATGATCTTTATTTTGATAGCTATGGCTATTACAACAAAATATGAGGATCCTGCAGAGGAGAGTGGCGGGCTATGGTAATCAAATCTATTAAGAAAACCTATACGTATTTAATGTTTCTATTTCTTTATGCCCCCATAATCACCTTGATGATATTCTCCTTTAACGAATCCCGGTCCAGAGGGAAATGGGCAGGGTTCACTTTACGATGGTACGGGGAACTGTTTCATGATAGTGTAATAAAAAATGCATTTTATTATACTATAGTAATTGCACTACTTTCGGCGATTATTTCTACCATAATCGGTACTGTAGCTGCGGTGGGGATTCATAATATGGGTTTTTTAAGTAAAAAGATAGTGCTCAACGTAAACTATTTGCCTGTTTTAAATCCCGAAATTGTTACGGGTGTATCTTTGATGACATTATTTATATTTTTTAAATTACAGTTGGGGTTTTTATCTATGCTGTTGGCCCATATTACTTTTTGTATACCATACGTTGTATTGGCCGTTTTGCCGAAACTGAGGCAGTTAAACAAACATCTGGCCGAGGCAGCTCTGGACTTAGGCGCCACACCTTCCTATGCATTCAGAAAAATAATTCTACCGGAGATTATGCCCGGAATAGTTACAGGCGCTTTGATGGCATTTACACTTTCCATAGATGATTTTGTGATAAGTTTTTTTACAGCAGGCAGGGGGGTCAGCAACCTTTCGATAACTGTTTATTCCATGGCAAGAAGGGGGATCAATCCCAGAATAAACGCCCTGTCCACATTGATGTTTTTAGCGGTGTTAACTTTGCTTTTGATTATCAATAAAAGGACTGCCGATTAACAATAATTCTTATGGCCTAACCCGATTTGCGCGACCATGGGGAGTAGCAAATCGCCGGTAGGCCTTGAGGCCTTATAATGTAGCGGGGAATTCATTCTCCGCATTGGGGCCGTACAATGTAGCGGAGAATTCATTCTCCGTACTGGAGCCGTACAATGTAGCGGAGAATTCATTCTCCGCATACCTAAAAGAATGGGGGGTATAAAAAATGAAAAGGGGTATTAAAGTATTTACCGGGTTTTTAATGGTGGTTATATTGTTTTCTGTTTTGGCGGGTTGTTCTTTTGGCAAGAAAGAAACATTAACCGTATATAATTGGGCAGATTATATAGACGAATCTGTAATAAGACAATTTGAAAAAGAATACGGTGCAAGGGTAATATATGAAACATTTTCAACCAATGAAGATATGTACGTAAAACTTAAATCCGGCGGTGCCGGTTATGATGTGGTATTTCCTTCCGATTATATGATAGAACGCATGATAAAAGAAGATATGCTGATAAAAATAGATATGAACAATATCGATAATTACAAATATATTGACGACACGTTTAAAAATTTGAGCTTTGATCCCGACAACGAATATTCGGTGCCATATTTATGGGGAACCCTTGGGATACTTTATGACGAAGAAGTGGTCACAGAGCCCGTAAACAGCTGGAATATACTATGGGATGAAAAATACAAGGGACAAATTTTGATGTTGGACAGCCAGAGGGATTCTATAGGGGTTGCACTCAAAAAACTGGGCTTTGGTCTCAACGCTGAAAACGTTGAACAATTAGAACTGGCAAAAAAAGAGCTTATAGAGCAAAAACCGTTGGTTATGGCATATATTGTAGATGAAGTAAAGGACATGATGATCGGCAGAGAAGCTGCACTTGCTGTAGTCTGGTCCGGAGAGGCTATGGAAGTAATGACGGAGGCCGGGGATGGTTTTAAATATGTAGTACCGAAAGAAGGAAGCAATATTTGGTTTGATAATATGGTAATTTGTAAAACTACTAAAAACAAGGAACTGGCGGAAAAATTTATTAACTTTATGATAAGGCCGGAAATAGCTTTTAAAAATACCGATTATATAGAATACTCAACACCCAACACCGGCGCCATGGAAATGTTAGACGAGGAACTCAGAAATAACGAGGTGGCCTATCCTTCTAAAAAGATTATAGAAAATTGTGAGATATTCTTAGACCCGGGCGATTTTTTAAAGGAATATGATCGCGTTTGGACTGAATTCAAAGCCCATTAGCCCGGGGGCCAATGGTGGTATGGGTAGCATGGGGACGTTTTGTTTGCCACCAATACTGCCACCTTGTTAAAATTATACGGGAATAGGGAGGAATAAAATTGGAATTGGATATTACAGAAATACAAAAATTGATACCGCACAGATACCCGTTTTTGCTGGTAGACAAAATTATGGATATGGAACCCGGTAAAAGGGCGACAGGCATAAAAAATATAACTATAAACGAACCGTTTTTCCAGGGTCATTTCCCTGAAAAACCTATAATGCCCGGGGTCTTAATAGTGGAAGCAATGGCACAGGTAGCGGCGGTTATCTGTATGGGACTGGAAGAAAACAAAGGCAAATTGGGTGTATTCACCGGCATAGATAAATGTAAATTCAGAAGACAAATAGTGCCCGGCGATACAATCCGCATGGAAGTTGAAATGACAGCCCTCAGGCGAGGCATCGGCAAGGCGGAAGCAAAGGCATACGTTGGCGAGGAATTAGCTTGTTCCGCAAATTTAACCTTTGCGCTGATTATGGCTTGATCTATTAAAATAACTACTTTGCTATAGCTAGGGTGACATATTAAATTTAAATGCACGTTCATTTAGTCTCAAGAACTGGCAATTCTAAAACTTATTACAATAAAAATACTAAAATTCGCAAACTCGCTTCGCTCAAACATGCAAATTTTTTCACGTATTTTTACTGTAATTTCGTTAAGAATTTGCACAGTTCTTTCAAATAAATTCACTTAGCATATTAAATTTAGAAAACTACCCGCTATAGGACACACGGGGACTGTCCCTCTGTGTTGTGCTCTGTGTTGTGGGAGGTGAAAACCATAAAAATACTCATTATCGAAGACGAAAAATTACTGGTAAAAGGCTTGAAAAAAAGTCTGGAACAAGAAGGTTTCAAGGTATCGGTAGCATATGACGGACAAAAAGGGATAGATATATTCGAAACCGGAGGTTTTGATTTTGTTATCCTGGATTTGATGCTTCCTCGGCTCGACGGTATTTCCGTGTGCCGACAGATGAGGCAGAATTCCGATGTGCCTATAATCATGTTAACAGCCAAAGATGGGGACATAGACAAAATACTGGGTTTGGAACTTGGAGCGGACGATTATATGACTAAACCGTTCAACACCAGAGAACTCATTGCACGAATCAGGGCAATCACAAGGCGGTTAGAAAAGATTGAAAGGGGCCATGGAACGCAGGGTAGTATCTACGGATCCGGAAATTTAAAGGTGGATGTGGAATCCAGAACAGTATATAGGGATGATGTCAAAATAGAGTTGACTCCCAAGGAATTTGATATATTGGAACTTTTAATCAGAAACAAAGGCCGGGTTTTTTCCAGAGAAAAAATTTTCGAACTGATTTGGCAGGAGCCATGTTTGGACACCCGTACCATAGATGTACATGTTAAAAATCTGAGGGACAAACTCAGGGAGTTGGAACCGGATACAACTATGATAGAAACAAAATGGGGAGTAGGGTATTATTTTAAAAGGGACTGATATTATGTTTTCATCTATCAAGCAGAAAATTATCTTGATATATATTTTTTTAATGCTCATTCCCCTGGTTATTATAAATTATACGGCTATTGAAAACTTCAAACAATCTACGTTTAAGGATATAGAGGTGGATTCTCTTAAAACAGCCAACATTATAGGCGACCTTAGCAAAAACAATATGGATAATTTGGTAAACCTAAAGAGGATAGTGAAACAGTATTTATCCACTTCGGGAGAAAGAGCCATCATATTAGACAAAGATGCTCGTGTATTGGCAGATAGTTTTCATACCCTGGAAAACGAAACTGTTTATAATAACGAAATAAAAGGGGCTCTCGGCCTAGAAGAAAAAATTGGATATTATAATGAGGAAGATAAAAATGTTTTACAAGTAGCGGTGCCTGTGTCTGTTGTAGTTGAGAACCAACGTCAGGCAATAGGTGTTGTGCTTGTATCCGTAAATATAGATGATGCTGTTAAGCATATTATGGATTTCAGAATTAAATTAATCAGTATTTCCGTAGGTGCGGCGGCAATCGGCATAATAGTTGCCGCTATGGTCAGCAGTAAAATATCTAGCCCTATAGTTGAGCTTTCAGGCGCGGCCAAGCAGATTGGGCAGGGTAAATTCGGGTATACCGTAAATATTAAAGGCAGGGACGAAATAGGGAAACTGGCGGAAAACTTTAACCTGATGAGCAGTGAACTCTACAGGATAGACCAGGGCAGAAGTCAATTTATCGGAGACGTTTCTCATGAACTCAAAACCCCGTTAGCATCCATTAAAGCATTGATTGATTCCCTGCTTTATGGTAAGGATAATATAGAAACATATAGAGAATATTTGGCGGATATAGATTCGGAAATAGACAGGCTCACTAATCTTATACAGAAATTGTTAAGTCTGACCAAAATTAAGGAACAGGGATTACGTCTGATGGAGGTACCCTTGAAAGAATTGGTAGAGGACAGCGTTAAAATAATTAAACCGTTAGCACAGTCTTTGGACGTACAGATTGAGGTGCACATACAAAATAATCCAACCGTATTATGCGATCCTGAGAGAATAACAGAGGTGTTGGTCAATTTAATAGACAACTCCCTCAAATACGCAGACCCGGTTAAAACAGGGAAATATGTTGATATCGCAGGCAGGAGATCGGCTGATTGTTACCTGCTGAGTGTCGAGGATAATGGTATCGGAATCGGGAGAAAAGACTTGGAAGCTATCTTCGGGAAATTTTATCGTTCGGACCTTTCGCGTTCACGGGATACGGGTGGGGCGGGAATTGGACTTTCTATAGTTTATAATATTTTGGAAGCACATGGTTGGCAAATAGAGGCAAAGAGTGAATTGGGTAAAGGCGCAACCTTTGAGATTAAAATTCCTAATAAATCTTTGTCGATTACTTAACTATTTTTTAATATTTCTTAACCGGACTTTTAAAATCATATATTATAATGAAATTAACCTGTTATGACAGCCAATTTTTTACCGGATGTCAGGGTAATTATTTATCAAGCAATGGATAAAACTAGTAAAAACAGCATATAGAAAAATAAGGAGATGAAAAAATATGAGGAGAACAATAGTACTTTTATTGGTAATAACCATGATATTTACATTAGCTGCATGTAAGCCAAAGACGCCGGTAGAGGACAAGAATGGTACAGGCAATAAAAATCCTATAGGGGACAACACCATAGTGGATCCGAATCCGGAAGGTGAGATGGTAACAGTAAAGTTATATTTTGCTAATCAAGAATATATTATGACCGGCGATAGTAATTTGAACCAGATTATAGCAGTTGAAAGGGAAGTAAAGGTAAAGGAAAAACCTATAGAGGAAGTTATATTAGAAGAATTGAAAAATAAACCTGAAGATAAACAGTTGGCAACAATAGCGGAAAGGATAAAGGTATTGAGCGTTGAAACAGCGGAGAACACAGCTTATGTGAATTTATCGGGAGAAAATCTACATGGCGGTTCATTGGAAGAATCATTGGTATTGCAGCAAATTGTGTTTTCTTTGACGGAACTTGAAAAGATAGACCAGGTACAGTTTTTAATAGACGGCAGTAAACGCGAAACTCTGATGGGACATATACTTATAGAGGAACCGTTAAAAAGGGCGGATATAAAATAAATATATTATAATCCCTCCATAATAATAGACGCAATAACCTCAGCCATAGACATAACAAAATTAAGACGAATATTATGTATAACAAGGGCAGCATCGGATTTATAGGCCTCAACTATTCCGACAATAGTAATATCCCCTATGCAGGGCAGTTTTTTTCCCACGCCCTTACCCGGGGAGAGGGGGCCTTTTCTTACTACGATGTTGCCAATTTCATTTTTATGGCCCAAAGAGGCATCCACGGCAATTACAAAAGCCTGCGGATGATTTATTTTGATTTGTCTCAAATTACTATGAATATTGAGTGCATGCACAGGGTGTTCCAGTGTACCGTATACAGGAAAATTTACATTTGACCTGTGTAAAATTGTGCCTGTTAACGGTGCAAGAGCATCACCTATACACCTGTCCGTCCCCACACAGAGTATGAGAGGACTTCCCATAGTATTCAGGGATAAGTATTTGGAAAGCTTTCTTATGGATGAAGGAGCTTCAAAATGGCCTACACAATCGGAAACGTCTTTGATATATCTGTTTATTTGCATACTCTAAAAAACACCCCCTATAACAATATATAGGGAATGTTTTGATATTATTCCAAAGACCGCGGCTATGACTTTAATTACATGAATTGTTCGTTATTTGGCTATATTATTACTATGAAGGCCCTGCACTTTTGTTATCCCAGGATGGACGGGATAGATTCGACCTACGAAGGATTTATGTATAGGGGTAATGCCTTTGCTTATTTTGGCAAGTTACAATGCTTGACAATTAATTTATCAAGTTCCTTGCTTAACTTGCAAACCTCCTCCGGTGTTCTTCCATTGTCCAAATAGGCTGTCAATTTTATTTCTATTTCTTCAATCAGCAGTTTTAATTCTTCAATTTTATCCATAATGTTCACCCCCGACAGAAATTTTATTGCTGATAAAGCTTGATTTTTAATGTATTATACCATATATATGTCAGGCTTATATTAAGATTTCATTAAGAATAATCATATACCCAACCCCACAGCAATATTTATATAACACGCTATATGTTATCCGGGAACAATAAATATTGTGGTGGGGGCGGTAGAATGGGAATGTTATTAAAAATAATTGCCGACGAGCTCACGGTGTTATTTATTGCGACATTGCCGCTCGTCGAGCTCAAGGGTGCCATCCCTATCGGGGTATCCATGGGCATGAACCCTATACATGCTACTATTTTAGGCATTTTAGGCAGTTTGATTCCGGTTCCTTTTTTATTGTTATTTTTGGAACCTATTTTTATGTATCTAAAGAGTACGGAGTTATTTAAGGGATTTGCGGACAGAATGGTAAAAAACACAATACGAAAAGGTAAGAACATAGAAAAATACAGAGCCATCGGACTCATAATTTTTGTTGCCATACCGTTGCCGGGCACCGGTGTATGGTCAGGCAGCCTGGCGGCAACACTGTTTAATATACAACCAAAATATGCTTTTCCGGCTATTGCCTTGGGGAATTCCATTGCGGGTATCATTATATTTATACTCAGTTATATTGTGGTGAATATTTAAACTAAATAATTATTGACACACAATATAGCTAATGCTAACATTAGTCTTAGTGATAATTAGACAAAGATCTTGATGCTTTATCAAAAGCGGTGGGTGGACGGGCCTTAAGGAAAAAACTAGGAGGCAAAAAGATGACGAAAAGATTATTTACATCTGAATCGGTTACGGAAGGACATCCGGATAAAATATGCGATCAAATTTCAGATGCAATATTAGATGCTATTTTGGAAAAGGATCCGATGGCTAGGGTAGCCTGCGAAACCAGCGTTTCCACGGGACTTGTATTGGTTACCGGTGAAATAACCACGGATTGCTATGTCGATATTCCCAAAATAGTCAGGGGAACGGTGGAAGAGATAGGTTATACCAGAGCAAAATATGGTTTCGATTCGGATACCTGTGCGGTATTGGTTGCTATAGACGAACAGTCGACAGATATTGCAATGGGCATAGATAAATCCCTTGAAAGTAAAAAAGGGGAACAGAAGAATGATTTAGAGACCACAGGAGCGGGGGATCAAGGGTCAATGTTCGGATTTGCCTGTAACGAAACTCCTGAACTCATGCCGTTGCCTATTTCCCTTGCGCATAAATTAGCTAAAAGATTGGCAGATGTAAGAAAAAATCACACATTGGATTATTTGAGGCCGGACGGAAAAACCCAGGTAACCATAGAGTACGACGGTGACAAACCGAGCAGGGTCGATACAATTGTTATATCTACGCAACATAGCCCGGAAGTGGATAGAAAGACAATTGAGAGAGGCCTGATAGAGCATGTTATCAATAAGGTTGTACCGACTAATTTATTGGATGAAAACACGAAATATCTTATCAACCCGACGGGGCGTTTTGTCATAGGCGGTCCGCAGGGTGATGCAGGATTGACGGGAAGAAAGATAATAGTAGACACATATGGAGGATATGCTCACCATGGCGGGGGCGCTTTTTCCGGGAAGGACCCGACTAAGGTAGACCGTTCCGCAGCTTACGCCGCCAGATATATAGCCAAAAATATAGTAGCGGCAGGGCTGGCCGATAAATGCGAGGTAGGATTGGCCTATGTTATTGGGGTAGCAAGACCGGTGTCTGTGTCGGTTGAAACTTTCGGGACCGGTAAAATAGATGATTTAGAATTGGTAGAACTTATTTATAAACATTTTGATCTACGACCGGCAGCTATTATTAGAGATCTGGACCTAAGGAGACCTATATATAGACAAACTGCGGTCTATGGACACTTTGGAAGGGAAGATTTAAACCTTGCCTGGGAAAAGACCGATAAAGCTCGAGTATTGCGCAAGGCTGTGGAAGCATAATATAACAATTGTTGGACGATTGTTGAACTATTATCAAACCATTGTCGAACCATTGCTAAACCATAGTTAGGCCGTTATTGAAAACCGGTGGGGACTGCATCCCTCCGGTTTTTATGGTTTTAGACAAAAATTAGGGTAATGTGATATAATGTAGGGGAATTTAGCGGCTTATTTTTTCATAGTGACTTGATATCATTGTAACCGGGAGGAAAATCTGGTGATCGAATTAGAAGGCAGATTGATAGAGATAATATTCCAAAATGAATCCAATGGATACCTTGTGGGTGTATTAGACTGCAAGGAAGAAGAGGTAACGGTGGTGGGATGCCTGCCTGCATTAAAAGAAGGAGAAGTAGTCTCCGTAAAAGGCAAATGGGTAGAACATCCTATATACGGTAGACAGATGGATGTGAAAGAATACAGACATGTACAACCTTCAACAAAGGAAGGGATTTTGAAATATCTGTCCTCCGGGGTCATAAAAGGCATAGGCGAAAAAATGGCGGAAAGAATTATAGACCGTTTTGGCGCGGACGCCTTGGAAATTATAGAATATGCCCCCCAAAGGTTAACAGAGGTATCAGGTATCGGCGAGAAAAAAATGCAGGTCATAGCCGAAGCATTTAAGGAACAGAGAGAATTAAGGGATATTATACTTTTTCTTTCCCAATACGGCATTACCCCTGCTTATGCAGTTAGGATATATAAAAAATATGAAGAAATGACTATACCGTACATACAGGAAAATCCATATCGCCTGGCGGATGAGATTACAGGTATAGGGTTTAAGAGGGCGGATCTTATCGCACAGGCAATGGGAATTTCCCCAAATTCCAAATATCGTATACATTCCGGGATTAGATACACAATCAATACATTTCATGGTGAAGGACATACGTATGTACCGAGCGATATTTTAATAGACAGGGCAAAAGGGTTGTTGGGTGTGGAAGAAGCCCAAATAATAGAAGCGATACAAGAAATGGCTCTCAAACAAATGATTCAGTTGGAAAGACAAATTGTGGAGGCGGATTCTGCTCGCCCGCAGGAACCATCAGAACAATCTGACAATGACGAAAACGACGGAATAATAATATATTCCATGCCATATTTCTATGCGGAAACCAACACTTGTAACAAGCTTATAGAACTTGCATGCGGCGAATTGGACACATTAGAAATAGATTTAGAAGAAGAAATAAAAAACATAGAAAAGGAAGGCGAAATATGCCTCGCGGATAATCAAAAAGAAGCTATAAGGCAAGCCATAAACAATGGTGTTTTGGTAATTACGGGTGGACCGGGCACGGGTAAAACCACCATCATAAATACGTTGATCAAGGTATTTGAAAAGCTGGACAGAAAAATATTACTTGCCGCTCCGACAGGCAGAGCATCAAAACGGATGACTGAAGCAACAGGAAAGGAAGCTAAGACAATACATAGGTTATTGGAGATGGGATATAGCGATGATGAAGAGGGAATGTTGTTCCAAAGAAATGAAGACAATCTCCTGGAGGCAGATGTAATAATTATAGATGAAATGTCCATGGTGGATATTATATTGATGAATAGCCTTTTAAAAGCCATACCCAAAGGTTCCAGGTTAATTTTTGTCGGTGATGTGGATCAGCTGCCGTCGGTAGGCGCGGGCAATGTACTCAGAGATATCATAGATAGCCAAATAGTAAAAGTAGTCCGCTTAAACGAGATATTCAGGCAGGCCGAAGAGAGCATGATTGTTGTTAACGCTCATAAAATCAATCGAGGATACTATCCTGTATTGAATGAAAAAGGCAAAGACTTTTATTTTATAAAACGAAGAAAACAAGAAGAAATATTATATACCATAATAGGTTTGGTAAAAGAGAGACTTCCGAAACATTATAAATTCGACCCCATAAGAGATATTCAAGTACTTACCCCTATGAAAAAAGGAAATATCGGGACATTGAATCTGAATAAGGAGTTGCAGAATTGTCTAAATCCTCCCGATATATATAAGAAAGAAAAGGGATTGAGGGAGAAATTCTTTCGGGTAGGGGACAAAGTTATGCAGATTAAAAACAACTATATATTGAAATGGCAAAGTTTAGATGCAGATGCGGAGGAACAATATGGGGAAGGTGTGTTTAACGGAGACATCGGCTATGTGCAGCATATAGATATGGAAGATGAAGAACTTACGGTGGTTTTCGATGACAACAGGAGAGTAGCTTATAATTTTTCCCAGTTGGATCAGCTGGAACTTGCTTACTCGATTACGATACACAAGAGCCAGGGGAGCGAATTTCCGGTCATAGTTATGCCCGTAACATGGGCTCCGCCCATGCTGCTTACAAGAAATATTTTATATACGGCAATAACTAGGGCAAAATCCCTTGTGGTTTTGGTGGGCACGGAGGATTACATGAAACAAATGATAGATAATAATAAAATTGTAGAGAGGTATTCAGGGCTCGGGACCAGACTGAAGAGATTTTTTGAAATTATGATATAGCTGGATTATTCTACATTAATTATGATTTAGTAGCGGAGAATTCATTCTCCGATTTGTCACCCAGAATTTTCTGTAGCGGGGAATTCATTCACGATTTGCTGCCCTAGCCTTCTATAGCGGAGAATTCATTCTCCG
>CAZVFS010000018.1:12531-17503 GCA_964626575.1 uncultured Alkaliphilus sp. | reverse complement strand
AAAATTGTTCATGATTTATTAGAAAAAAATTTTGACGAGGAAGGGATTTTGTCAATTTTAATAAATGAATATTATATTGATAATGATAAAGCCATGTTATTGTTAAATATAGCTAAAACGGAACATGGGTTTGTATATCCTATTGATGAAACGAAGGTCAGTTTATATATCAGCATACCTTTTTGTCCAACCAGATGCCTATATTGTTCTTTTCCATCAAATTCCCTGAAACAGTCGGCGCATTTGATAGATAGTTACATAGATACTCTATGTAAAGAAATCAGAAGTGTGGCCGGGTTAATCAGGCAAGCAGGTAAAAAAGTTCAAACTATTTATATTGGCGGCGGAACACCTACTACACTTTCCGTCTCTCAACTTGCCCGTATATTTAATACGATCAAATATACAATAGATTTGAACCACCTTGAAGAATTTACCGTAGAAGCCGGCAGGCCTGATACAATTAATCATAAAAATCTTATGTTTCTAAAAAAAGAAAATGTCACACGATTGAGTATTAACCCGCAGACTATGAATAATCCAACTTTAAGGATTATAGGAAGAGGGCATACGGCAGAGGAATTGATTGAATCTTATGAAATGGCGGTAGGAGTTGGGTTTGAAGATATTAATATGGATATTATAATTGGGTTACCGGGTGAGGATGGCAGTGCTGTAAGGTATACCATGGAGCAGCTGCAAAAACTTTCGCCTTCCAATCTGACAGTTCATACATTAGCTATCAAAAGAGCATCCAGATTGAGGGAAATGAAAGAGAATTACAACTTACCCGACCAACAAGAAATAACGGCTATGCTTAAAATCACACAAAACTATGCCGAATCTATGGGACTGAGGCCATATTATATGTATAGGCAAAAACATATGGTGGGCAACCTCGAAAATATAGGTTATGCAAAACCCGGGTACGAATGTATATATAACATTCAAATTATGGAGGAGAAACAGACTATAATTGCCTTAGGTGCCGGGGCAGTATCTAAATTTACATTTCCAAATGAAAACAGGTTAGAGAGGGTGCCGAATGTCAAAAATCTGGAAGACTATATAGGACGCATAGATGAAATGATAGATAGAAAAGCAAAATTTATGTCTAATTTAACCTCTCGTCCCTTGTATATCCCAAGAGGGATGTAGGGGTTTTTATGCATATGAAGGTATCAGGCTATACAGAATGGAGGTTTTGGTTTAATGATACAGAGACCAAAAGGTACGGAAGATGTGTTACCTAAAGACATATATAAATGGCACTATATCGAAGATATAGTAAAAAGGGTGGCGGAAAATTTCGGGTATACGGAAATAAGGACCCCTGTTTTTGAACATACGGAACTTTTTGAACGGGGGGTAGGTGATACCACGGATGTTGTGGAAAAAGAGATGTACACATTTATCGATCGTGGAAATAGGAGTGTTACGTTAAAACCTGAGGGAACGGCTCCTGTGGCGAGGGCACTTATAGAGCATAAGCTTTATGCGGATACACAGCCTGTAAAAATGTTTTATATTACGCCGGTTTTCAGATATGAAAGGCCTCAGGCTAGAAGATACAGACAACACCATCAATTTGGTATTGAGGTTTTCGGTACTCCTGATCCCTCTGCAGATGCCGAGGTTATCAGTTTAGCTATGACGGTTTATAAAGTCCTTGGGGTTAAAAATTTAGAACTCAGAATAAACAGTGTCGGTTGTCCAAAATGTAGAGCAGAATATCATACAATACTCAAACAATATCTAAGGAGCAGATTGGATAAATTATGTACAACCTGTCGGGGAAGATATGAGCGCAATCCTATGAGGGTTATTGATTGTAAATCAGACGCATGTCAAGCTGAATTAAAGGATGTACCCCTTATTTTGGATCATATTTGTGATGAATGCAGGGAGCATTTTGAGACCTTAAAGAAATACCTGGAAGCTTTGGGATTAGAATATGTAGTGGATCCTAGGATTGTTCGTGGATTAGATTATTATACCAAAACTGCATTTGAAATTATTACCGATGAGGTTGGTAAAAGAGGAACCATATGCGGTGGCGGGAGGTACGATAAACTTGTGGAAGATTGTGGGGGCCCTGATACACCCGGTGTGGGCTTTGGAATGGGTTTAGAGAGGACTATATTGACATTGGAAAATCAAGGCATAGAAATCCCCAAACCAAAGGGATTAGATGTGTTTATAGTAACAATTGGCGACACTGCATCTTATGAAGGTTTCAAATTATTGAGCCGACTCAGGGAGATGGGTCTGGTTGCAGATATAGACCATTTAAATCGCAGTGTAAAATCACAATTTAAGTATGCCGATAAATTGATGGCCGGTTATACGATTGTAATAGGTGAGGAAGAATTGTCTAAAGGAGTGGCAAAACTACGAGATATGGTCGATGGTTCGGAGACAGAAATCGCATTAGATAATATAGTCACTATATTACAACAAAATATTGTATGTAACGGGAGGTAATTTTGTGAGGCTAAAAAGAACATATATGTGCGGAACCCTGAGTAAAAAAAGTATCGGTGATGAAGTGGTATTATCGGGTTGGGTGCAAAGAAGAAGAGACCTGGGTGGTTTAATATTCGTAGATCTGAGGGATATAACCGGTATTATGCAAATTGTGTTTGATAATAACATATCCCAAACCGCTTTTAAGGATGCGGAGCAGTTAGGATCAGAATACGTAATAACTGTAAAGGGTAAGGTTTATGAAAGACAATCTATAAACCCCAACATGCCAACCGGTCAAATAGAAGTGTTTGCGGAAGATATGGAAATTTTGAACCAATCCGAAACACCTCCTATTTATATTAAGGATGATGATGACGTTTCGGAAAATTTGAGACTTAAATATAGATATTTGGATTTGAGAAAGCCTGCAATGCAAGGCAATTTAATACTAAGACATAAGACGGCTCAAGTTACAAGAAATTTTCTGAGCAATGAGGGGTTTTTAGAAGTGGAAACACCTATGTTGACAAAAACAACCCCTGAGGGTGCAAGGGACTATTTGGTACCGAGCAGGGTAAATCCGGGTAAATTTTTCGCCCTCCCCCAGTCACCACAATTATTTAAACAGCTTTTGATGGTGTCGGGTATGGAAAAATATTTCCAAATAGTAAGATGTTTTAGAGATGAGGATCTCAGGGCGGACAGACAGCCCGAGTTTACCCAGATTGATTGCGAGATGTCTTTTGTTAACATAGATGATATAATAGAAATTAACGAGAGGTTGTTACAAAAAATATTTAAAGAAATATTGAATATAGACATACCCTTACCCGTAGATAGAATAACCTATAGAGAAGCAATGGAACGTTTCGGTTCCGACAAACCGGATACCAGGTTTGGTTTCGAACTGATGGATGTAGGTGAAACAGTAAAAAACTGCGGATTCAAGATATTTACATCTGCCGTTGAAAATGGCGGTGCTGTTAAAGCGATCAATATTAAGGGATACGGAGACCAATTTAGCAGAAAAGACATTACAAAATTGGAGGATTATATAAAAGACTATAAGGCCAAGGGCCTGGCCTGGATTAAGGTAACTGAACAAGGGGTTACCTCGCCGATTGCTAAGTTCTTTACGGAAGAGGAAATAGAGGCCATATTAAAAGCTACAGATGCGGCGAAAGGGGATTTGGTATTATTTGTTGCCGATAAAACGCAAGTGGTATATGATTCGTTAGGACATTTAAGAATAGAAATTGCTAAAAGGTTGAAGTTGCTCAACAAGGACGAATTTAAATTGATTTGGGTTACTGAATTCCCACTGTTTGAATATGACGATGAGGAAAGCCGTTATGTAGCCAAGCACCACCCATTTACTTCGCCTGTGGACGAAGATATCGAGATTATGGAATCAGATCCGGAAAAGGTCAGAGCCAAGGCCTATGATATTGTATTAAATGGTTATGAAATCGGCGGGGGGAGTATAAGAATTCACACACCCGGGCTTCAGCAAAAAATGTTTAGGGTATTGGGCTTTAGCGAGGAAGAGACACAGAAGAAATTTGGATTTTTGTTAGATGCATTCAAATATGGAACACCGCCGCACGGCGGAATTGCTTATGGGCTGGACAGGTTAGTGATGATTTTAGCTAAAGAGGATAACATCAGACAGGTAATAGCCTTTCCAAAAACCCAAAATGCTACCTGTCCACTAACAGATGCACCGACCTTTGCGGACAAGAAACAGTTAAATGAATTAAATATAACTGTGACAAGAGGACGGGAGTAGTGTCACATTCTAAAGGAGAAAAAATGATATTGCACCCTTTTTCGAGGACAGAATTACTGATAGGGGCCGAGGGGCTTGAAAAATTGAAGAACAGCACAGTAGCTGTATTTGGCATAGGAGGAGTAGGGTCTTTTGCGGCAGAAGCGTTGGCAAGGAGCGGTGTATATGGAATTGTGTTAATAGATGACGATTATATATGTTTAACCAATATTAATAGGCAAATACATGCATTACACAGTACTGTGGGACAATCAAAGGTAGAAACAATGAAGGCGCGTATTTTAGATATCAACCCGAAAGCGGAAGTAACTATATACAGAGAATCCTATAGCAGCGAAAACGCGGAAAAATTGTTGTCCGATGATTATGATTATGTGATAGATGCAATTGATACGGTTGGTTCTAAATTAGATTTAATTGAAAAGTGCAAAAAATATAACATCCCGATCATGAGTTCCATGGGCATGGGAAATAAACTAGATCCCACTAAATTAGAAGTATCGGACATTTATGATACATCTGTCTGTTCTTTAGCAAAAGTAATGCGTAAACAGCTAAGGAAAAGAGGAATCAAGGATTTAAAGGTCATATATTCAAAAGAATGTGTCATGGAGACGGGGGAATTGTCACATTTTCTAGGCAGTGTGCCGTTTGTGCCCTCTGTTGCCGGATTGATTATGGCCTCCGAGGTGGTTTGTGATTTAATCCGGCACA
>CAZVFS010000018.1:4195-12431 GCA_964626575.1 uncultured Alkaliphilus sp. | reverse complement strand
TCTGTTGCCGGATTGATTATGGCCTCCGAGGTGGTTTGTGATTTAATCCGGCACATCGGCATCTGATTTTTAGCCCGGCACACCGGTATACTGATTTCTGATTTTTAGTATAGAGTTTAGGGTACCGAAAATTCAAGCAAATTAAATTTGTAGGCCAGCAGGTCAGCATCTGGTTTTTAGTCCGGTATGCCGGCACGCTGATTTCCGATTTCTAGTGAGGAGAGAGACGATGAAACAAAACGGAATTATTGTATCAGTTAACGAAAATAGAGCAAAGGTAATGTTGCAGAGACAATCAGCATGCGGTGATTGTAAAGCATGTAAACTGGGCAGGGATAACACGAACATCGAAATAGATGCAATCAATTCTATAAACGCTAAAATAGGTGACCATGTTGAAATAGACATGGAGCATCAGAGTTTTTTGATTGCTGCTTTCATAGTTTATATGTTGCCATTGTTTGCTCTTATCGGTGGAATATTAATAGGTAATGTGATGTTGAGTAGGTTTGGTATGATAGAACATAGGGAAGTTGGATCAGGTTTGTTTGGTCTTTTACTAACTGCCATAACTTTTGTTATTATCAGGCTCAAGGAAAAATCGTTCAGATCTGATAAAAGGTTTGTTCCGATCATCACAGGCATATTGCATGAATAGGACATGAGTAAAAAGGTATTGCCAACAACAGATAAACGGTTGTTTACGACTGTTTATCTGTTTGTTTGTTAAAAGAAGCGGCAGAATTCTTATATCGCTTAAATAACGCAATATAAATGGGGCAACATAATTAAAATAAACAAAATACCCACTTGTAAAGTATGTGCAAAAAAACTATAATTAAATATGTGATTAATCACATCTGCAAGATGAAAGGAGAATAACCGATGAAATTTGATATGTTAAAGATAGGCGACCCGGAAATTTATGATGTTATTATGAGAGAAACCCAAAGGCAAAGAAACAACATCGAACTGATTGCGTCCGAGAATTTTGTTTCGGAAGCTGTAATGGAGGCTATGGGGAGCCAACTAACAAATAAATATGCTGAAGGGTATCCCGGGAAAAGGTACTATGGAGGCTGTGACATAGTGGATATTGCCGAAGATTTAGCAAGGGACAGGCTTAAAAAATTATTCAATGCCGAACATGCTAATGTACAACCTCATTCCGGGACAAGTGCCAATATGGGAATATATTTTGCCGTATTGGAGCCCGGGGATACGGCTTTAGGAATGGATCTATCCCAAGGGGGGCATTTGACCCATGGCAGTCCGGTAAGTATTTCCGGTACATATTATAAATTTGTTGCTTATGGAGTTGATAAAAAGACTCACTTGATCGATTATGAAGAAGTAAGAAAAATTGCTATTGAAGCCAAACCAAAACTCATCGTGGCCGGTGCTACCGTATATCCAAGAAAGATTGATTTTAAAAAATTCAGGGAGATTGCAGATGAGGTGGGGGCATATCTGATGGTAGATATGGCTCATATCGCAGGATTAATTGTGGCGGGGTTGCACCAGAATCCTTGTGAGTATGCAGATTTTGTTACCACAACAACACATAAAACGCTAAGAGGTCCAAGGGGTGGGGCAATTTTATGTAAAGCAGAACATGCAAACATTGTCGATAAGGCGATATTTCCAGGGATACAGGGTGGCCCGTTGATGCATATTATAGCTGCTAAGGCTGTTTCGTTTAAGGAAGCCTCAACACCGGAATTTAAAGAATATCAAGAGCAAATTGTAAAAAATGCTAAAAAATTAGGTGAGGAATTAGTGAAGAGGGGATTTGACCTTATATCCGGCGGTACGGACAATCATTTAATGCTCGTCGATTTAAGAAATAAAAACATTACGGGCAGGGATGCAGAGAAGCTATTAGATAGAGTAGGGGTTACTCTCAACAAGAATACTATACCGTATGATCCGCGGAGTCCATTCGTAACCAGTGGCATTCGTATCGGAACTCCTGCAGTCACCACAAGGGGAATGAAAGAAGGAGACATGGAGGTCATTGCAGAAATTATACACACTATTATAGACAACCCTGAGAAAATTGATGAGGTTTCACAGATGGTAAAAAACCTCTGCAAAAATTTTAAGTTATACGAATGAGAAACAAGGATATTTCATTTACAAAGCACAAACATTTTTTGCAATTAATGCAATAATATTTGTGCTTTTTTATGGTCTGATCAGCCCGTGTTATTATTTATGTTATGGCTAATATTATTATTAAAACATAGAGTAACTGTATATGTTCATTTTGTGAGACGATTTCTTTTCTAAATCTGGCGTTTTCTTCCCTAAAATTATTCAACTCAATATTTAACTTGTCTATTTCAGCAGTATCAACGATAATGTCGGTAGTAGAACTAACAGTGTCTTGCACGTCCCTGAGTCTGTTGATTTCTTCCTCGAGGGAGAAGATGGTTTCGCTAAAAGAGTGTATTTCGGCGTCCTTGAATTCTAGTTGCGCCTCTAACTCTCTTATCTTATTGTAATATTTTTCGATCTTGTTATCATATTCTTTTACCTTGTCGTTATATTCCCTAATTTGTGATGTTAGGTCTTCTTTTGGAGGGCCCGGATCTTCCTCTATAGGGACATCAGGACCTAAGGTTGGTTTTTCCCTAGGTATAAAAGTACTATGATTTTGTTGGTATCTCATCATTATTTTCACCTCCAAATCCCAGGAACTGTATGCAGGGGTAAGGGGTTCCAAAAACATAATCGCATAAAATATCTCCTTTATTGTTAATGGGACTCCCGATGTAGCGGTATCGTTTGAAGTCAACTTTTTTAGTGTTTTCATGAATATAAGGTTCAGACCAGTTTTCTCCCATATTTGTCGAGCAACATGAGACTACCTTACTCATCTCTGTCCACATAGCCCACAATACATTTTTGTAATAGATTAGAACCGGAAAAGAACAACTTGACTTTAAGGATAGGGAAACGGGTTTTAACTCGCCCACCAATATTTTGTCCATGTCCAGTTTTAAATATTGAACAGTCAGATATTCCTCATCAAATCTGCTCCAAATAAGATGTAATATTTTAGTGTTGTAAAGCAAACCGTCTACATATATTTTCTTATCTTTGGAGGATGTAACACATAGTGGTTCGGACCATTGTTCGGTAGGTATATCGAATTCGGAAATAAATATCTGTTCATATCCCTTATTTATAGATGTATATATCAAAATCATCCCATTATTGTCATCATTTATAAAAATTTTGAAAGGGTTAATATATTCATAGTTATCTGCAATAGCAATGTGGTTTGCATTATATTTTTCATTATGGAACCTTAAATGGAGTAAATAAGCCCTGTTTTGGGGTTCATTATGTAATAAATAATAAAATATATGAATTTGGTTATTCACATGTTTTATTATGGGATACATAACCCTTTGTTCTTCCGGATAGCAAAAAATTGAATGGTTCACCCACTCATGGTCTAGATATTGGTGATAATAAAGGCACCCATCTTTGTTATAACTGACAATATGTATGTTTTCGTTGTTGTCAACATCCAAATGAAAATTTTCGGTCGCCTGGTTGAATACCAATTCTTTTTCTTTCCACCTGCGTTTTTCATCTGAAGCTATATATTCAATGTGTTTTTGTTCATTCAAATAAAAATTAAAGATTATTCCAAGTTTATTTTCGAATATAAACTCATGTCCTCTTATGAAAGCCATAATATCACTTCCTATTTGTTATGGAAACTACAGTTAAAATTGTTTCCTTATTCCTAAAGATGGAAGAATGCTATATAAAATTCCGAAGGTATCTGCTTACTATTAAAATATATGCAGAATAATTATAAAAATTACTGTCTGATAGCACCGAAATAGACTTTACTTCATATTGTAGAGTAAGTAGGAATTAAGTTGGAAGTTTGTTTTTGTTAACAATAAGGAAAAGGAGTGAAGATAATGACAAGTTGTGAAAGGCCAGATCACGGAAAACCACCAGTAGATAGATCATGCTGTATTGCCGACACGGGCTGTCACTTTAGGGGTCGTTTGGATAAAGTAGTCGGCGAATGCATATTTGTAGATAAAGTATATGACGGAATAACACTTAATTTGCAAGGGCTGCAAGCAGGGAATAAAATATCTTTTGGAAATTTACCGCCATCACGATGCGGTTCAGGGGCCAAAATTACTGCGGTAAGGAATATAACTGCAAGAAAATTTTTTAATCCTGAAAATATTAACGATTCCAGGAATCTGATAGTTACCCCCATTACAACACTATCGGGTGCACAGTTTGTTACCGACTGCAAGGGGAATCCTGTTACCGTACCGGGGCCTGCCGGATTATTACAATACTTAATCTATACCAACACTGCTTCATGTGACGGAATGTCAAGGGGTACTCCCATATTCGGGTCACAAGAAATTCACATAACAGGATGTATTTCGGTATCACTGGCGGTTGATTTTGAGGACAACAGAGGTAGGACTCATCAAACAACGCTTAGTGGAAGAATGCCGGTGAATCAGAGGGTAACCAATTTCTTCGAGCTATGTATGCCTTCGGTGTTTGATTCAACGTTCTTACCACAATTTACGGAGTTTTGTAATATTTCATTCAACCCCGGTTTGGCAACCCGAAATGTTAATAGAGATGTTAGCTTAAATTCAACAACCGGGGAGGTTACTGCTAATTTGGTAGTCGCATTATGTATTACTTGTGAAAAGAAAATTAAGGTACCCACACAGTTATGTGTGTTAAGTACAGGTTTCTGTGAGCACCCGGTTAGCCCAAGAGAAATATTATGCCCATCCTTCCCACCATTGTTCCCGCCACAGGTGAATATACCACATGTAAAACCATATGAAGATGAAATATGCATAGAATCGCAGGAAGACGAATCAGAATAAAATAGTGACAAAAAACATGGATCTATTGATTTAAATCAATAGATCTATTTTTTATTTTTAACCCTGTTCCAGTAAGACCTCATGGATTGCTCAAATTTGTTATCCCCGTGGCGGTAATAAGTTTTATGTTTAATATTTTCAGGCATATACTGTTGCTTTACATAATGATCCGGATAATCGTGGGGATATAAATAAGCCGCCTTATTTTTAATAGAGAGGTTTGAACGTGTATCACATAAATGATAGGGTACTTGGCCCACGTCGGTTTTATCTAAATCGGCCAAAGCGGCATCGATTGCCTTATATACTGAATTAGACTTAGGCAAGGATGCAAGTAATACAGTAGCCTGGGCCAACGGTATCCTAGCCTCGGGTAGGCCGAGCTGCAAGGCTGAATCAGTACAAGCTTTTACTATGGAGATTGCCTGCGGATAGGCTAACCCTATATCCTCAGACGCGATAACCAGGAGTCTCCTACAGATGGAGGCTAGGTCCCCACCTTTTATTAGCCTTGCAAGGGCATGTATACCGGCTTGTTCATCCGATCCCCTGATGCTTTTTTGTAAAAAGCTTAACAGATTATAATGCCCGTCTCCATCTCTGTCATAATAGGTGATTTTACTCTGCGAACATTCTGTAGCTTTTTTTATATCTATATCAATTTTATCGGGGTTATGGATAGCATATGTATTTATTATTAATTCTACCGTATTTAAAGCTCTCCTCAGATCCCCACCGGCAACCTCTGCAATATAATTTAAAACATCATTTCTGTATCTGATCTTCATATGCAATCTTTTTTCTTCCAGGGATATAGCCCTTTCCAACCCTTTAATCATATCGTCAACGTGAAGCGCTTTGAATTCTATGACGGTAGACCTACTTAAAAGAGCATTAAATATAGAAAAATTAACATTTTCAGTAGTGCTTCCTATAAGAGTTATATCCCCACTTTCTATATATTCGAGTATAGATTGTTGTTGGCGCTTTGTCAGATAATGTAACTCGTCTATATATAATAGGATACCGTTCAGGGTACCAAAAGTACCGATTTGTGAAATGATACCCTTAATATCGTCAATGTTTGCGCTTGTTCCGCTCAGTTTAAAAAATTTCTTATTAGAAGCCTTTGCCATTATATCAGCTACAGTGGTTTTGCCGGTTCCCGAAGGACCAAAAAAAATCATATTGGGAACCGTGCCGGATTCTATGATTCTGTTTAATAATTTATTTTCACCTATAATATGGTTTTGGCCGACTACATCGTATAAATTCATAGGACGTATTCTGTCCGCTAAAGGTCTCATAGTCCACCTCCCGCACTATTATTATATTATAATAATTTTTTTCTCAGTTCCTCGCTATTCATCGGTGATAAATAAGCAAAGGGCACATCAAATACGGATATAGCCCCGGTTTTACCTTCTTTTGATAGCCTGAATACTGCTCTGGCATAGGCAATTACAACTGATGAAGTAAATTCCGGATTACTATCGAGGGTAAGTTTGAATTCTACAGTTTGCCTATTGTTGTTTCCTGTAGTTCCTGTGCGAATGACCAGTCCACCGTGGGGCATTTTGCTGTGATTTTTTATTAATTCCTCTTCAGATATAAAAAATATGGATGTATCATAGCCGGCGAAATAATTCGGCATAGTCTTTATCTCGTTTTCAATTTTGGCTAAATCCGCGTTGTCTTCGGCACAGACATAACATATTCTTTTATGTCTCTTGTCGGCCGGGGCGTCTATATCTTCATAATTTTTGACCTTATCCAACATTTCCTGAATCGGAACAGTATACTGAACTCCATTTTTCACACTTTTTATTCTTCTGATAGCATCAGAATGTCCTTGGCTTATCCCATCGCCCCAAAAAGTATAACTTTGGCCATTGGGTAAGATCGATTGGCTGAGGAGCTTGTTGAGTGAGAAAAGTCCCGGGTCCCAACCCACAGATATAAGGCCTAATTTAGAGGATTTTTTTGCATTATTATTTATTTTTTCAAAATATTCGGGGATTCTATTGTGATTGTCAAAGCTGTCTACCGTGTTGAAATGGGATACCACCATAGGACCCTGTTCATCTAAATCTTTTGCGGAACCACCACATAGTACCATTACATCAATTTTGTCCTTAAAGTCTAGTATTTTTGATATATGTATTATATTAGATTTCGAATTCAGTGTATCGGGTTCCCTTCTTGTAAATATGGCAACAAGTTCCATATCAGGGTTTTCGGATATTGCTAATTCAGTACCGCGACCCAAATTTCCATATCCCACTATACCAATTCTGATTTTATTTTTCATAAAGCCACCCCCATAAAATTTAAAACAATGAATGTTCGTTGATAATTCCAAATATAGCACCAATTTGCAAATTCATGGTGATTTGTAAAAAACATAATTCATTATACCATATTTAAATTGCGTTCATATATATGTGTAGTATTTAAAAACACCGTATTGTCAAAACAGTACGGTGTTTTTTACTCTATAACCATAACTGAGGAGTTTTTTACTTCATAATCATAACCGAAGAGGCTTTAATTAAAGCCTTAACGCTATCGCCTACGTTTAGGTTCAGTTTATCTGTCGAAGATGTGGTAATCATGGCTGCCATGGTTTGGCCGCCAACATCCATTGTTATTTCAGAATTGATAGGTCCCTTCTTAACATTGGTGATTTTGGCTTCCAGTTGATTCCTTCCAGAAATCTGCATTAACGTTACCTCCTATATATTATATTTAAAGTTAGTATATCCACGGGATTAAGATATAAACGTAGATAAGCATATATCTGTCTAGAGCGGTGGAATATGGTTAATTTTTAATCGTGTCAGAACCTGATTTATTCTGTTATAATATTTTTAATAATAAAAAACAATTGTAGGATATGTAAAGAAAAAATGGTCTGTTATCTGGTCGGGGTTTAAAGGTTACATAGGATAAATATTAAATTTAATGTATAATGCGATTAGCAGGATTTATTTTTTGCTAAATGAGGTGATTGTTTATGAAATCCAGTAAGATTGAGGAGTTAAAACGCCGAAGGCAGATAGAAGTACAGCCCCGAAAAAATCAATTGCCCTATTTCTTTTTTTTCATTTCCATCTCCGCCATTTTTTATCTCTATTTGTTCGGCATGGATAAAACACATAGTATAATATGGATAGTAGGTATTTTAATCGGGATCACCATGCAACGTTCCAAATTTTGTTTTGTTGCAAGCTTTCGAGATCCGATAATGGTCGGGACCACATCCCTTTTTAGGGCAGTGATTATCGGATTAATGATATCCACAGTAGGATTTGGCATATTTCAGTATATAACTA
>CAZVFS010000018.1:0-4095 GCA_964626575.1 uncultured Alkaliphilus sp. | reverse complement strand
ATTATCGGATTAATGATATCCACAGTAGGATTTGGCATATTTCAGTATATAACTATTGGCAATATACCGAATTACCTTATAGACGATATCCCGGGGCAAATCTTTCCTGTGGGCCCTAACACTATAATGGGAGCTGTTTTGTTTGGTATAGGCATGGTTGTAGCAGGGGGATGTGCTTCCGGAACACTGATCAGGATTGGAGAAGGCCATGTAATGCAAATAGTTGTTCTGGTAGGATTTATTATCGGAACTATCCTTGGGGCCGGCCATTTTAGATTTTGGGATAAATTATTTATTTCTTCATCAAAAACGATATATATACCCCAATATATAGGTTTTTTACCGGCGATTATAGTTCAGATCCTAATTTTGGGGATGTTATATATATTAGCAGGCTGGTATGACAAAAAAAATAATATTATGAATTTATAAAAATTGTTCTAAGAAATTATGGGGGGATCTTGTATGACGGAACATAGATTGGATTGCATGTTTGAAGCTTGTCCTATTCCTTTATTAAAAGCACTTAAAAAATTAAACACCATGAAAATAGGTGAAATATTGATCATGCAAACGGATCATAATTGCTCCATCGTTAATGTGGTGGAGTGGGCTAAAAAACAGGGTCATTATATAGATTATATAGAACTGGGAGAAGGACAATGGGAAATTTATATCGAAAAAGCTAAATAAAAATAATGGGGGTGTTGGCTTGAACCTGAAGTATAAATTGTTCAAAGAGCCCTGGCCTTATTGGACAGGGGGGGTTATATTAGGACTTTTAAATACATTTCTATTATTTACTACCGGATCGGCTTGGAAGATTACGACATCATTTTTATATCTAGGCGCAGGCCTTTTAAATAAATTAGGAATTAACATAAATGATTGGTGTTATTTTAAAACTCATGGTACAAAATTAAACGTTGGGGAAACATATTTAAATAACAGTTTAGTGATTATGGCTGTTGCTATGATTTTAGGATCACTGATCTCCACACTATTTGCATCCGAATTTAGATTTAAAAGGATAAAAAACAAAAGACAATTAATATTTGCCTTATTAGGTGGTATCATAATGGGTTATGGAACCAGATTAAGTTTTGGATGTAATATAGGAGCCTACTTTAGTGCAATACCTTCTTTTTCCCTACACGGGTGGGTATTTGGGGTTTTTATGTTTGTCGGTGCGTGGATTGGAAGCAAAATATTGTTTAAATATATATTATAACAATAAGAATTTAAACAATTTTAAATTAAACTATTAAGCATTAAGGTAGCCATTTTAATAACAAAAAGGCTACCTTGACATTTTTAACAAAATCCTCTTCTGGATGATTTTATAAATTTAATGAAATTTTTCTCATAGCCGGTAAGGTCATGATCCCTTCTACAGGCGATAAAAAATTCACTGGATATGTCCAGACCTTCTACTTTAATTTCTCTTAAATCACCATCCCTCAATTCGCGTTTTATGGATAATTCCGGAATAAATGAAATTCCTTTCCCGGACAGCACGGAGGTTTTTATTGCCTCCATTGAATTTAATTCATATATTATGTTCAGGTCCTCAATCGAAATACCGAGCGCAAGCAACGATTCTTTTATAGTTTGGCGGGTTCCTGACCCTTCCTCCCTAAAGATTAAAGGAAGTCTTTTAAACTCGCTCAAGGAGATAATATTCTTTACTAAAGGCAGTGAAGTAACAAGCAATAGGCGATCGGTTGTTATTTTATCAGTCTTTATATTGTCAACTTCTATTTTGCCATGAATAATACCTATGTTAATGGTACGGTCCAGTAAATTTTTAATGACATCTTCAGTATTGTTTATTTCAAAATTAATATTAATATCTTTAAAGTCTTGTTTATATACATAAATGCTGCAGGGCAAAGCGTACTCCCCTATAGCCTTACAGGAACCTATCAAAAGTTCTCTTTTATCGGTCTTTAGATTTTTAAGATCACGTTCTATATTGTTTTGCATAGAAAGAATAGTATCTGCATATTCAAACAAAATCTTTCCTGCTTCTGTCAATTCTACCCCTTTGTTACTTCTAATTAAAAATGTAGACTCCAGCTCCTTTTCTAAAGATTGTATTTGCATACTTAAACCGGGTTGGGTTAGATGTAGTTTTTTAGCAGCCTTCGAAATACTGTTTAATTGCACGGTTACATAAAAAGCGTTTAAATATTGTAAATTCATATTTTAAAATAGTCTCCTTTGTTTTTAAAAAAGTCCTTGTAATGAGCAGATAGATCATCATTTATTTAAGATGTGTATATTTTAATTATACCACTGAAGAGATAAGATTGGTAGCAAATCGTTGGTTGATATAGTATTATTGTTTTTATTTTAACGATGATAAAGCAAAATTATAGTATATAACCAAGTTTTATTATGATGGTTATTAAATTTATATTATACTGTTTATATAAGGACATTGAAAAACTCATAATTTTATGTTACTTTACTATTCTGATTGTTTAGATACTTAGATTATAGGGGAGGTGTCATTTATGACAATGCAAAAAGATAAACAAATAACAAGGAAGGATTTTCTTAAGGGGGTAGGGGTTTCTGTAGCCGGGGTTGCTATGACCGGAACTATAGGCAGTCTTCTTACAGCATGTGCAGATAAGGAAGCAGATTCAGGAGCAGCAGGTGCGTCTGGTTCAGTGGAAAGACCGGGATGGCCGTTTAAGTATGCAAAATTAGATGTTGAAAAAGTTAAGGCAAGGGCTTTTGACGCATATAAGACAAAAGGCGGTTGAGGTATCGGTGTATCCGAGGGGTTCCTCGGAGAATTGGCAGATGTAGTGGGTTATCCTTTTAATCAAATTCCGCCGGAAGCGTTTATTCATGGTGCCGCGGGATATGGTCAAGCAACATTATGTGGTTCATTAGGGGTTGCGGCTGCATGTATCGGCATGGTGACAGATGCGGATACACAAAGGGAATTAGTAAATGAATTGTTTAATTGGTATAAAGAATTTCCTTTTCCGGAATATCAACCTGAAAATTTGAACTTGCCAACAACAGTTGCAGAATCAGTGTTATGTGCAGATTCGGTAGGTAAGTTTATGGAAGCTCACGGTGTAGACATGGCTCATCCTGAAAGGAAAAGCCGTTGTGCAGGTGTGGCCGCCGGTATTGCAGGTAAAATAACGGAGATGTTAAACGAACGTCTTGTATAATCATAAGTTTAACGATAAAAACAATTGAATTTATATTAAAGAGGATGGGAAACCCCCCATCCTTTTTAATACGTCATACATCGTTATATTCCAGATAATTTTCAGTAAAAATATTGACAATGCTTGGACATTTGTTATACTTAATGTATTGTAGTAAATATATCTATGAGATAATAGGAGGGTTATAAATGAAAATTGAGGGCGATGTTGTTGTTTTAGGTGGAGGACCGGGAGGTTATGTTGCCGCTATAGTGGCTGCAAAAAATGGCTTGAAAACAGTTCTTGTTGAGCAAGATAATTTAGGTGGAACATGCCTCAATCGCGGCTGTATACCTACAAAAGCGTTGGTACGTTCGTCAGAAGTTTACGAATTAGTAAAAGAGTCCGAAGATTTTGGAATTTTCAATGAATCACCATCTTTCGATTTCACAAAGATAATGGAAAGAAAGGATAATATAGTAAAAGAATTAGTCGCGGGAATTGAATACTTAGTAGATAAGAACAAAATCACTCTATTGAGAGGCACGGGAGATATAGCAGATAAAAACACAGTTGTTGTAAAAGACGGAAAGGACGAAGGAGCCACTGTCGACACAAAATACATAATAATTGCTACAGGTTCTGCTCCATTTATTCCACCAATAAAGGGAGCAAAAGAATCAAAGAATGTATATACAAGTGATGAAATGTTAAGCTTAAAAGAACTGCCTAAAGATATCGTTATTGTGGGCAGCGGTGTAATCGGAATGGAATTTGCATTTATTTGCAACGCTTTAGAAGTGGACGTAACGGTAATAGGATCTTCAAATGATATTTTAGCTAATATGGACGGCGATGTTATAAAAGAAATTACCAGAATATCTAAGAGAAAGAAAATAAAGCTTGTTACAGGTGCAAG
>CAZVFS010000017.1:12301-17625 GCA_964626575.1 uncultured Alkaliphilus sp. | reverse complement strand
AAGGATAAAAAATTAAGTCAATATAAACCCAGAAGAATAACTTATGGTTATATAATAGATCCGGATAAAAAAGAAAAAATCGATGAGGTCCTGGTTTCATACATGAAAGCGCCGGACACATACACAAGGGAAGACATAGTAGAAATAAATTGTCACGGCGGCATGATCCCCGTAAAAAGGATATTAGAGCTTGTACTAGGAGCAGGTGCCAGGGCTGCCAATCCGGGAGAATTTACGAAAAGAGCATTTTTAAATGGAAGAATTGATCTGACACAGGCAGAGGCCATAATGGACCTTATAAGCGCTAAAACGGAAAAAGGATTTGATGTAGCGTTAAACCAATTGGAAGGGTTTTTGTCCGGAGAGGTTTTGAAGATAAGGGAAAAACTGTTGCGGATACTGGCACATATAGAAGTTTCCATAGATTTTGCAGAAGAGGATATAGATGAAATAACTTTGAGTGCTTTATTGGAAAGTAGCAAAGAAGTGGAAAAAGACATTCAAAAATTACTGGACACCTCGAATACGGGGAAAATAATAAGAGAAGGGCTGAGCACAGTGATCGTCGGAAAACCTAATGTGGGAAAATCCTCCCTCCTCAATGCACTAATCAGGGAATCCAGGGCGATAGTGACAGATGTTCCAGGCACAACAAGGGATATGATAGAGGAATATTTCAATGTAAAAGGTATACCCCTCAGATTGATAGATACCGCAGGAATAAGAGAAACGGAAGACGTCGTGGAAAAAATTGGTGTGGAGAGATCAAAGGAACTTTTTAACCAGGCGGACTTGATTATAGTGGTGTTGGATGCTTCTGATAATCTGACAAAAGAAGATTTGGAGATAATAGATCTTATCGGTTCCAAAAAAGCTTTAATTATAGTTAACAAGACAGACCTTCCTCAAAAACTTGACGTTGACGAAATAAAAGATATTGTAAAGGACAAGGATATAATTGAAATATCTATATTAGAAAATATAGGAATAGAAAAAATAGAGGATGCCTTGGTGAACATGGTATATCAAGGTGAAGTGAAAGCAAAAGATAATTTATTAGTTACCAACGTGAGACATAAAAATGTGCTGGAAAGGGCATTAAAGAGTATAAAAGACAGCATAAAGGCCATAGAGGAGCAATTGCCCTTAGATTTTGTAGAAGTAGATATAAGGGACGCATGGCATACCTTGGGTGAAATTACAGGTGATACGGCAGGGGATGATTTACTGGATCATATTTTTGAAAATTTCTGTATAGGAAAATAATATGTTTCACGTGAAAAATGGAGGAGTAAGGATGAAAAGGTATAATGCGGGAAATTACGATGTTATAGTAGTGGGTGCCGGACATGCGGGTTGTGAAGCTGCGTTGGCTGTCGCCAGAATGGGTTATAAGGCAATCATGCTCACTATGACATTGGATTCTATAGCTGCATTGCCATGTAACCCGTCTATCGGGGGAACGGGGAAAGGCCATCTGGTGAGGGAAGTAGACGCATTGGGTGGAGAAATAGCGTTAAATATAGATAAGTCCTTTATACAAAGCAGAATGTTAAATACAGGAAAAGGACCGGCGGTGCATTCCTTGAGAATCCAGGCAGACAAAAGCAGATACCATATAGAGATGAAAAAAACACTAGAAAATGAGGATAACCTGGATTTGAAAGAGGGAGAAGTAGTAGACCTGATAATGGAAGACAACACCGTAAAGGGAGTTGTTACAAGGACAGGTTCCGTGTATTATGGGAAAGCGGTCATATTGGCTACGGGAGTATATTTAAAGAGCAAAATCTTTATAGGAGAAGTTAATTATGAATCCGGCCCTACCGGATTGTTTCCCGCGATGTATTTATCCGACAAGTTAAAAGAATTGGGTTGTAACATGCGAAGGTTCAAGACAGGTACCCCTGCCAGGGTACATAAAGATACCATAGATTTTTCAAAGATGACTATTCAAAAATGGGATGAAGAGATCATTCCTTTTTCATTTATGAATGAAAAGATATCCAAGGAGCAGCAGCCCTGCTGGTTGACTAAAACCACCGAAGAGACACATAAAATAATCAGGGAAAACCTTCACAGGTCTGCTTTGTACAGAGGGGATATAGAAAGTGTAGGCCCAAGGTACTGTCCCTCGATAGAGGATAAAATTGTTAAATTCAGCGATAAACCGTCGCATCAGATTTTTATAGAGCCGGAAGGCGTAGAAACAAAAGAGATGTATATACAGGGTCTGTCCACCAGTTTGCCTGAAGAGGTGCAAATAAAACTGCTCAGGTCGGTTATAGGGATGGAAAATGCAAAAATTATGAGATCGGCCTATGCAATAGAATATGATTGTATAGATCCTACACAGTTGAGACCAACCCTAGAGATAAAACATATCAATAATCTGTTCAGTGCAGGCCAGTTTAACGGCTCATCCGGGTACGAAGAAGCTGCGGCCCAGGGCCTTATGGCCGGGATCAATGCTGTTTTAAAAATAAAGGGGAAAGAACCGTTTATATTGGACCGCTCAGAAGCCTATATAGGTGTTTTGATAGATGATCTGGTGACAAAAGGGACAGACGAGCCCTACAGAATGATGACCTCCAGAGCCGAGTACCGCCTCGTCTTAAGACAAGATAATGCGGATCTCAGATTGACGGAAAAGGGATATAGGCTGGGGCTGGTTGGGGAAGCCAGATATAGAAGGTATCTCTTAAAGAAACAGCATGTTGAAGAAGAAATGGAACGGTTGAAAACGACTTATGTTTCTCCTGATATTGCCAACGATGTACTAAAGAGGGCAAACAGCACCCCTATAAAAGGGGGAATTTCTTTATATGAATTGTTAAAACGTCCTGAACTTACTTATGAAAATATCAAAGGCTTGGATAGGGACAGGCCGGAAGATTTGTTGAAAGATGCCAAAATTCAATGTGAAATAATCATAAAATATGAGGGTTATATCGAAAAACAGCTTAGACAGATAGACCAGTTTAAAAAGTTGGAAGATAAAAAATTGAGTGAAAATATGGATTATAGCAAAATCGAAGGCTTACGGATAGAAGCAAGACAAAAACTAAACGATATCAAACCATTGTCTGTAGGTCAAGCATCGAGAATCTCCGGTGTATCCCCGGCCGATATTTCTGTATTATTGATTTATTTGGAGCAAAAAAGACGCAGAAGGGATGCAAGGTAATGGAGCCTATAGAAATTTTAAAACATGGAACAAAAGAAATGGGTATAGAAATATCACATAATCAGGCAGAGCAATTCATTAAATATAAAGATATCTTACTGGAATGGAATCGGAAGATGGATTTAACGACCATCACGGAAGAAAAAGAAATTATTATAAAGCATTTTTTGGACTCTTTATCCTGCATACAAACCAAATACTTAAAGAACGAAGGAAAGATGATAGATGTGGGAACCGGCGCGGGGTTTCCGGGAATACCCCTGAAAATAATATTGCCTGATATAAAACTTACTTTGTTGGATTCCTTAAAAAAAAGAATCGGTTTTCTGGAGGAGGTATGCTCAGAACTCGGTTTAGACGGGACAGAGTTTATACATGGCAGGGCAGAAGACTTCGGGCAAAATAAAAACTATAGGGAAAAATATAAATATGTTGTATCCAGGGCCGTGGCAGCATTAAATGTATTAACTGAATATTGTTTGCCGTTTGCACAGGTAGGGGGGCATTTTATCTGTCAAAAAGGGCCTAAATTGATAGAAGAAATAAAAGATGCACAAAAAGCTATAAAAATATTGGGTGGAGAGATTGTAGAGCAGATAAAAATAGAGTTGCCGTTTAGTGATAGGAACCACCATATATTGGTTATAGGAAAAACAAAACAAACTCCGACTAAATATCCCAGAAAGGCGGGAAAACCGAGCAAAACCCCGATAAAATAGTAAAAATAAAACGCATTTTGTAAAACGAATCTTACCGGAAAAGAAGTACCCATAGAAGGATTAAGAAAGTTTTTATAGAAATAGATTAATATAATTAATGTGTTATTCGGATATTTGTTAAAATAAATATTTTAAAAATATAATATATTTTGTGTTTGTTACTGTTTTGTCTGTGGAAAGAAGGGGTTATGTTTAATGGGTGCTACTGAAAAGAAAATAGAAGAAATTTTGGTTGATAAAATTATTCCCAATCCCTATCAGCCAAGAAAATCATTTTCCCAGGTAGGGCTGGAGGAACTGAGCGCTTCAATCAAAGCGTATGGTATCCTGCAGCCCATAAGTGTCAGAAAGATAGGAGAAGACAGATATGAATTAATAGCAGGGGAAAGGAGGCTAAAGGCAGCACGGTTAGCCGAGCTAAAAACTATACCGGCTATAGTCAACAACAGTTACACCGATGCTGATTCCGCTATTTTGGCCATAATTGAAAACCTTCAAAGGGAAGATTTAAATTTTATGGAGGAGGCGGAGGGCTACTCAAACCTCATAGAGGATCATGGATTTACCCAACAGAGTCTGGCCGCAAGAATAGGGAAGAGTCAATCTACCATTGCTAACAAACTGAGAATTTTGAGGCTGGAGATAAACATTAAAAGGCGATTACTGGAAAACGGGTTAACAGAGCGGCATGCCAGGGCCTTACTAAAGCTTCCCGACGAGGAATTGAGGGAAAAAGCCCTAGACAAGATAATCGAAAACGATATGAATGTTAAAACAACCGAACAATTGATAGATGCAATGGTGGAGAGCATCAGGAAAAATAACGAGACAGACTCTCCCCATCCTACGAAAAAGATAAGAAGTTTTATGAATTATAGAATATATATTAACACACTGAAACAGACATATGAGGCCATTAAGAAAAGCCAGGAGAATGCACAATTTGAACAAATAGATAAGGGTGAATATATAGAGATAGTAGTAAAAATACCAAAAAGCTAGTAAAAAAGATTACTAAAAATGATAGTAATCTTTTTTTGAAAGTACGTCATTTTATATATATCCCAATAATGTTAAAATCCCTATCACAATAAACACAAAACCGGCACCCGTTTGTAGATAATGGGGTGAAATATACTTGGTTAAGACAGTCGAAGCACAAACGCCGAGAAAGGAGCTAAGGACCAGCGCTAAAGAGGAACCTATAAAAACAGGCCATATGCTTTTAGATTGAGTGGCTAGAAGCATCGTCTGTAATTGAGTTTTATCACCTAGTTCAGCTATAAAGACCATCCAGAAAGTGGTTATTATAATACCAAACATAATATTATCCTCCCTTGTTTAGAAAAAATCAAATGAATCTTAGGTTGCTTTAACATTATATTCCTCAATATATATTATTATTATAAAAAAAACAA
>CAZVFS010000017.1:0-12201 GCA_964626575.1 uncultured Alkaliphilus sp. | reverse complement strand
TAGGTTGCTTTAACATTATATTCCTCAATATATATTATTATTATAAAAAAAACAACTAATCTATTGCACTGTCGGACAATTAAGTATCTGATAAAAAACATATTTCCGGCATCCTGACTTCCGGTTTCTGATATCTAAATTGGGTTAAGCCATTTTCGGCTCTTCACTTCCCATTTCTAAAAAAGGATAATTTGAGTTTGTATAGAATCCCCATATAAGGTCCTAAAAATATTTGGATTTTTGTAAGGCCTATAACGCGATAGTAGTATATAATTTATATAAAACATAATAACATACAACCCGGCAGAAGGGAGAGAGTAAAACAATGGGAAAAGTGATTGCAGTCTTTAACCAAAAAGGCGGCGTGGGGAAAACAACAACTAATGTAAATTTAAGTGCATGTATTGCCAAAAATGGCAAAAAGGTCTGTGTCATTGACATAGATCCCCAGGGAAATACTACCAGTGGTTTCGGGGTAGATAAAAACACATTAGAATATACTTCTTATGATATCATTTTGGGAAACGCCAATATTAAGGATGTTATAGTACATACGGAATTCGACAACTTGCATTTAATTCCTTCAAGTGTGGAGCTGGCAGGCGCGGAAATAGAACTCACCAATATGAAAAATAGGGAAACGAGATTAAAACAGGCTATTAATGAAATAAAGGAAGATTATGATTATATTTTTATTGATTGTCCCCCTTCTTTAGGGCTATTGACTATAAACTCTTTAACTGCTGTAGACAGTGTATTGATTCCGATACAATGTGAGTATTATGCCCTGGAGGGTGTGGGTCAATTAATGAATACTATACAGCTCGTAAAGAAAAAGCTGAATCCAAATCTGGAAATTCAAGGTGTAGTTCTCAGCATGTTTGATGGGAGGACAAATCTGTCTATTCAGGTAGTGGACGAGGTAAAAAATTATTTTAAGGGTAAGGTATATACTACAATAATACCTAGAAATGTTAGATTAGCGGAAGCTCCCAGTCATGGTAGGCCCGTAATTCATTATGATATAAAATCCAAGGGAGCGGAGGCATATACGGAATTAGCGGAAGAGTTTTTATATTTGGAAGAGGATGTGATATAAATGTCAAAGGTTAAAAAGAGGGGACTAGGCAGAGGGCTGGAGGCACTTATTCCTGATATGATAGGTTTAGATATGTTAGAGGAAAATGTCCACGATGAAAGGATTCAAATAATTGATATTGATAAAATTCATCCTAATCCCGACCAACCAAGAAAAAATTTCGACGAGAAAAGCATGAAAGAACTGTCGGATTCTATAAAAGCACATGGGATAATACAGCCCATAATTGTGATAGAAGATTCAGCGGGGTATATGATTATTGCAGGCGAGAGAAGATGGAGAGCGGCAAAGGATATTGAATTAGAGGGGATCCCGTGTATAGTCAAACATTATACGGGGAAACAGCTTTTGGAAATCTCTTTAATTGAAAACTTGCAAAGGCGGGACTTGAACATCATAGAGGAGGCAAAGGCATATAGATATTTAATAGACCAATATAATATCACGCAGGAACAGCTCTCGGAAGTCTTAGGAAAAAGCCGATCATATATAACCAATATACTCAGACTACTTCGGTTAGATAAAAGAGTAATTGACTATATTGTAGAAGAAAAAATAAGCGGAGGACATGGCAGGGCGATACTTGGCATAGAATCTGAAGAAAACCAATATAAATTAGCGCAAAAAGTGATCAGTGAAAGTTTGAGCGTGAGGCAGGTGGAGCAACTGGTAAAAAACCTGGCAAACCCTGTCAAAAAAGGCAAAAAGGAAATAAAAGATAAACCCAAGGATGCCTTTTTGATTGAAATTGAAAAAAACTTGAGATATTTACTCGGGACAGAAGTGAATATTATAAGGGGTGCCAGAAAGGGCAAAATAGAGATAGAATATTATAACGAGGAAGACCTGGAGAGGATAATAAGTTTATTAAGTTAGCAGGGACTCTTCGTTAACGCTCAGAGTGACAATTATCACACAGTCTGACGGACCTGTATTATAATTGTTACCCTGACCCAACATTCGGTTAGTAATTTAAATAAATTTATCATACGTTATGCTCAGGATGATAAAAAAGTAAAGAATATGCTTTTTCGCATAGTACGGCGGACATATGTGTCCGCCTTTTAATATTATAAAAACTTCTACAATATCTGACAAATTTAGTTTATAATATAGTTACCATTGATGCACGAAAGGAGGATAAAAATGGAATGGATAACGGATTTTCTTGTTCAGAATAGTACCTTATTGTTGGTAATCGGCCTGGCGCTTAATTTGCTGACTATTATATTCTTGATCATCAACATAGGTATTAGTTCTAATTTAAAAAATAAATACAGGCAACTTGTGAGGGGGACCGATGGGAAAAAGATAGAAAACATTTTATTTGAACATATAGATAAAATTGAAATTGTACATAAACATTTGGGTGAAATAGAGAATCGACTTGATATGTTCGACAATCGTTTGAGTTTTTGCATACAGAAAATGGGTATTATCAGATATAATGCCTTTGATGATACAGGAAGCGATTTAAGCTATTCAATTGCCTTATTGGATAAAAACAATGATGGAATCATTATAACCGGTATATATGGAAGAACGGAAACAGTATCTTATGCAAAGCCCGTAAAAAACGGTGTATCGAATTATAGCCTTTCCGTTGAGGAGTTGCGTGCCCTGGAGAGGGCAAAAGCCAACGCATTGGATAGGGTAGACCTGGGAGGTAGTAGAAAGGATCGACAAATAGGGTAGGTGAACAGTTTTGTCTTATTTATTTATAATCAATCCGATAGCGGGTAAGGGTAGAGCAAAAAAAACAATTCCCGTAATAAAAGAAATTATGGAAAACAGCAGACACAGTTATCAAATTAAGATTACGGAAAAGGTGGGGGACGGGCAACTATTCGCGGAAGAAGCAAGGGCCGAAGACTTCCATACTATTGTTTCTGTGGGTGGGGACGGAACACTTCACGAGGTTGTAAACGGTATAATCGGAGGTACACAAAGACTTGGAATTGTGCCGGCCGGTACGGGAAACGATTTTGCCAGATCACTCAAAATACCTTTTGATATAAAGGATGCGATGGAAGTTTTGATACAGGGAGAAGCCATGTCAATAGATTTAGGCAGATCAGGCGATAAATATTTTATTAATTTTTGCAGCGTGGGCTTGGATGCGTTGATTGCGGAGGAAGCAAATAAAATAAAAAGATATTTTTCAAGCACTTATTCGTATATCATCGGGGTTGTCAAGGCACTGGGTAAATTTAAAAGTTTGAGGGTAGAACTGATAATAGATGACAAAAAATATGATGAAGAAATTATGTTGGTTGCGATATGTAACGGTGCTTATTATGGCGGAGGGATGAATATAGCACCCCAAGCTGAGGTTTCCGATGGGCAGTTTGACATCTGTGTGGTAAGGAAAATGCCAAAATTGAAACTGTTGTTTCTTTTTCCTACAATATTCAAGGGAAAACATGTTAAATACGATGAAATAAAAATATATAGGGGAGAGAACATACAAATATTTTCCAAAGAAGATATGCATGTAAATGCAGATGGAGACATAGTAAACAGCAGACCTGTCAAATTTGAAATGGTGCATAATAAAATGGAATTAATTGTAGGTGTTCGGTTTTGGAATTTAGCGGAAAATACGGATAAGCAGCCCGGACATAGGAATTGGACATCTGCATAATGAATTAAAAAAACACTTCTTAGAGATACTAATTTTAACAGGAGGTGTTTTTTTGAAAAGAATAGCCGTCCAACAGGGATTAGAGGAAATAAAGAGAGAGTTGCAAAATCGGGGATATGAAGTAGTCGGTTATGAAGACAGGGGTCATATAGATGCCATAGTATACAGGAGTATAGACAGCAGTATGGAAAATGTTAACGATTCGGAAGATGGAAACATTCATGGTGCAATACTTGTCAATGCGACCAACAAAACAATTGATGAAATAGAACATATTATCGAAATCAGAAGGTATGGGGGTTTGTTTACGTAACTGTAGGACAAAAATGGACAAAAAGGGACGTGGACAAAAGAAGACGGGCGACAAATTAGGTGCGTCCTCTTTTGTCCACCTTGGTATAGGGGTAACCTTTTGACCCTACATCATCAGTCGCCTTTGATGAAGTTTCCAAACAGAATATTTAATGGACTGAACCAGCGTGTCGGCCATCTTCATTACAAGGCTCAGTCTTGTATTTTGCAGTACAAGGTATTCCATATATCCACTCAAATTTACAATACCGGTAATAGATATGTCACCTACGGCCGGAAGACTCTTGTTTACTCCCGCTCCGGGCATTAAGGGACCCTTATTTACAGCAATATAACCGATTCTGTCTACCTTTCCCAAACAGGCATCTATAGCTATGATAAAAGGATTGTTGAGAGAACCGTATATAACTTCTAAATTTTCCTGCAGGTTTTTTGCATGCACAGGATTATCTAGGGTGCCATGTAAATGAATATAATCATATTTTGAAAGAGGAAAGGACAATTTATGGCCGATGATGGGCCCCAAGGCATCTCCGGTGGAGCGGTCTGTTCCGATGCAGACAAAAACTAATTCTTCGTAGGGAGGTTTAAAGCATAGGTCAATATATTTGGACAGCATCATGCTGAAATTTATGGAGGCTCTTGGCGAATTAATGTCCAGGGAATTATATTTTTGCAAGTCAGATACAGGCACTGGTTCTCTCCTTAGATTAAATTTGTTTGGGAATACTTGCCTGTTTGATCATGTCAGGCAGACTTATTTTGCAATTTCACGGCTTAAATTTGCGCAAACTATGGCTTTAGTTTTTCCCAAATAAATTTTCCAATACAGGAAAGTTGATAAAATTTTGAAATATATTCTATGATACTGTGAAAAATTTCTTACTGTGATTGCTTTAGGTCTTATTATCTTCCCTTCATCATAAAAATATAATGGTGAAGGGGGGAGGGGTAGTGACAAGGAAAAAATCAATTTTTACGTTAGCCAGTGTTTATGTGGGTACGGTTATAGGGGCGGGTTTTGCATCCGGGCAGGAAATACTTCAGTTTTTCGGTAAACATGGATATAAGGGCATATTTGGTGTTATGGTAATAACAGTCCTATTTTCATTATTAGGGGCCTCGGTCCTGAATACCGTATATACAAGAAAAATATATGGCCTCAAGGAGTTTACAACAATTTATTTTGGTAGGGCCTTTTTTGTTGTTATAAATATAGTATTGACATTTTTATTATTTATTAGTTATGTTGTTATGCTTTCGGGGAGCGGAGCGGTGGCAAACGAAAATTTTCAGGTTCCCTATATTTACGGAATTTTTATGATGGCAGCAATAACTTTGTATGTTTTCATATTCGGAATAAAGGGAATCGCAAGGGCTAACAGCATAGCGGTCCCTCTCCTTATTTTGGTAATTTTATGGGTGGGCATAACCATTATATATAAAAACGAGATGTTATTTAGCAATTTTTATACGTATCCTCTTCAGAACATTGATTTAGAAGGCCATGTTGGCACATTCAGATCTACAGTCAAGCACATTATAAATAAAAACAGTTGGTTATGGTCTGCACTATTATATGTTGCCTTCAATAGCATAGGTGCCATAGTTGTCATGACCTCCTCGCGGCCTTTAATTGTAGATAGGAAAGCTGCTGTTTTAGGAGGGGTATTGGGTGGGGTGGTATTAGGTATTCTGGCGTTGGTCATTCTAATCAGTTTATTGATTCTATATACAAATGTTATAGGCATAGAGGTGCCCATGATTGTGGTAGCAAGCAATTTGGGCACGGTATGGAGACAGATATACAGTGTTGTCTTGCTTCTTGCTATGTTTACTACGGCAATTGCAAACGGATATGGGTGTATATTGGGCATATTTAATCTTACAAAAATTAACATAAGGACAGTCAGTGTTGTTGTTTCTTTAATATCCATACCTTTGGCAACCCTAGGTTTTAAAAAACTGGTCATATTCTTTTATCCTTTATTTGGATACATAGGAATGGTGTTTGTCTGTGCTCTGATTTTTAAAAACAGGAAAAAACATAGAGGATTCTATTGATTTGTATGGAATATAATTCAATAAAGGATTAAGTGTTTCATGTGAAACAATCTGTGTATAGAAAAAATATAAGGGGATTTGGGTTATGAAAAACAAGAAAAAGGCCTTATGGGCCTTAATTGCTATAATTATAATTTTATTTGTGGCAAGTCCCAGAACAATAAAGTATTTAAAGGCCAAAACAAATCTGGATAAGGGAGAAATTTCTATAGTAAAGGAGATAGAAACACCACATAGCAGCCAAATAATCTATGAAAAATTTGATAACGGGCTAGTAAAATACCAAGGAGGAATTTTAACCCTTTATAATATGGCGGGGGAACAGTTGTGGAGTATCAATTTAGCAATAAATAGGCCTGTGATAAAAACGAATTCCGATAGCATTTATATAATAGATGAAAACAAAAATCAGATACTGCGCATCAATAAAAAGGGAGAACAGATATACAAAAGTGCATTGGATAAGGGCTATAAAAATTTTAGTATCTGTGACGATAATTATATGATATTGCATCATGATATCGAAGACCCGATCCGATATGTCACTGTAATAAATGAAAAAGGCAAAAAGGTGTCGGAGATAGTATTAGGTGAAGGGGAAATAACAAATATGGCTATTTCGAAAATTTGTGATAGAATAGCCATAAGCGTGATAAATACAAACAAAAACAGTCTGGAAAACAACGTATTAACATATGATCTAAAAGCAAATTTGCTTAGTTCGGAAAATTTTGAGGACAATATCATTTTAGACATATTTTATAACGAAAAAGGAGACTTAATCGTAATAAACGAGAAAGGCATATTCAGTATAGGCGAGGACAATTTAACAAATTGGAAAACGGATCTCAATGATCCTATAATAATTACAGATATAAAAAATAAGAATTTTATAACAGCATATAGTACGGGCAGTAACAAAGGCAGCATAATTTATCTACCCACTGAAAACACAATTAGGATATTATCCTACGACGGAAAATTATTGAGCGAAATAAAACAGGGTGAAGAGGCTATAAATATAGATAGTTGCAAAAATGATATAATAGTTTGTTCCCCAAGAACAATATTTAAATATAGCAAAAACGGGAATTTAAAAATGGAATATCCGCATACCGGTGATATCTTAAAATGTTTTGCGTTGTCCGATGATAATATAGTCATCATAACGAAAGAGAAGATCAGTTTTTTATCGTTTAAGGGGAAGTAAAAAAGTAGAACAAATAGTGTTTATGAGGGAATTTTTGTAGTGTTTATCCCGGACAAGTTTTAGAAATTTCAATTATAGGACAGAATTCACGTAGGGAGTGAAGGTGAGGACATGTTTTATGAAGCATTATATAGAAAATGGAGGCCCAAGGTTTTTGAGGATATAATTGGCCAGGAGCAGACGGTTACCATTTTAAAAAATCAGATTAAATATTCCAATATAGCACATGCCTATCTTTTCGCGGGGATGAGGGGGACGGGCAAGACCTCTACGGCGAGAATATTTGCCAGGGCCGTAAACTGTATGAATCCCCAAGATGCTAATCCTTGTAATGCATGTGAAATATGTGAGGGCATTTTAAAAGAAAATAATATGGATGTTATCGAAATAGATGCCGCCTCCAACAGAGGAATAGAAAATATAAGGGAACTAAGGGAACATACTAAATATAACCCGTCCAAAGGGAAATATAAAATATATATAGTAGATGAGGTACACATGCTTACCAAAGAAGCTTCCAATGCACTTTTAAAAACACTGGAGGAACCACCTGCCCATGTTATTTTTATATTGGCTACTACAGAACCCCAGGGGGTGCAGCCAACTATATTATCGAGATGTCAAAGATTTGATTTTAAGCCCGTTAAAATAAAAGATATAATAAATCAGTTGTCCCTGATTTGTAAAGAGATGTCGATAAATTATGAAGAGGAAGCCCTGCACCTGATAGCTCTTAATTCGGGAGGAGCAGTAAGAGATGCCCTGAGCATTCTGGATAGATGCATATCTTTCGATAATGAAACCCTAAAATATGATGATGTAATTAACATATTGGGAGCAGTTAATTATGAATCTATATTCAATCTGGTTGAAAGCATAGCAGAACAAAGCATACCCGATGTGCTCACACTTATCAATGAAATATTCACGGAAGGCAAAGATGCCGGCCAATTGATGAAAGATTTAATATTTCATTTCAGAAACCTCTTGCTTATCAAAATGGATGTAAAAATAGATGATTTTTTAGTCTTACCGAAGGAAAGGCTGAAACAATTTAAAGAACAGAGTAAACTGTTCAACGTGAATCAGGTGAGTTCCTTTATCTATACACTATCGGATGTTGAATCAAGATTGAAATATTCGTCACAACCCAAGATATTAATGGAGATTGCGGTTGCAAGTCTATGCAGTAGGGATTTGGACGATTCACTGGAAGGAATCATAGAGAGAGTAAAACGACTGGAAAAGATAATAGCTTCCGGGAGGGTAAACACCGTCAGGGACGATAAAGGAGTACAAAATTATAGGGCAGACAGGATCAAAAAACCAACATCCGAAAAACCAACATCCGATTCTGCCGATCAAAAACAAGGTATTATCAGTGAACAAAAGGACAAAAAAGCTGTAGATACAGAACATATAAAGGCGGATATTGAACAAAAGGTAGAATTGAGCGACAAAGAAGAATTAAAAGGCGACGAAGGGATAAAAGATGGCGAAGGGTCAAAAAACGGCGAAAAATCAGAAGACGATAAAAAAACAGAATCAAGAGATGGCGAAAAATCAGAAGACAGTAAAAGGCCAAAAGATGACAAAGCTCAGAGAGATGGTGAAAAACTAGGGGACAGTAAGGGACCTGAGGATAATGCCAGGGCACTAAGTACTATCAAGGGCGTTTGGGAACAAATCTTGGGTCAGACAAAAAAGGACGGAAAAACGTATGTGGGAACATATCTGGAGGAAGGAACCCCAAAAGAATTAAAAAAAGGAATATTAACTATTTCATTAAAAAAAGGATTTGAAACCTATCTTGTCAGGTTAAATAAAGAGGAAATAAAAGAGTATATATCCAATATAATTACAAAGTTTACAGGCCAAGATGTGAGGCCTTCATTTATAATGGAAGACGAGCCAATCATATCGGGCGATTTAAATGAACAAAAAGATCCCACACAAAAACCTTGGGGGGGATTACCTGGAACACCTGACCAAGAAGATCCCTTACAAAAACTTGAAAAGATGTTACCTAAGGAAGCGTTTGATATGCTGGAAATAAAAGATGGTTAATGGGGTAATATAAAATAATTGTAGGGAAAATAAAAAGGATATTCGGAATTTATCACTTCTGAAAAAATAAGGGCGGGCTTTGCTCGCCCACAATTGTTTGATACCGTTGTCAGCAGGGCTTTTACTAACTTAAATAATCAACCTTATGGTATACTAAAGGAAACAAAAAAATTTTTAAGTATGAGGAGGAATTTTTCAATGGCTAAAAAAGGCGGTTTTCCGGGAATGGGTAGACCAAACATGGGTAACATGATGAAACAGGTTCAAAAAATGCAAAAACAGATGGAACAAACACAAAAAGAGTTGGAAGAAAAGGTATTGGAAACCACTGCAGGCGGAGGAGCCATTTCCATTAAGATTACGGGAAAAAGAGAGATTGTAGGAATTGAAATAAAGCCGGAAGTGGTAGATCCGGACGACATAGATATGCTACAGGACTTAATTATGGCAGCCGTTAATGAGGCTATTCGTGCCGCGGAAGATATGATGGCCTCGGAAATGAGCAAAATAACCGGGAATATGAATATACCGGGGTTATTTTAACTGATAATTGCACCATCACAACGTTGGCTATCCTGTTGATGCCATATTATGGCAAGTAACGATGTAAACAAATTTTTGACGGGGATAACATATTTTCGTTTTCAGATAAACTGACAGCCGATTTATGGAAATGGGGAATATAATTATGAATTATTATTCAACATCTATGGCTCAATTAATAGAACAATTTGCAAGGCTTCCCGGTATAGGAAGAAAAACTGCCCAAAGGTTAGCATTTTATGTAATTAATATGCCTAATCAGGATGTGCATAGTTTAGCCGAGGCAATTGTAAACGCTAAAGAGGGCGTAAGATATTGTAAAATATGTACAAACCTGACGGATAGGGAAATATGCGATATATGTAGTGATAAAAGAAGGGATCCCATGATTATTTGTGTTGTTGAAGATCCTAGGGATGTAGTAGCCATGGAAAGAACCAAGGAATTTAAGGGATATTACCACGTTTTGCATGGGGCCATATCACCATTGGAAGGGATTGGTCCCGAAGATATCAGAATTAAGGAGTTATTAACTCGTTTAGCCAATCAGTCTGTAGAAGAAGTAATTCTTGCAACAAACCCTAACATTGAAGGTGAAGCTACCGCAATGTATATATCAAAACTTTTAAAACCCATGGGAATTAAAGTGACACGTATAGCCCACGGCATCCCCGTAGGCGGGGACCTCGAATATGCAGACGAAATCACTTTAGCAAAAGCGTTGGAAGGTAGAAGAGAAATGTGACAGAAGGACAGGGGTTGTCTGCCTTTATTATGTCATATTTGTCTAATAATGCGTCGTATCATATATTTAAAATATCTGTGTATTACATTCTCATCGCGGTTTGAAATTTTGATGGCTCCAATAGTCCTTTTCGAGCAAAAAAACTGAAAATTCACGAACTCGCTACGCTCAGACAGCGTGCAATTTTCTAGTTTTTTTACGCTCTCAAGGACTAGGAACCATGGCAAAATTTCAAAAGCGATTCGTTTTGTAATACACAGCCATTTTAAAAAGCAAAAATGCGTTCTGGAAGTGCTGTTTCACTCTTATTAGAATGGTGGGCACTAACCAAAAATTTAATATAAAATACAAAGTGAATGTATTTGAGAATATGACTATAATTCCCAGCGAATGAAGGCGAAAAATACGTAAAACAACCTGCATGTTTGAGTGAAACGAGTTTGCAGGTTGTAGTATTTTTCGCCTGAAGAGCTGTAGGAATTATTCATATTCGAAACTACATGAACGTGTATTGTTATATTAAATTTTGCTAGACAACTGGGCTTGTATTAATGACGCATTATCAGACAAATACGATGCATAATTAAATGTTGATTTACCATTGAATAAGCCGGTTTTATTGTCCGATCAGCTTTACAAAAAACTTTCTATTCCTGGGCCCGTCAAATTCACAGAAAAACACTTCTTGCCAAGCCCCAAGTTTTAACCTGCCGTTTTCTATTATAATATTGACAGAGGACCCCATTATAGACGCTTTTATATGGGCATGGGAATTACCTTCCAGGTGAAGGTAATTGTCCTTTACCGGAAAATTTTTGTTCAAGCTATTCGATATATCTATTAATACGTTCGAATCCGTACTCTCATTTATAGTTATTCCTGCTGTTGTATGGGGAACAAAAATAACAGCTATTCCATCTTTTATATTTGCGTTTTGTACTGCTTTTCTTATTAAATGAGTTATGTTGACAAATCCTTGTTCCCTAACAGTCCTTATATTATATTCCATGTATTCACCCCTGAATCTGATTATATTAAAAAATGTTCCTTTTGTACTATGATTAGCAAAAATAGGGGACATTATTTATGTGTATGTAGAAATAGTTTCTTTTTAGTAGAGAAATGAATTATAAACAGATTAATAAATTGTTGGTTTTGGGGGAAAATTAAACGGAGTATATATGAACAAAAACAGAAAGGAAATGTGATATTGATGGCGATCGATCATAAAAAATCTCTTCAGGAATTGATGGATGCAAGTGCAAAATTGGCCGAAGGCTGTGCCGGGGTTATGAACGGGTTTGGAAAGCTACATAGTGAAGCAATAAAGGACGATGCATTACCCCTAAGGATTAAAGAACTGATTGCGCTGGGGATAGCTATAGCCGTAAGATGTACAGGTTGTATTCAAACCCATGTTAAGAAGGCACTGGATTCCGGTGTTTCTCGTGAGGAAATTTATGAAACTGTTGGTATAGCAATACTGATGTCAGGAGGTCCGGGGACGGTTTACGGTT
>CAZVFS010000016.1:16322-17716 GCA_964626575.1 uncultured Alkaliphilus sp. | reverse complement strand
GTAACCAATATTTTTGTTCTGGGATCTAACCCATGAACATAAGACCCGGTCGGATAATATTGACCAATTGTAATGTCCTTAAACATTTTTTCTGCTCCTTATCCATTTTAAAATTTCTTCCTTGGCCTCTTCCACAGTAAATATGTCCTCTTTTAGGTTGATACCTTTTTCCCTCAAAGCTTTGATTAAATAGCTTATCTGTGGAACCCCCAATCCTATGGATTCCAGAGTCTCTACTTCCTTGAAAACATCCCTCGGTGTGCCCTGGAACATTATTTTACCATTGTGCATGACAATAATTCGTTCCACCAGTTTTGCAACATCTTCCATACTATGGGATACTAAGATTACCGTGTTTTTATATCTATCATGAAGGGTTTTTATCTCCTCCAAGACCTCGTCCCTTGTTCTGGGATCCAGTCCCGACGTAGGCTCATCCAACACTAGCACTTCCGGTTTCATAGCAAACACACCGGCTATTGCCACCCTTCTCTTCTGCCCCCCGCTCAATTCGAATGGAGATCTATCTTTTAATTCATCAAAGGGCAACTTAACTAATTCCATAGCTTCCTTTACCCTCTCATCTATTTCCGTTTTCGACAATCCCAGATTTTGGGGACCAAAGGCAACGTCTTTATATACTGTCTCCTCGAAAAGCTGGTGTTCGGGGTATTGAAAGACTAGCCCAACCCTTCGCCTTATATCGCTCAACTTGACAGTTTTATCCGTAATATCAATCCCATTAATAACAATTTTGCCTGATGTAGGCTTTATTAATCCGTTTAAATGCTGTACCAGGGTAGATTTGCCGGACCCGGTATGACCAATAAGCCCCACAAATTCTCCGGATTTAATTTCAACGTTAACATCCTCTAGGGCTTTAGTTTCAAACGGACTGCCCGGATTATATACATAGGTTAAATTTTCTACTTCAATTGACATAATTCCATCACCATTTCATCCACAGTCAGTATATCCCGAGGCAAATCAATTCCTTCTTTTATCAATTCATTGGTCAGGTCTGTAATCTGGGGCACATCCAAGCCAAACTCCTTTAATTGTTCTACATTAGAAAACACCTCTTTGGGTGTACCTTCCAGCACTATCTGTCCGTCCTCCATTACTATAACCCTATCTGCATTTACAGCTTCTTCCATAAAATGTGTAATATGAACTATTGTGATATTCTCTTCTTTGTTGAGTTTCTTTATAGTTCTTATTACCTCCCTACGCCCTGACGGATCCAACATAGCAGTCGGTTCATCAAATATTATGCAGTTCGGTCTCATCGCTATAATGCCCGCAATAGCAATTCTTTGTTTTTGCCCACCCGATAACAGATGAGGGGCCTTGTCCCTATATTCGGACATGTCTACAATATTGAGCGCCTCTTC
>CAZVFS010000016.1:10549-16222 GCA_964626575.1 uncultured Alkaliphilus sp. | reverse complement strand
GAATGCCGGAATATAAGAAGCGGGCGAGCAAAGCTCGCCCCTACATATTTAATAAGGCGGTATATTGTAGGGTCGACCTGTGGTCGCCCGTTATTGCCATGCGGGCGCGAGCAGGGCTCGCCCCTACACTAATTCAATGATCACCATTTCCGCGGCATCGCCTCTTCTTTGCCCAAGTTTCATAATACGTGTATATCCGCCGTTACGATCTTCATATTTCGGCGCAATTTCATCAAACAGATTCTTTACCACGGTTTCCTCTGTTATAAAACTGAGAACCTGTCTCCTAGCATGTAAATCTCCCCTCTTAGCAAGGGTAATCATTTTCTCGGCTAATCTTTTTGTCTCTTTAGCCTTTGTGTCCGTTGTCTTTATTCGTCCGTTTTTCAACAGACTGGTTACCTGATTTCTGAGCATTAAGTTTCTATGAGCACTTGTACGACCTAATTTGCGATAATATGCCATATCAATCCCTCCTTACCAATATACTATTCATCAACAGGTTTTAGTGAAAGGTCCAATTCGCTGAGTTTATTTTGAACCTCCTCAAGGGACTTTTTCCCGAGGTTTCTGACCTTCATCATATCCTCTTCCGTCCTTTGAATGAGTTCATCCACCGTATTAATTCCTGCCCGTTTTAGACAATTATAAGACCTCACGGAAAGGTCCAATTCTTCAATAGTCATTTCGAGAACCTTTTCCTTTGTATCTTCTTCTTTTTGTACCATAATTTCCACATCGCTGACATGCTCGGTCAAGTTAACAAATAAATTTAAATGCTCATTCATTATTTTTGCGGCTAAAGAAGTAGCCTCGTCCGGCATAATGCTCCCGTCCGTAAATACTTCGATAATTAACCTGTCAAAGTCGGTCACCTGGCCTACCCTTGTATCCTCGACAAAATAATTTACCTTTGTTACAGGAGTGAATATGGAATCTACAGGTATCACACCTATAGGCATTCCCGATGTCTTGTTATTTTCCGCCGGTACATATCCCCTTCCCTTGGATACATTTATTTCCATTGTTATGGCCCCGTCTTCATCCAGGGTGGCTATGTGCATTTCCGGGTTGAGAATTTCAACATCCGCATCTGCAATAATATCCCCCGCCGTTATAATCCCTTCCCCTTTTGCTTCTATACGAACCGTTTTAGGCTCATTCCCATGCATACGAATAGATAAACCTTTTAAATTGAGGATGATTTCCGTAACATCCTCCTTTACCCCCTGGATTGTAGAAAATTCATGCAACACCCCATCAATTTTTACCGATGTTACAGCGGCTCCCGGCAAAGAGGATAGCATAATTCGCCTTAGAGAATTTCCTAAAGTAATTCCATAGCCCCTCTCCAGTGGCTCAACCGTAAATTTGCCATAGGTATTGTCATCACTGATTTCCACTATTTCCACGCTCGGTTTTTCCATTTCCATCATTTAATCTAAACCCTCCTTTAAACATTTCCTCTATCATATTGAGGGTAACTAATTCTGTCAAAATTTATTATCTAGAATATAGCTCTACTATCAAGTTTTCCGAGATCGGTAGATCTATATCTTCTCTCGAAGGTAAAGAAACAACTGTTCCCTCTAGTTTTTCTATATCAACCGTTAACCAATTCGGGACACTTCCTTTAAAATTTTCCACCAAGCTTCTAAATTTGTTTGATGATTTAGATCTTTCTTTGACAGCAACGGTATCTCCCGCACTCACTAGATATGATGGAATATCAACTTTTTCGCCGTTTACCCTGAAATGCCCATGAGTTACCAATTGTCTGGCCTCTGCCCTTGAAGAAGCAAACCCTAATCTATAAACGACATTGTCTAAACGCGATTCCAATAATCTTAAAAGATTTTCACCTGTAATACCTTCCTGTTTATCGGCAATTTCAAAATATCTTCTAAATTGGGATTCCAATATTCCATAGAATCTTTTTGCTTTCTGTTTTTCTCTTAATTGAATTCCAAAGTTGGAAAGTTTCTTCCTGCTACTACCATGCAGCCCCGGAGCATATGCTCTTTTGGTGATTGCACATTTATCTGTGAAACATCTGTCGCCCTTCAGGTATAATTTCATGCCCTCCCTGCGGCACAACCTGCACACCGAATCTGTATATCTTGCCATTTATTTACACCCCCTAGTCTCTCTAAACTCTTCTACGTTTTGGCGGTCTACAACCGTTATGCGGGATTGGTGTCACATCTTTGATAAGATTAACCTCGAGCCCCGCAGCTTGTAATGAACGGATTGCAGCTTCTCTTCCTGCACCCGGACCTTTAACGTAAACCTCTATAGTTTTTAACCCCTGTTCCATTGCAGCCTTAGCAGCAGCCTCTGCAGCCATTTGAGCAGCAAAAGGAGTTGATTTTCTTGAGCCCTTAAATCCTAACTGGCCCGCACTCGACCAAGCGATCACATTTCCCTGCATATCTGTCAAAGTAATAATTGAATTATTAAATGTCGATTGAATGTGAGCTCGACCGCGTTCTATATTTTTACGTGTCTTTCTACGGGCACGAGTACCTCTTTTTTTGACTACCTTTGCCATTATTGTACACCTCCTCTATACTTAAACACCCTTCTTTTTACGAGTAATAATTCTCTTCGGGCCTTTTCTTGTGCGAGCATTGGTCTTTGTATTCTGACCCCTCACCGGCAATCCCCTAACATGCCTTATTCCTCTGTAGCATCTGATCTCCCTCAATCTTTTGATATTCAGGGCGACATCTCTCCTCAGATCCCCTTCAACGTGATGCGTATCTATAATTTTTCTTAAATTGTTTACTTCTTCTTCCGTTAAATCCCTTACCCTCGTGTCGGGATTGATACCTGCAGCGGTTAGTATTTTATTTGATGTTTTTCTACCGATACCGAATATATATGTCAGACCTACCTCGATCCTTTTATCCCTTGGCAGGTCAACGCCGGCTATTCTAGCCATATTTACACCTCCTGTTTTTGTTAATTCAGGCACTTATATTGTATTTATGCTTAATTGTCTACATTAAATTTAAATCTATTTTTGATAAACTAGCCCGGGAATCAGTGATAACTGACGCAGCCGCTCCCATAAGCTGTTAACATAAACTTTATTCTGTCCGTTTCAGGATGATAAAATCGAAAGTGTCGTCCTGAACGCACGTGAAAAATCTCGTTTTTAAACCTTTCATAATACACCCATGTTGTGCCGTTTCAAGATGACAATTGATTCCTAAATTAGCCCTGTTTTTGTTTATGTTTAGGATTTTCACAAATAACTACCACTCTACCGTTTCTCTTAATAACTTTACATTTTTCACAAATTGGTTTAACTGATGGTCTGACCTTCATTGTTATCCCTCCCTAGTCACTTCTTTCTCCATGTTATTCTACCACGTGTCAAATCGTACGGAGACAGTTCCACCGTAACCCTATCTCCGGATAAAATCCTGATAAAATTCATTCTCAATTTCCCCGATATATGTCCTAAAATTTCGTGACCATTTTCAAGTTCCACAATAAACTTCGCGTTAGGCAATACTTCTTTTACTACACCCTCCAGTTCAATTACATCTTCCTTCGGCATTAAACAACCAAACCTCCTTTCCGACCCTAGGGTTTTAAACCTAACCTCTCAAATTCTCTGCGTATAAAACCATTACTTATTTTCTCATTATTTAAAATTGCCGCCCTGATTTCATTGGAGATAAGGTTCATCTTTGCTAAATGTTTGGTCTGTTTCTTCTTGGGTTTATCAACCCTTCTCAGAGAACCGTCTACAATTAAAACATGTTTGGCATCGATCCTTTCAAATACGACAAAAACCTTCCCTTTATCCCTTCCGGCTTTTGACTTAACTATTTGACCTATATCCAAATCAACCGGTTCCATACAATCACCTCATTTGTCCGATTACAACCTTGTTAAAATCTCAGGTTCTTCATCTGTAATTGCTATGGTATTCTCGTAATGTGCCGAATACTCACCATCTAAGGTTTCTACCGTCCAACCATCCGAAAGCACCTTTACATCGTAGGTTCCTATATTGACCATTGGCTCGATAGCTAATACCATTCCGCTTTTCAGCCTTGGGCCTTTCCCGGGAGGACCATAGTTAGGAATTTGCGGCTCTTCATGCATACTGGTGCCTATTCCATGACCTACATAGTTTCTGACTACCGAAAATCCGTGTTTTTCTACATACGACTGAATAGCATGGGATATATCCGATAACCTGTAACCTTCTTTTGCAAATTTTATCCCTTCATAAAAGCTCTCTCTGGTCACCTCTATAAGTTCCCGTGCTCGTGGACTAATTTCCCCTACGGCATGAGTCCGTGCAGCGTCTCCATAATAACCTTTATAGACCGAACCTATATCTATACTGATAATATCGCCTTCTTCTAATCTCTTCGGTCCGGGTATACCATGAACCACCTCATGGTTAACAGAAGCGCATATGCTGGCGGGAAAACCTCTGTATCCCTTAAAAGCAGGGGCCGCACCCACCTCAAGAATATACTTTTCAGCAATCTGATCTAATTCCTTGGTTGTGATTCCCGGCCTTATTGCCTCCTTAATGAGTTCATGAGCCTGAGCAACAATCCTTCCCGCTTCTCGCATCAATTCAATTTCATTGCGGGATTTTATATATATCATTATAATCCGCTCCCTAACGAAACTACAATTTCCTCAAAAACCTTATCTATCCCCTCGGTTCCATCTACAGTGACAAGTTTATTTTGTTTACCATAATACTCTATTAATGGAGCAGTTTCCTTTAAATAAACCTCTATGCGCCTTGTTACCGTTTCCTCGTTATCATCGTCTCTCTGATAAAGGTTACCGCCACATCTGTCACAGATATCGCCCTTTGTTGACGGATTGTTTTTTATATGAAATGCAGTTCCACATTCTTTACAAATCCGCCTCCCCACGGCTCTCTCCACCAGGACACCTTTATCAGCCTCTATGTTTATTACCCTATCCAGGCTCACACCAATGTTCTTTAATACCTTATCCAGAGTTTCCGCCTGCATTACGGTTCTGGGGAATCCGTCCAATAAAAATCCATTGGCGCAGTCATTTTGCTTTAAACGATCCTCTACAATATCTACCACGAGTTCATCCGGGACCAAAAGCCCTCTATCCATATAACTTTTAGCCTTTTTACCTAGTTCGGTGCCTCGTTTGACGTTATCCCTGAATATGTCCCCGGTAGAAATATGGGGAATAGTATATTTTTTAGCGATGAATACAGCTTGTGTTCCCTTACCTGCGCCCGGGGGGCCAAGCAAAATTAATCTCATTGTATCATCTCCCGGTTTAGCATTATTTCAAAAATCCCTGATAATGTCTCATCAATAGTTGTGCTTCAATCTGTTTCATTGTTTCTAATGCAACACCTACAACAATCAACACCGTTGTACCGCCAAAGGCAATAGGTATTTTTGTTGCACTCATTATAATTGTAGGAACAATTGTAATTATAGCCAGAAACAACGCACCTGCCAACGTTATCCTTGTAAGAATTTTATTTAAAAAGTCTGCTGTGGGTTTGCCGGGCCTGATCCCCGGTATAAATCCACCATTTTTCTTCATATTGGTAGATATCTCCACAGGATTAAATGTTGCTGCAGTATAAAAATAAGTGAAAAATATAATCAATAACGCACTCAGAAAATTAAAAAC
>CAZVFS010000016.1:0-10449 GCA_964626575.1 uncultured Alkaliphilus sp. | reverse complement strand
CAGTATAAAAATAAGTGAAAAATATAATCAATAACGCACTCAGAAAATTAAAAACGAGTATACCCGGCATAACCTCAGGTGATAACCATACATCCAGGAAGTGTGCAAGCTTGCCTTCTTTACCGACAAAATAGGCAATTGTACGTGGAAATTGCAACATGGACATAGCAAAAATTACCGGAATAACGCCCACCTGATTTACCTTTAAAGGAATATGGGAACTCTGTCCGCCGTACATTTTTCTGCCGACAACCCTTTTGGCATATTGTACAGGAACCTTTCTGGTACCCTCCTGTATAGCCACAACCGCAACTATCATTAACAACACCGTAACTATAAATCCTATAACATATAATAATCTTATTTCACCCTGTCTTGCTAACGCAAATGTGTGTTTGATCCCACTGGGTAATTTTGAGACAATCCCCGCAAAGATCAATAGCGAAATACCGTTTCCCACCCCTTTTTCGGTTATCTCATCACCTAACCACATCAAAAATGTGGTACCGGCCGTCAAGGTAAGAACAACCACCGTAATGCTGAATACATCCTGATTTATCAATGCACCCCTAAATAAACCTACGCTGATTCCTATAGCCTGTACAAGAGCTAATGCAATAGTCGCATACCTTGTATATTGATTAATTTTTTTACTGCCCTCTTCACCTTCTTTTGCTAATTCCTCAAGGCTCGGTATAGCCATAGTCAACAGCTGCATAATGATGGATGCCGTGATGTAAGGCTGAATACTCAATGCAAAAATTGTCATATCGCCAAGGGCCCCGCCGGATATTAAATCAAAAAATGAAAGTAACCCGGCACCTTCTACAATACTTTTTACATGTGCAATATCAATACCGGGAACCGGTATAGCAATACCCAATCTAAAAATAGCAAGCATTATAAAAGTGAATAAAATCCGCTTACGCAAATCCGGAATTTTCCAAGCATTTCTCAGCGTCTGTAGCATTTTAAATCACCTCTGCCTTTCCCCCAGCAGCTTCTATTTTATCCGCGGCCGACCTGGTAAATTTTTGTGCTTTTATCACTAGATTTTTTTCCAAGTTACCGTTTCCCAAAATCTTAACACCGTCTTTTTCTATCTTACTGACTACACCTGTTTCTTTTAACAGTTCCGGTGTAACAACCGTACCGTCCTCAAATATATTCAATTTTTCAACATTGACCTCATTATATACCTTGGCAAATATATTCGTAAAACCTCGCTTTGGCAGCCTCCTATATAAAGGCATTTGGCCCCCTTCGAATCCGGGTCTTGTACCTCCGCCACTGCGGGATTTTTGCCCTTTCGATCCGCGGCCGGCGGTTGTTCCAAGCCCACTGCCGGTGCCTCTTCCTTTTCTTCTTTTATCTCTGATTGCACCCTTTGCAGGCCTGAGTTCATGTAATTTCATATCTGCACCTCCTCAGTTTATATTTCCTCAACCTCTACCAAATGTTTGACCGTTTCAATCATACCTCTTATTTGAGGAGTATCCTTCTTTTCAGTCATTTGCCCTATTTTCCTGAGTCCCAAGGCTTCAACCGTTTTTCTCTGGTTAGGCTTTGCACCGATGACGCTCCTGATCAATTTTATATTCAACCTTGCCATAGTTTATCTCCTCCTACTACCCTAAAAGTTCCTCTACGGATTTGCCTCTCAGCTTTGCTACTTCCTTGGCTCTTTTTAAATTTCTCAATCCGTCCATTGCAGCACTTACCATGTTTTTAGAGTTATTCGAACCCAGGGATTTTGCTCTGACATCCTTAAGACCCGCCAATTCTAACACCGTACGAACAGGGCCTCCCGCAATAATTCCCGTACCTTCCCTGGCCGGCATAATCAAAACATTTCCTGCCCCAAAACGTCCCTTAATTTCATGGGGGACTGTGGTTCCGACAATCGGCACATTAATAAGGTTTTTCTTGGCATCTTCAATTCCTTTTTTGATAGCATCCGGAATTTCCATTGCCTTCCCCGTTCCGGCACCTACATGGCCGTTTTCATCTCCAACAATGACCAGTGCTGAAAATCTGAAATTTCTACCGCCCTTGACAACCTTGGTAACACGTTTTATATCAACAACTTGTTCTTTTAAATCAAGTTGATCAGCGTCAATTCGCTTGCTCTGCATCCTTTTACCTCCTCCTCATTAAAATTTTAGCCCGGCTTCCCTGGCACCTTCCGCTAGGGCTTTAATTCTTCCATGATAAATGTTTCCGCCTCGATCAAATGTTACCTCTTCTATCCCTTTTTCCAGGGCCTTTTTTGCAACCAATTGGCCGACCAATTTTGCGGATTCAATATTACCGGTTGATTTGATCTGACCCTTAATATCCTTTTCCAGGGACGAAGCGGCAACCAGCGTTGTTCCTGCTATATCGTCAATCAATTGAGCATAGATGTTTGTCAGGCTTCTATATACATTTAATCTTGGACGCTGAGGAGTTCCCATAATTTTGTTGCGAGCTCTTTTATGTCTAGATAATCTTCTGGAATTTTTGCTCTCTTTCTTAAACATTCAATCCACTCCTTTCTCCCTTTTAACCTGTTTTACCTACCTTGCGTCTCACTATTTCACCCGAATATCTCACGCCTTTTCCTTTATACGGCTCAGGTTTTCTGAGTTCCCTGATCTTAGCGGCATAGTTGCCTACCTGTTGTTTATCGATTCCTCTTACTAAAATTTCAGTCTGAGAAGGAACCTCAACCGTTATCCCTTCCGGGTCTTCCATCTCTATCGGGTGGGAAAAACCTAGGTTAAGTACAAGTTTATTTCCCTGCTTGTTAGCCCTATATCCTACACCCACTAATTCAAGTTTCTTTTCAAATCCCTTGGTTACACCTTCTATCATATTAAAAAGAAGGGATCTTGTAAGCCCATGAAGGGATCTGTGCCTTTTGTTATCAGTAGGTCTTATAACATTGATTATATTGTCCTCTATTTCAAATTTCATATCTGCATTCAGCTGTTGTTCTAATTGTCCCTTTGCCCCTTTTACTGTCGCAAAGTTTTTTTCGTCTATCTTGACCTCCACGCCTTGTGGTATTTCTATCGGTTTAAAACCTATCCTTGACATATTGCACCTCCTTGTAAGTATATCGCCACTACCAGATGTAAGCAATAACCTCTCCACCGACACCCTCATTTCTGGCTATCTTGTCTGTGATTATACCTTTTGAAGTAGAGATAATTGCAATTCCCAATCCGCCCAGCACCTTGGGAACCTCATCTTTTTTCGCATATACTCTGAGTCCCGGTTTAGATATTTTTTTGATTCCTGTGATTACTTTTTCTTTATTTCTTCCATATTTTAATTGCATTCTGATAATACCTTGTTTCCCGTCCTCTATAATATCAAACCCTCTTATGAAACCTTCCTCAAGAAGGATATTTGCAATTTCCTTTTTCGAATTTGAAGCCGGAATGTCAACAGCTTCATGTCTTGCCATATTAGCATTTCTTATACGTGTCAACATATCCGCAATCGGGTCTGTCATTGTCATATCATAACCCTCCTTCCTTAAACTTTACCAACTTGCTTTTCTGACGCCCGGTATTTGACCTTTATAGGCTAATTCTCTAAAACAGATACGACAAATACCGAATTTCCTCAAATAAGCGCGTGGTCTGCCACAAATTCTGCATCTGTTATATTCACGTGTTGAATATTTTTGTTTTCTCTGTTGACTTATTCTGAGTGCTTTTCTCGCCACATTTTTCCCTCCTTATATTATTTTGCAAAAGGCATTCCCATCAGCCTTAGCAATTCTTGACTTTCTTCATCGGTTTTTGCTGTTGTAACAAATACGATATCCATGCCCTGTACCTTTTCTACCTTATCATAATCGACTTCCGGAAAGATTAGCTGTTCTTTGACGCCCAGAGCATAGTTCCCTCTGCCGTCAAAAGCATTAGGATTAACACCCCTGAAGTCCCTTACCCTCGGAAGAGCAATATTTAATAATCTATCTGCAAACTCATACATTCTTTTTCCCCTCAAGGTCACTTTAGCACCTACCGGCATTCCTTCACGAAGTTTAAAGTTAGCAACAGATCTTTTTGCCCTCATAACTATAGGTCTCTGTCCTGATATAAGCGCCAATTCGCCGACTGTTGCTTCTATCGCCTTGGGATTATCCTTGATATCGCCGAAACCCATATTGATTACTATCTTTTCTATCTTTGGAATTTCCATTATACTTTTATATCCGAATTTTTTTATCATAGCAGGAACAACTTCGTTTTTATACATTTCTTTTAATCTAGTCATGCCAAGCGTACCTCCTTTCGTATAGCCTTAATCAATTGTTTCCCCGGTCTTTTTGCTTACCCTTACTTTATCACCGTCATTCAAAGCCTTGTATCCGACCCTGACTCCCTGATCAGCCTTTTTATCCCAAAACATAACATTTGATACATGAATTGCAGCTTCCCGCTTAATGATTCCGCCCTGCTGCATCTGTTGATTTGGTTTTTGGTGTTTGCTTATTATATTTATACCCTCAACGATTATCCTGTCTTTCTTCGGAAATACCTGAAGTACTTTTCCCCTTTTGCCCTTATCCTTTCCGGCTATAACTACTACCGTATCACCTTTTTTGACGCGCATCCAGAACACCTCCTTGACTATAGTACTTCCGGGGCTAACGATACTATTCTCATAAAGTTTTTATCCCTGAGCTCTCTCGCAACCGGTCCAAATATACGTGTACCTGCAAGCTGTCCGTCTTCTCTGATTATAACAGCCGCATTTTCATCGAATTTTATATAGCTTCCGTCTTTTCTCCTGATAGTGCTCTTGCTTCTGACTATAACTGCCTGAACAATCTGTCCCTTTTTAACAACCCCGCCTGGCGTTGCACTTTTAACGGAACAAACTATCATATCACCGATTCTGGCGTATTTTTTTCTTGTTCCACCCAATACACGAATACAAAGTAACTCCCTTGCCCCGGAATTATCGGCAACTTTAAGACGCGATTCCTGCTGTATCATAATAATACCTCCCTTTGCCACATATACTACTTGGATTTTTCTATAATTTTGACTAGTCTCCACCTTTTGTCTTTAGATAATGGCCTGGTTTCCATAATTCTTACCTTATCACCTATTCCACATTCATTCATCTCATCGTGGGCCTTAAACTTCTTGGTTCTCTTGACTGCTTTTCCATATAGCGGATGAAGAACATGGTCTTCTACCAAAACTGAAATCGTTTTGTCCATTTTGTCACTTACAACCCGACCTACTCTTGTCTTTCTCAGGTTTCTTTCCACAAGACCGGCCTCCCTTCTTTGTGAATTTTATATATTACGCCCTTGCCTGCTTCAATTCATTTTCCCTAATAATTGTTTTAACTCTGGCAATGTCCTTGCGAACACCCCTGATTCTCAGAGGATTTTCAAGCTGGCCTGTTGCTAATTGAAAACGTAAATTAAATAATTCACCTTTTAATTCCGCTAATCTCTGATCCAATTCTACATGAGTCATCTCTCTTATATCATCAGTTTTCATTAGCTTCACCACCTTCTAATTCTTGTTCTTTACGTGTTACAAGTTTACATTTAATTGGGAGCTTATGTGCAGCAAGCCTTGTGGCCTCTCTCGCTCTCTCCTCGGAGATACCCGAAAGTTCAAACATAATTCTTCCCGGTTTTACAACTGCTACCCAATGCTCCGGTGCACCTTTACCGGCACCCATACGAGTTTCCGCCGGTTTTTGAGTAACGGGTTTATGAGGGAATATTTTAATCCAAACTTTACCCCCTCTTTTGATATACCTGGTCATCGCAATACGCGCTGCCTCAATTTGGTTCGAAGTAATCCATGCCGGTTCTAGTGCCATCAGACCGTAATCGCCATATGCAATGGTGTTTCCCCTCTGGGCCTTTCCCTTCATTTTTCCTCTGTGCTCTTTTCTATGCTTTACTTTTTTAGGCATTAACATGAACTATTCCTCCTTCCCGAAGGGCACTACATCTATTTAGCTTCTTCTTTGCCCCTTATATTTTTATCATTGCCTTTTTGAACCTCTTTATCGCTGGAATCCGTTCTTCCGTTAGTGGGAAGTATTTCACCCTTGTTTATCCAAACCTTTATTCCTAACTTACCGTAGGTGGTGTCTGCTTCGGCAAATCCATAATCTATGTCTGCCCTCAATGTTTGTAGCGGCACACTTCCTTGACTGTATCCTTCGGTACGCGCCATTTCAGCTCCGCCGACCCTGCCTGATGTTGATACCTTAATACCTTTTGCACCAACCCTCATAGCTCTCTGCATAGCCTGTTTCATTGCTCTCCTGAAGGAAATCCTTCTCTCGAGTTGAAAAGCGATATTTTCGGCTACCAACTGTGCATCTATATCCGGGCTCTTTACCTCTATTACATTTACCGACACACCCTTGCCCGTCATTTTTTCGAGGTCCTTTCGCAGTTCTTCAACACCCTGGCCGCCCTTACCGATGACCATCCCAGGTTTTGCCGTATAGACATTTATTTTAACCCTGTTGTTAGCCGCTCTTTCTATTCCGATTTTAGAAATTCCGGATAAAAACAGTCTTTTCTTAACAAATTGGCGTATATTACTATCCTCTATAAGAAGATCGCCAAAGTCTCTTTTGTTGGCATACCATTTTGTGTCCCAATCTTTAATTATACCAACACGCAATCCATGCGGATTTACTTTTTGACCCATTCTTTTCCCTCCTTCGATTTATTTTTCCCTCAACACAACTCCAATATGGCTGGTTCTTTTTCTTATGCCGGCCGCGCGGCCAAAAGCCCTTGGTCTATATCTTTTCATTGTGGGGCCCTGATTTGCATGTATTTCAGAAATATATAAATTGTCCGCATCCATATTATGGTTGTTTTCAGCATTTGCTACGGCGGACTTTACCAATTTTTCAATGACTGAGGCCGCCCCTCTTGGGGTATATTTCAAAATTGCCAATGCTTCATCAACTTTTTTGCCTCTCACGAGATCGGCCACCAATTGTACTTTTCTAGGCGCAATTCTTACATGCCTGACGATTGCCTTTGCTTCCACAACAACTGCCTCCTCCCTCAACAAAAAATTTAACTGTCTTCTTTTAGTTGTTTTCTTCTGGTTGTTTTTTCGACATCCCCATGTCCTCTATAGGTTCTTGTTAGAGCAAATTCTCCAAGTTTATGTCCTACCATATCTTCTGTAACATATACAGGAATATGTCTTCTGCCGTCATGAACAGCAATTGTATGACCGATCATTTGCGGGAAAATTGTGGATGCTCTGGACCATGTTTTGATTACTCTTTTTTCGTTTTTTTCGTTCATCTCTTCTATCTTTCTGAGAAGTCCTTCATGGACAAAAGGTCCTTTTTTAGATGATCTACTCATTACCCTTCCTCCCTTCGATAACTCATCGAATACAGCACAATCCTATTTTTTTCTCCTGGATACGATAAATTTATTTGAATCTTTCTTCTTGTTGCGGGTTTTAAATCCGATTGCAGGTTTACCCCATGGTGTAACAGGGCCCGGCATCCCGATAGGTGCCTTACCTTCTCCTCCACCGTGTGGATGATCGACAGGATTCTTAGCAGAGCCCCTGACCGCAGGTCTTCTACCCATATATCTGCTTTTGCCGGCTTTTCCGATAGTAATATTTTCGTGTTCCAAATTGCCAACCTGGCCTACTGTCGCTTTGCAACGCGATAAAATATATCTGACCTCACCAGATGGCAACCTTATTAAGGCATATTTACCTTCTTTTGCCATCAATTGGGCCGTATTCCCGGCTGCCCTAACAAGCTGACCGCCCTTTCCGGGCTTCATCTCTATATTATGAATATGTGTACCAACAGGTATGTTTTGAAGCGGCAATGCATTACCCGTCTTAATATCCGCACTCGGGCCGGATTCCAACATATCTCCTACTTTTAAACCGTTTGGAGCGATGATGTATCTTTTCTCCCCATCAACATAATAAAGCAGTGCGATATTAGCCGATCTGTTCGGATCATATTCTATACTGGCGACCTTTGCAAGTATTCCGTCTTTATCTCTTTTAAAATCAATAATCCTATAATGCCTCTTTTGACCGCCGCCCCTGTGACGTATGGTTGTTCTTCCATGTGCATTTCTACCGCCACTTTTTTTGAGGGGACTCAACAATGACTTTTCCGGTTCCGTTTTGGTTATTTCTTCAAAAGTTGAAACTGTCATCTGTCTTCTTGCCGGTGAAGTGGGTTTCAGTTTTCTAATAGGCATCTCGGTTTCCCTCCTTCTTATTTCGTTTGGCTAATTACATGCCTTCGAAGAATTCAATCTCCTTACTCTCCGATGTCAGTTTTACAATAGCCTTTTTCCAATCGGCGCGTTTTCCCTTTTTAGCGCCCATTCTCTTTACCTTACCTACCATATTTATGGTATTTACTTTATCTACCTTTACATCGAATATCTTTTCAACAGCTTGTTTAATCTCGACCTTATTAGCTCTTCTATCAACAGCAAATGTATATTTTTTATCTGCCATTTCATCCATACTGGTTTCGGTAATTATCGGTTTTATAATAACATCATGTGGATTTGTCATTATGCGTACACCTCCTCCACTTTTTGAACGGCATCTTTTGTAATGATGAATTTATCGTATTTTAAAATATCATACACATTCAATGTATTGACCGATGTTGTTTTGATCCCCGGAATATTTCTCGCGGATTTAATAACAGCCTCATCCTTTTCATTTATCACTATAAGAGCCTTTTTATCTATATTTAGATTTTTCAAAATGCCGATTATCTCTTTTGTCTTTGGGGCTCGTATATTCAATTCATCTAACACTATAATCTCATCATTATTTACTTTTGAAGTCAACGCAGATTTCATAGCTAATTTTCTTACCCTTTTAGGAAGCCTATAGCTGTAATCCCTTGGTTTTGGTGCAAATGTGACACCGCCGCCGATCCATAACGGGGAACGAATGCTCCCTACACGTGCTCTACCTGTTCCTTTTTGCCTCCAAGGCTTTCTGCCGCCACCCCTCACTTCAGCTCTCGTCTTCGTTGATTGGGTTCCCTGTCTCTTATTTGCCAACTGATTTTTGACAGCTTCATGCAATACATATTCATTTACCTCTATTCCAAACACATTATCACTCAGTTCAATTTCACCGACCTGATCTCCTGAAATATTATATATGATTACCTTAGGCATCTTGGTTCCTCCTTCCCCTTGCCAGATTATTTGTCTTGCTTGGTATCTTCACTGATTGTCACTAAACCCTTTTTGGGCCCCGGAACCGCGCCTCTTACAATCAACAGGTTCCTTTCAACATCCACTTTAACAACCTCAAGATTTCTAACAGTAACCTTTTTGTTGCCCATCTGTCCTGGCAATTTCTTACCTTTGAATACTTTCCCCGGGGAAGCTGCTCCCGCCATAGCACCCGGCCCCCTGTGATATCTGGAACCATGACTCATGGGCCCTCTGGCCTGGCCATGTCTTTTGATGTTACCCTGGAATCCCTTGCCTTTAGAGATTCCGGAAGCGTCAACTTTGCTTCCTACCTCAAAGAGGTTTGCCTTCAGTTCTTGGCCGACAGTAAATTCCTCAACGTTTCCTACCCTGAATTCTCGCAATATTCTTTTTGGAGTAACACCTGCTCTGTCAAGATGACCTTTCTGTGGCATATTAAGGGTCTTTTCCTTAACATCCTCGTAGCCCACCTGTATAGCATTGTATCCATCTGTTTCTACAGTTTTTATTTGTGTTACAACATTTGAGGCTACATCAATCACCGTTACCGGGATAACGAGTCCTGTTTCGTCAAACACTTGAGTCATTCCGATTTTTCTTCCGATTAAACCTTTCATATCTACACCTCCTATTAATCTTACAGCGGATTAGCGCGTACTAATCATACTAAGAATAGGATGAATCCATCTTCATATCTTAGTCCTAACCAGTTTATAGTTTAATTTCAATATCTACTCCTGCCGGTAGATCCAGTCTCATAAGCGAATCTACAGTTTTTGGCGTCGGTTTCAAAATATCGATCAATCTTTTATGTGTCCTCATTTCAAATTGTTCCCTGGCATCCTTATATTTATGAACAGCCCTTAAAATAGTAATAATCTGCTTCTCCGTCGGCAATGGTACCGGACCGGAGACCTCCGCACCACTCCTCTTGGCTGTCTCGATAATTCTTTCGGCAGACTGATCCAACACTTTGTGATCATATGCCTTTAATCTGATTCTGATTTTTTGGTTGCCTTTGGCCATTTAGTTCCCTCCTTCTACATACCATCTGTTATCCTTTTTGTCCCTATCAAATTGTCTTTTGGATGCATGTAAATTTAGAAGAAGAGAATTCTCTTCTTCTAAACACTCGTCATTTTTTGATTATTCAACAATAGAAACTACTACCCCTGCTCCTACTGTCCTTCCGCCTTCACGAATAGCAA
>CAZVFS010000015.1:0-18122 GCA_964626575.1 uncultured Alkaliphilus sp. | reverse complement strand
TATTTTCGAGCATCCCGGACAGCACTTCCGAATCATGTTCATTCATCTGACAACCATAAGTGGTAACGATATATTTTTTGTTTTTACCATTGTTATATATTTTAAAATTTTCAATAATGTCCTGTTGTCTCTTTATTTCTTCCGGTGAAATGACAACCTTTTCTTTTTTGTTCATTTATGTCCTCCTGTACGTTTAACCATGCATAAAATAATTTATATAATATTAGAACCCATTTTTTTATATGGGTTTGTTTTTTTATAAAAAAACATTTTTGTAGGCGTTAAATTATAACGGTCAGGTATGATTATCTGTTCGGTGCTGCCTACAAACAGGACCCCTTCATCGCTTAATGAATTATAAAATTTTTCATATATATTATCTTTAGCCTCTTCCGTAAAATATATCATTACATTTCTACATATAATTAAATCACATTGGCTTGGGTACCTGTCCTCCAACAGGTTGAGATGTCTAAAGTTCACCCGTTTTTTTATTTCTTCATTTATTTTATATTCCTCACCGTACTTTATAAAAAAAGATTGTACAAATCCCTTAGGCAAATTGACCAGACTCTTTTCGGAATATATCCCTATAGAGGCTTTTTCCAGAGCACCCCTATCAATATCAGTAGCAAGTATGGAGATTTGGTGTGGCAAAAAGAATTTAGAGAGCAACATCACCAAAGAATAGGGTTCTTCACCGGTTGAACAGGCAGCACTCCAAATCTGTAATTTGGATTTATATTTTAACAAATGGGGAATTATGTGCTGCTCTAATACCTTCCATTGTTCCGGGTTGCGATAAAATTCCGACACATTTATGGTTAAGTGGTTAATGAATTCATTCAGTAACTCGGGGTCCCGGTTTATAGCATTGAAATAGGAATTATAGGAAGTAAATTTATTGCGGGAGACCAAAGATTCTATTCTTCTTTTCATTTGACGCTCTTTATAACTATTTAAATCTATTCCGGTCAATCCGTAAATTCTTTCTTTAAAGTTCTTATATCCCCACATAGAATTACCCCCTTTCTAAAATATATAGTATGTTATTATAAAAAATAAAGAGCCTTCGACTCTTTATTTTTCATCATTAATTCCTATCACGTCCCCAATTGTTGTTGTATCATCACCGCTAATATATCGTTCCTGCACGTTTTCCTCATCAATTACCGTTATGTTGTCGTCAGCATGTTGTTCCTGCATATCTTCCTCATCTGCATCGACTGCCGAAATGCTGAGACTTATGCGCCTGTCCTTTGGTTTTATATCCAAAACCTTTACATTTACTTTTTGCCCGATTTGAAGTTTGTCCGATGGTTTTAAAATATGTTCCTTACTGATTTGTGAGATATGTACCAACCCGTCCAATCCTAACTCTAACTGAACAAAAGCGCCAAAATCCACCAGCCTTACAACCTTACCTTCGATTATACTTCCTATGGGGTATTTTTGCTCCGCCGTTTCCCATGGATGTGGTTGTGTTTGTTTTAACCCCAAGGATACCCTGCCCTTGTCCTTATCAAAATTTAGAACCTCCACTTCCACTATATCCCCTATATTTACAACCTCCGTTGGATGTTTTACCCGTCCCCAAGATAATTCCGATATGTGTATGAGGCCATCTACACCTCCTATGTCTACAAATGCACCAAAATTTGTAATCCGCCTTACTTCACCCTTGATATGGCTCCCTTTTTCCAATTTAGAGAACAATTCCTCCCGCTTGAGTTTGTTCTCCTCCTCCAGTACAACCCTTCTGGACAGGATTACCTTATTCTTTCTTCTGTCTATTTCAATTATCTTGACATTAAAACTTTGACCCTCAAAGACTTTTAAATCATCAACATAATGATCCGACAGGTGGCTTGCCGGTATAAAACATCTGATTCCGCGTACTACGGCTATTACTCCGCCCTTTACAACTTCAACCACATTCGCTTCAATCAAAGTTCCTTCCTCTTTTACCTCCTCTAAATAGTTCCATCCTTTTACCGTGTCGACCCTCTTTTTCGATAACAAAACATTGCCTTCTCCATCATCCAGACTTAACACATAAACCTCGATTTCATCCCCCTCTTTGGCAATATCGAGAGGATTTACCGTTGTATCGTTTGATATCTCTTCTTTTGGAATTATTCCGTCTGATTTATACCCTAAATTTACCGTAATTTCATCACCAGTAACATTTATGACCTCACCCGTAACAATTTCTCCCCTTCTCAATCTCACCATTGTTTTTTCTATCTCTTCCATTAGATCCTGCATCTCATCGTTCATCTTCTTAAACCTCCTAAAGTAAATTTGCCTTTATAATATAATAACTATTAACTGATATTTATTGATCTTTACACCTCTAGTTAATAGATAAATCGCTCAACCTTTCAATCACCTCGTCAATAATCCATTTGGGTGTAGAAGCCCCTGCAGTAACACCAATTACCTCGTGATTTTTTAATGCCTCAAGCGGCAACTCCTTTGCAATTTCTATATGAAAAGTTGCGTTGGGTTTTTCATTTTTACAGATATCCACAAGTTTCTGGGTGTTAGAACTGTGATAGCCCCCTATCACCACCACAGCATCAACGTTTTTCGCTAAATTCCTTGCAGATTCCTGTCTGTCCATAGTAGCAGAACAAATTGTGTTAAATTTTATAACCTGCTCCGCTTTTTTCTCGAGCATGCTACCGAGCCTGGAATATAAATCTATTGGCATTGTTGTCTGCACAACAACACATAATTTTTGTACGAAAGGAATTTTTTCGATGTCATCTTCAGTTTTAACGATATATGCCTGATTATCGCACCACCCATTAATACCTATTACTTCCGGATGATCCGAATTTCCTATAATAACAATAGTATATCCCTTTGCCTTATATTTCTTGACTGTGTTTTGAATCTTTTTAACAAAAGGGCATGTTGCGTCGATTATATCAATATTTTTTTTGTTAATCAGATCGTATATACCTTTAGAAACCCCGTGGGAACGAATAATTACAATGCTATTGCCTTCAATATCATCCGGACTATTAGCAACCCTTACCCCGGCATTTTTCAATTTGTCCACAACTTGTTGGTTATGGATAAGCGGCCCTAAGGTATAAATATTTTTTTTATCGACATTATCATTCAGCTTATCAAAAGCAATTTCTATGGCCCTCTCTACCCCAAAACAAAATCCTGAATGATCCGCTACAATAACCTTCATCGTATCCTCCCGTATGTCTGATTATATAATCAACTCTGCAATAATTCTACATAAAACGTGAAAATCCTTTATTAATTATAAGTATCTCTATATCTACTTAAACGATCAGTTCCCTGATCGTGTTTAATACTTCTTGGCTCAATCTTTGATATTCATCCGTATGAATCTTTTTGCCATAATAATCAGATAAGTCCATGGGCTTGCCTATTACTATCTTTACTTTGCTGAAAGGTTTATAGTTCCCCGTAACAGCCACCGGTATAACAGGACTTTGTGACCTAATTGCAATCATGGCCGAACCGGGTTTTGCCTTCAAAATTTCACCCGGCTTGCTCCTGGTTCCCTCGGGAAATATGCCGAAAACCTCTTCGTTACTTAGAATTTTTAATGCTGTCCTGATTGCACCGATATCGGCGCCACCCCTTTTCACCGGAAACACTCCTATTTTATTTAAAAATGAGGCAAACAGCTTGTTAGAAAACAATTCTTCCTTTGCCATATAATTAACTTTCCTCGGCAAAAATGCTGCAATCACAATAGGGTCCATCAAGCTGAAATGATTGGAGGATACTATGCTCCTGCCCTCCTTCGGGATATACTCTTTCCCTTCAATTTCTACTCTATAAATTAGGGAAAGTAGAAACCTTGCAGAACCTTTTATAATTTTATAAAACAGCACCCGGCTATCCCTCCTTCAACATTGAGGTTACTTTGTTTACAACATCCTCTATAGACAGGTCTGTTGTATCGATAACAATTGCATCGTCTGCTTTAACTAACGGCGAAAATTCCCTTTCCCTATCAATTTTGTCTCTGTTTATTATGTCTCTTTTTACGTCGTCAAAATTCACATCAAGCCCGCTATTTTTGAGTTCCTTATATCTTCTATAGCTCCTCTGCTCAACTGTCGCCGTTAAAAAAATTTTTAGATCCGCGTCGGTAAGAACATGTGTCCCTATGTCCCTTCCATCCATCACTACGTCCTGGTTTAGAGCCGCTTTTTTTTGTATATCAATTAAAATTTTTCTTACTTGCGGGATTTTAGCAACATAGGAAACATTTTTGTTCACATCGGGAAGCCTGATTTCTTCGTTGACTATGTTATTATCTAAATAAATGTTCCCCTGAAAAAATTTAATATCACTCTCCCGTGCCAATTTGATTATCGCACCCTCGTCCCGAATGTCTACATTATTTATCAAAACCTTATATGTAAGGGCTCTATACATTGCACCCGTATCTATATATGTTATATTTAAATATTCGGCAATTTTTTTGGCAATTGTACTTTTACCGGAACCGGCAGGCCCGTCTACCGCAATTTGAACCATGCGCCTCATGCCTCCCTAGAATAGATTTAACCACCGGTTTAGGTGGTTATCTTAAATAACAAAAATATATACCTATCCCTCACACTTCTAAGGGAAATTATACATCAATTTCTGATATTCCTCAAGCATATCTATATTCTTATTATAGCCAGGGTATTGATACCTTCCTTCAAAGTCATGTGGCTATTACCTAATACATTGCCGACATTTGGGGACATCCCCACTATTTCAATTTTAATATTATCGCTATACATGCAACTGTTTATCTGTATTACATCCCCGTTATGAACAGTTATTATTATCCTGTTATTTTCATTAAACCTATGACCGGACAGTTCACCGTTTATAATCACTTCTAACATCGGATACATTTTGTCCCCTTCAATTACAACCTCTATACTCCCTTGGGACAATACATTGTTTTTAAGACCGGCGGTATTGAATTCAAAAAATTGTGCGGTGATATAGTGATCATATGCCCTTACAACATTTAACCCTATCAGTAAAATAGATATAAACATGACAATAGTAATAATAGATTTTTCTATAAAAAAATACCTTTTTTGTTTTAATAGTATTTTCCGACTGCCCATTAACTACATTCCCCTATAATGTTTAAAATCACGAGCGCTCTTATGCATCATATATTATCTTTATATAATTATGTCCATATGACACGTATCGTTATACTTAATTAAAACAGGCCCGTAATCCCTGAATTCTATTAAATTGATAGAGCCGTTGCCCAATTTCAGTTTATAGTAGTGCCTTAGGTCCATAGAGAGTACACTAAGCAAAAGCAAACGAATCACCGTACCGTGGCTGACCACCAAAATTATATCTTTGTCCGATTTTATAATTTTATCATCAACGAATTCAACCATGCGTTTTTGTGCGATCCCTATAGTTTCACCCGATGGTATGTCTGCAAGATGGGGTTTCTCCATCCAGGTTCTAAAACCATCCGGGTATTTTTTTTTGATCTCCGGCCGGGTTAACCCTTCCCACTCTCCGAAGCTCATTTCAACCAGCCTACTGTCTAATTTGCAATCCAAATTTTTTATATCTGCAATAATCCTGGCTGTTGAATAAGCTCGTTGCAAGGGACTGCAATAAATTTCACCTAATTCGATATCCCTAAAATATTCCCCCAATTTTTTTGCCTGCTCAATGCCCAGAGGGGTTAAACCGGAATCCCTGCCCCCCTGAGTTTTGCCTTCTAAGTTCCATAACGTCTGTCCATGCCTGACTAAATATAATTTTTTCATTTAAATCCACCCTTTATTCACTGACCCTGATTCCTTCCCTGGTAGACATTATATTTTTTCCAAATCTCTTCTAAAGTATTAAAATGTTCAGTTATTTTTTCCTTTTTACACATCCCCACTGCTACTATCAGGGCATTTATTAAACTAAGGGGCGCCACCAATGAATCAACAAATGACGCCATATTACTTTTGGCCGTCAGAGTATAATCCGCCAGATTTGCTATTGGGGACAATAGGCTATCCGTAATACCTACAATTGTCACCCCTTGTTCTTTTACATATGACAGTGCATCCACTGTCTGCATAGAATACCTGGGGAACCCTATACCTATGACTACATCCGTTTTAGATACCCTGAATACCTGTTCGAAGATGTTACTAATACCATGATGAACTATTTTGACATTATCCAGAATCAAATTTAAATAAAAACCAAAATAGTCGGCAAGGGCCATTGAACTTCTGAGGCCAACTATATATATTTTTCCGGCCTCGCATATTTTATTTACTACCTGTTGAAATATTTCATAATCTATATCTTCTAATGTAACCCTTATGTTGTCTATATCGGCTCTGAGTACCTTTTTTAACACCAGACCCCCGTCGGAATACTCACCTGCCATTTCTACGCGCTGAACCGTAGTCAACTTTGTCCTTATGACCTCCTCTAAACCTCTCTGAAGCTGTGGATAACCGTCAAGCCCCAGAGCGTTGGCAAATCTGACAACCGTTGATTCACTGACACCAACCTTATCCGCAAGTTTAGATGCTGTCATAAAGGCCGCCTTGTCATAGTTTTCAATTATATATTGAGCGATCAATTTCTGGCCTTTGCTCAATTCGGAAAACCTTTTTTGTATCTCGTTAATTAAATCTCCTTTATTTTCATGCATAATGGCTAATCACCCTATTTTTGTATTATCCTTAAACTATAACTTGTTGACAAAATATTTTTATTTTATGACCTTGGCAATTCAAACAACACATAACATACGAAACTATTCATAAATGTCCCATTTTTTCAACTCTTCAAAATGTTTGAAACTGGTGAGATCGAAATGTATCGGTGTAATGGAGATATAATTCTCGTTGACCGCTGTAACATCGCTGTCAGGATCCTGTTCCATCTCTCGTACCGTACCGGACATCCAGTAATATACATTACCCCGGGGATCCTTTCTTTCAATAAATGCATTATCATATTTTCTTATCCCTAAGGTGGTTATTTTTATGCCCTTTATTTCACTCCTCGGCTTATCCGGGTAATTAACGTTGATTACTATGTTATCCAATTTATTGTTTCTTGTAATTTTTTTAGACAACAGCGAAGTGAACCGTGCGGCGGCATCAAACTCGCTTGCCTCATAACCACCCATTGACACCGCGATTGATGGAATACCCATAATGGCCGATTCTACGGCTGCCGAAACAGTGCCGGAATAAATTACATCAGTTCCCAGATTGGGTTCATCGTTAATACCCGAAATAACTATATCCGGTTTTTTTGTCCTGAACAACGCCTCAATCCCCATCTTTACACAGTCTGCAGGTGTTCCGTTTGTCGAATAAGCCTCAATTTCCGTATCAAAAAATTTAACCCTTTTTACCATCAACGGACTGCGCATTGTGATTGCATGCCCGGAGGCACTTCGTTCGCTATCAGGAGCGACAATCAATACCTCTCCGTTATGTTGCATATGTTTTGCAAGCTTATATATTCCTTCGGCAAAAATGCCGTCATCATTAGTGATTAAAATACGCATATATCCCCTCCTCATGATTTTGAACCTTATATGACTGATTCATTCAAATCTCTCCCGTTTACAATTATATCATAAAACACTGCAATAACAGAACAGATAACGTATTTGCCGGCAGTCTTTCCTTATTTTTTGCCCAAAAATATTTTACTTAGTCGATATGATGTTTGAGCAACACCGGGTTGTTATAAGAAAAATGAATAAAATATGTTACATAATAAAAACCCCTAATATAGGGGTTTTTGTTTTTTATACCGGGTGAGTTTTTTCCTTTTCGTTGTATAATTCTGTCTCTATTTTATATTTATTTGCCCACCTGTTTTTAAAGAAATTCATTGCAACCTGTGGAAATAATGCATAAGTAAGTACATCCTCATCTTGTTCCAGGTATTCTTTCATTTCTTCTTTCAGTGACTGCAGTTGCGGCTGTATAAAATCCGCCGGGCGACACGAAATAACCTCTTCATCGCCTATAATTTTTTGCTTGATGTCATCTTTAATGGGAACCGTCGGTTGTCCGTACAACCCCTTTACATAATCTTTAACCTCATTTGGTACCATTTTGTAACGTTCGCCTGTGATGACATTAAATACCGCTTGGGTACCCACTATTTGACTTGTAGGGGTTACCAGCGGGGGATAGCCTAAGTCTTCCCTGACCTTTGGAACTTCTTTAAGTACATCATCAAATCTATCCATTTTGTTTTGAGATTCGAGTTGGGATATAAGATTTGATAACATTCCGCCGGGAACTTGATATATTAAGGTCTTTACATCTACCCCCAAAACCTTCGGATTGATTAAACCCTCTTTCAAATATCTCTCCCTCAACGGCCTGAAATGTTCCGCAATCTCATTGAGTGCTCCTAAGTCCAAACCCGTATCATATTGAGTGCCTTTTAAGGTTGCTACCAATGGCTCCGTTGGAGGCTGAGATGTTCCTAATGCTAACGGAGAAATTGCCGTATCAACTATATCCGCACCCGCTTCTATGGCCTTCAAATAAGTCATTGATGCAATACCGCTGGTGTAATGGGTGTGCATCTGTAGAGGGACTGTGATTACCTTTTTTAACTCCGTAACCAGTTCGAACGCCACATAAGGAGTCAATATTCCCGACATATCCTTGATACAAATAGAGTTCGCACCCAAATCCTCCAGTTCCTTTGCCCTTTTTACATAATATTCTATGTTATGCGCCGGGCTGGTGGTATAGGACAATGCGCATTGTGCATGCCCGCCCTCTTCCAAGGTTGTTTTTATTGCCGTTTCCAGGTTTCTTATATCGTTCAACGCGTCAAAAATTCTCACTATGTCTATTCCGTTATAAATTGCTTTCTTAACAAATTCCGATACGACATCATCGGCGTAATGCTTATACCCTAAAATATTCTGGCCCCTTAAAAGCATTTGAAGTTTTGTGTTTTTAACAGCCTTTCTTATACTGCGTATCCTCTCCCAAGGATCTTCGTTTAAAAATCTCAAACTGGCATCAAATGTAGCTCCGCCCCACATTTCCAGTGAATGGTAACCCACTTGATCCATTTTTTCAGCAATGGGCAGCATATCTTCGGTTTTCATTCTTGTAGCTAATAGAGATTGATGAGCATCTCTCAGTGCTGTTTCCGTAATTTTTATCTTTGCCATATATTTTTCTCCCCTATAAATAGTATAAATTATATAACAACATATAAATAATATAAGTTATATAATAACATAAAACCCAACCACATACAATATAAAATTATTAAAACCGGTTGTTTTTATACCGTTCCAACTGAAATCAAAAATCCTTTACCTTTTCAATAAAGATAATAATCGGCGGATTGTTGCTTTGATTTGTATAGCAACAATTCATCACAACAAAATCTTTGTTTGGAAGGTCTTTTATAAAATCCAAGACTTGTTGTTTTTCGTCCATACCTCCTTCGTGTCCATAATATATAATTATAGATATTGTACCCCTATGTTTTAGGAGTTTCAATGCTGATTTGATACCTTTGATGGTGGAGCCCGGCATGGTTACAATTGAACGATCTCCCTGAGGTAAATATCCTAAATTAAACATTGCGGCATCTATAGTGCCTATCGGATAATTTTCTATATTTTCATGACTGTCATTAATAAGTCTTATATTATGACCGTTTAATTCATTATCAACTAGTTTTTTTAAAGTTCTGTCTAATGCCGTTTGTTGTATATCAAAAGCAAAGACACTTCCCCCCGGCCCTACGAGCCTAGCCAGAAATAGTGTATCGTTACCGTTACCCATAGTAGCATCTATTACCACATCATTTTTATTGATTCTTCCTTTTAATACATGATGCACAAAGGAAGTTGCCCTCACAATCGAATTCAGCATATCGATCCCTTCTCAAGTTACGCTCATTGCATAATTAATACCCAATCATATAACCATTACACAGAATAAAATTTTATTTTCGAACAAATTATACATTCCGTTACATATTCCCAGGCTATTGCCATGAACGCCTTGGCTGTTACTTGTATTGCTTGAGCCTTTATAAGGTGCATTAAATAAATTTTAAAACTATAGCTGTTTCAGATATTCAACTTCCTGCTCGGTGAGATATCTCCAATTTCCAACTTCCAGATTTCCAATATCTATTTTGCCTACTTTAATCCTCTTCAGTTCCGATACCGGGTGGCCTATGGCATCGCACATTTTTCTAACTTGACGATTTTTGCCTTCCCTGATAGTTATCTCAACAAAACAATCTTTACCGAGTTTCTTTAAAACCCTTATTCCGGCAGGTGCCGTAACATAGTTTTCTATTTCTAAACCATTTTCGAAGCTGTTTAATTTATCATTGTCCGGAATACCCTTGATTTTTGCAACATAAACCTTCGGGACCTCAAACTTAGGATGCGTTAATTTATAGGTCAATTCACCATCGTTAGTAAGTATAAGAAGTCCCGACGTATTATAATCTAATCGTCCGACCGGAAATATCCGATAGGGCACATTGATCAGATCAATAACCTTTTTCCGGTTAAACTGTTCCCGTACGGTGGTTACATATCCCTTAGGCTTATTTAACAGGATATAAATCTTATGTCCTTCCAAAACTATATTTTTATCGTCCACGCAGACCAAATCAACCTCAGGATCCACTTTAAAACCCATTTTAGTAACTGTTTTACCGTTAACCTTTACTCTCCCGCTGTTGATCAATTCTTCACTTTTTCTCCTGGAAGCAACACCGCAATCGGCCAAGAATTTTTGTAACCTCATAAATTTCATCCTATCTTTGCTTATTACTTCTATTTTAACCTTTCGGAATAAATATTCAATAGGTTTAATCGTTGCAACTTGTTTTCTATAATTCCCGCATCGGTAGTATATAAATTCAATTCCTTCATGCGCTTAAAATAATCCGTGCCGGCAAACGTAAACCTTTCTTTTAACCCTTCCATGGAAGCAATTCTTTCATTTGCATAGGCTATCAGGTCTCCAGAAGCGGTTAATCTTGGTAACTGTAAAAACGGGATGCCCAAAAATGCCCTGATACTGTTATGCCCTGCCAAACTTCCGGTTACAATAGCCTCCGTATGGCCTACAAAAAGCCCGGATTTTTCTCCTGCACAAAATAAATTTTCTATTCCGACTACCTTCATATTATTGTCCCTTGGCGCCATAGACAGGTAACGTATTGAATTGCCGATTCCCCCCGAATAGGGATCTTCATATTTTGCATTTTCAAAACCTCTGATTTTTCTGAGTTTATCCAAGGGATAAAACGGGGTCATAAGCTTAGCGTGACCCGTATCAAGCAATATTATGTTCTCCGCATATTCCTTTAAAGCATATTGCTGGCATACCTTGATATCGAGTTTGCCCATGTTAACGTCTTCATCAGGAATCTTGACTATTACCACACCCTTTTCATCTAACTCATCAACTATTTCCTTAGATAGGGAACCTTTGTTGAGTTTACATGCCCCACTGAACGCACCGGGGTCACCGTTTGCCCTTTGCCCCAAAATATCTTCTACACCGGCTCTTTGGCTCAGGCTCACCCTTGGCCCGAAGGACGGGCACCTCAATATACACATTGCACATCCGTTACCATATTTCCTGCAATTACCCATAGGCCCCGTGGAACCCGTAGCTTCAATAAAAATATCCCCCTCAAATATACTGTTGTCAAAAAGTCTGATTGCCGTGATTTTATCTTCATTTTTAACCACATCCGTTACTCTATGTTGGAGGTATAGGTTAATTCCCATAGCCTTGATTAGTTTTCTAACCTGGGCTTCTATAATTGCCACGTCATATAAACTGCAATGCTTATGGCCCGGAAAATCCAAATTTTTATGCCGTGAACACCGATCGGTTATCTCAAACAATTCTGCCGCTCCCAATAGTATAGTTTCTTCAGCCGCAGTGTATCTCCCGTTGTTTCTCATAATTCCTCCTACATTTCCCAGCCCTAAAAGCATATCTGTCCTTTCAAAAAGATGTACATCTCCCCCTGCCTTTTTGGCGGTGATTGCGGCAGCACAACCTGCCCATCCTCCACCTATAATTACAATTCTAGCCATTCCTATAATCTCCCCCTTCTGTGTTTATATTCTCTGAGCCTTACAGGTTTTAACCAGCGCTCCGCTCTTGTCTTTTTTAACACAGGATCCGCATATTCCCTCACCGCAACATATTGCGTTGTTGTTAGTTGTAACAAATTTCACATCGCCTGTTTCCTGAATACATTCAATGATCTTGTTTTGTAACAGGTCCGAACCGCCTATGAACACTAATTTATAATTGTTTTCTTTCATCAGCTTCCTGCACAAAATAGCAACATCGTCCGACGGCATATCTACCTCCCTAATAGGCTCCCTGAAATATTCTTTAATAAAATTATGCTCATCTGCCCTCTTGTTAACAATAATGTCTACAACATTGTTGTTTTTTAACAGATGTTTTATAGACAACACCGCAGGCGCTTGTGCTATACCTCTGGCTACAGCCAAACATCTGGAATTTTGTGTTGTTTTAAGAGCATTCAGTCCAAATACACCGTTCCAATAAGGTCCCCTGACGATCACGGTACCGCCATGATCTATTAACTTTTTGGTCTTTACCCCACGAATCTCCATAGCTATTTTTATCAACTGTTTTTCTTCGTCACAATCCATAATTGATATCGGTACATCAAAAAAATAATCACTATGTTTATTTCTTATAAAGACATAAGAACCCGGCTGCTTCAGGACCCTAGCCATATATTTCGTAACCTTTATTGTTAAAAAAATAATCCTACCGATGATTTTACTGTCAACTACAGGATACTCCCGTGATTCCCGTACCCCCTTTTTTTTGTTCCCCGCAAAATAAAACTCATCATAAATGCATACCCCCATCCAATTACAATCACAATAACCCTTTCCTTGTAATTGTGTGCATATGATGCAACTGTTTTCCTCTGCTAAATGACACGGGCAATAATTACTGCCCGCATCGACACATTGCCATTGTTTAGAGTTCATAAAATCCCCCCTTTAGGGCCAAACCTTGCCTCAATTTGAATATCCTTTAGGCTTATATTGGAAAAATTTCACCATATTATCATCTTATTTTGTCAATAGTATTGTGTTACTAGTTTTTCATATAAAAAAAGACCCCCGATATAAAGGCGGGTAGTCACAAGGATAAATTGTGAACTCACACCATATGGCAAACCGAATACGGATTCAAAAAAGCAATCGGAGCCGATCGTTGGCTCCGACTGCTTTTCGTCCCTGGTTTTCACCGGGTTTGTCCTTGGCTCTGTTCTATTTTTCGATAACACCCACAGGAATCAGATCAATATTGGGGATACAAGGTAATTGATTGGTAATAACCATATATTTCCCTCGAAGGGGTCGACAGAGTTTAATTAATTTGAATTGCGTTTTCACTTGTTAAAGCGGTGCAGGATTGCCGCGACTTGGGCTCTGGTGGCATCTCCCTGCGGCATTAGGTTGCCGTCGCTGCCCTGCATAAGACCGGCACCGCAGGCCCACTGCATGGCGGAAATAGCGTATTCGGAGACATCGAACGCATCCTTGTAGGAAAGAATATTGGTATCTTCGCCCACAGATATATCATAATCCCTATACTGGGCATAGCGGTACAGCATAGCCGCCATCTGCTCGCGGGTAATCGAGTCATTGGGCCCAAACTTGCCGCTTCCGTAGCCGGTTACGATTTCATTTGCCGCTGCCCATACGACCGCGTCGGCATACCATACGCCGTAAGCAACATTGGAGAAGTCAGCTGCATCGGTGACCGTGGGGCTGTCATCCATACGCCACAGCACCGTTACCAACATACCACGGGTCATGGCAAGGTCTGGGCTGAAGGTCGTGTCCGTTGTGCCGGCAAACAGGCCGTTAATATAGGCGTAGACCGCATCCTCGTAATACCACGTGCTGCTGGGTGTATCTGTAAAGGGATAGTCCCCCAGAACATATTCTGAGAAGGAGCCGGTCTGGAAGTCATAGCAGTTCGTCTCGGGGTTATATAGGCACTCTATGGCCTCCAGCGTCACCTTGCCGTATGCATCCGTAATCATGCGCCAGACAATGGGATGCTCCATCGGTTCACCGTCAACGGGGATGCTCACCGTAGCAAGACCGCCGCCAAAGTCGTGTATCTGCGTTGTGCCCATGTAAGCGGTCAGATCAATAACAAGTGCGTCACCCACCAGATGCCTTTGAGCGTCGATTAGGGAGTCGGCAGAAATTTCACGGACACTGAGTTTCAGATTGACGGAACTGGATGAATGGATGACATCGAGAGCCGTTCTGTCAAAGCTGACACCCTTGCCGTCAGGCATGGTGATTGAAAGTCCGGGTGCATTGGAATCAGATACTGCGGTGAGGATGTTCTCATGGATAACAGCTGTGTCGTACTTACCGGCAAGTGAGCTGAAGTCAATATATATGTTCTGATTCGCCACAACCGCCCCTCCAATGATACCCTGTAACTCTGAAGTAGAGGGAGGACTGGTAGTGATGGTATCCCCACCGGTTATTACGTCGATATCTATGCTCTGTGCTCCACCGCTAGCGGGTACGGTGACAGTAGGGGGTATTTTACCTGCACCATCTGCACCACCTGCACCACTTGCATCACCTCCACCGCTCCCATCACCTGATGAGCCCGGTTGGGTGACACGGTCAAAGGAAACAGTTATGGTATGGTCTTGATTAATATTCCTGAAGGTATAACTCCCCAGCGCGCCCATGCTCTCGTTGTCAACCAGTACATCCGCAATCGTGTATCCGGCGTTGGCGGTCATGGTAAAGGTCTGACCGCTGGCACCAACGGCCACTGCGCCGTTCGGTGTGATTGTGCCTCCTGTTCCTGCCTTTGCTATGATTGTATATGGCACATATTCAAACACTGCCGTGAGTAAAACGTCAGCATCAGGCATGGTGAATTTACCATCCACTATAGACACTCCACCGGCATTAACCCGCCATTCTACAAAGCGATAGTCTTTGTCCGGCGCCGTGGAAAGCGTGATCTCCGTGCCCTTTGTTGCCTTTGAAGCACTGGCCGTGGCCGTGCCCCGCCCGCCTTCGATCAATACGGTTATGGGGTATATTTTGGCGGTTAGGAGATCGATCGTGTGGTTTTTATCAACATTACTGAAAACATAGCTTGTCAGCGCGCCCACGCTCTTGCCGTCCACCAGTACATCTTGGATCACGTATCCGGCGTCAGCGGACATGGAGAAGCTGCGGCTGCCGCCGTCCATGACATCTGTCTGGCCGCTGGGTGTAATGCTGCCACCCACTTCGGTCGTCGCGATGATTGTATGCGTGACAGCCTCAAACACTGCCGTGAGCAAAACATCGGTGTCAGGCATGGTGAATTTGCCATCCTTTATGGACACTTCACCTGCGCCCACCGCCCACTCTTTCAGGACATAGCCCTGCTCAGGTGTGGCGGTCAGCAGGATGACTGTGCCCGACACCGCTTTCATCTGAGAGGCGGCAGCGCTGCCGGGACCGCTTGTCGCAAGAGTGATCTGATGGCCGGTCTTGGCAGTGGCTGTGATGCTGTGCGCTTCGCTTACATTGGAAAATGTGTAGCTTTCGCCTGCGCCGACGTTCACGTCGTCCACACACACCTCCGTGACAATATAGCCGTCGTCCGGCGTGAAGTAAAATGTCTGATCCGTCCCCTTGGGCACCAGAATGGAGCCACTTGGGAAAACAGTGACATGGCTGCCGCCGGAGGCTGTGATGGTTACGAGGTTGTCGGCGATTGTATAGTACTCTTCCATGACCGCGGAGCTGACGTCGTCCTTGACGGCGATCGCGCGCAGCTTCACCGAAGCGTCGATATACAGTGGCGCAGAGTACAGAAGAAAGTCTTGCGCAGGCACGCTGCCGTCCATCGTATAATAGATGGCCGCCTCCTCCTCAGCACTGAGCGTCACAAGGGTATTCATATAGTAGATTCCACCCGCGGGCTCTGCCTGGGGAGCAGCAACAGCCGTAGTCGAAGAAGCCGGTGCCGAAATGAATTCTGCTTTTATCGTGATGTTCTCAGACAAATCGGGCAGGCTGAGGATTAGGCCTTGCTCGCTACTGTCCCTGCCATTGATCGTCCATTTGTCAAAAACATAGCCGTCTGCCGCTTCCGCCCTAAATATATAGCTTGCGTCCACCGGCGGGAAATTGTCGCCGCTGGCGAAAGAGATCCCGTTGCGTGTGGCGGTGACCTGGCCGCCCGTGCCGGCAGAGTACTTGACACTGCGCAGAACCGGCGCGTAGAAATATCCCTTTATATCCAAGTCTCCATTGACGGTCACAGTGCAGGGATTGGTATGCGAAGCGGCAAGCCCGCTCCAGTAATCGAAGTCAAAGCCCTCCTCCGGCACAGCGGTGAAGGTGAGCCGTGCTCCCTTGGGTGCTATGAGCTCCCCTCCGATCGGTGTCAGAACCGTGCCGGCTTCGTCCGTAACAAAGACTCTTCCCTGCGGCGGAACTGTAGCGGCTGTCAGTTTCACCGAATGGGTCTCTTGAAGGCTGGCTTTGACAAACACCGCCTTTATATGGTTTGTGGCACCCAGTGGCGTGTAAACAAGCGTTGCACCCTCCGCGGCCGCAAAATATGGCGCGTCGCCGTTCACCACGATCTCCCAACCGGTGTGGACATACCCGGTCGCGGACACGGCTTTAAACGTGACGTCTTTAGACGCGGTATCGCCGCTGGTAAAGGGACTGCCGGCAATTGAAGCGGTTACACTACCCTGCGGAAAGTCGCCGTCTGTTTCGGCCTGATCGTAGGTAACGATGCCCTGGCCGCGTTGTGTCAGCACGGTGATGGCGGTATCCGCGTCAACCAGCGGAATACGCAACGCAAGCTGCTTCGTCGGTGCCAGCGTGAAATCGGTTGTCTCGCCGTCCTTTACGAGCTTGTATCCGGTCACCACAAAATCTTCCTTCGCGTTCGCGGTGATGGAGAAGACCGTTTCTTCTATGTATTTGTTGCCGCTGATAAGCGGGATGTTCGTCTCTGTCACAGCGGATAAATCGGCTGTGCCGCCGGGAGAGACATTCAAGGCAAAAGCGAACCATCCCTTGGGTATCTTCACCATCTCTTGGTTTGACCAAGCTGATTGATAACTGTTTATACCGGTGTCGTATTGTGTGGTGACGGCAAAGGTGTACTCCCGGTTGGTTCTCAGACCCTGTACCAGATATGCTGAAGGAGCATCTTTGGCGAGCAGTGTCTCGTTTAATCGGACAAACTCGCCGTTACTTTCCTTCGCCCAGACATTATAGCCGGTGAACGGGCGATTCCATTTTTCCGCCGGCTTCTCCCAAGACACCTTGACGCTGGTTTCACCCACCAGATCTGTCGACGTCAGCCGCGGACTTGGCGGCGCAGCTGTAATATTGGAGAGCAGATAACCGAAGATCGGGATGACATCGGCATTCAGCTCGGTGCCCAGGGTCCAGTTGCGCATACCAAAATCCCAGACAAAGTTATACTGGTTGGACACCGTTTTGGGGATCCCGTACACAGAGCGCAGCGCGTTGGTATCCAGGCTGCTTACAGTACCTGAAGCACCGCGGCTTTTCGTGGTCGTATGTACAGTGCCGACGGCGTGGCTGTACGAAAATTCCGCTGTAAAGCCATAGAGATGGTTCTCCGTGCCCCACTGATGGGTGGTGGACACTTGGAAGCCGGCAGAGTGCTCCACACCCTTGGAGTGCTCGCTGGACGAGGTCCAGCCGCTGGAAACACTGCCGCTGCCCTTGCCCAGCTCCTTGCGAGAGCTGTCGCTCAAACTGACAAAACCGCTGACAGCAGAGTCGGTGGAGCCACTGTCGGTCCAATAAGCGAAGGGGTCTCCCGTGGCATCCTCCGGCAGCACGGCATCAGTAACGAAAGGCAGGGCCTTAGCCTGACCGTTCGAAATGTTCTCCGCATATTTGTCATTATAGGCCTGGGCAAACGTATTGTAGGTTTCCCTGTCCATAGCGGTATAGGTGGGTTTCTCCGGAACCACCAAGGCCATCAGGT
>CAZVFS010000014.1:15596-18312 GCA_964626575.1 uncultured Alkaliphilus sp. | reverse complement strand
TATCTTTACAAAATAGCAACGTGAAATTATTTTATATGTTATCATGTATAGTCAACATGAACATTTAAGGGTGTTATATTTTATGAAAAACAAGGTTTACAACATATTATTTGAATATATGGGGATAGCTTTGGGATGCGCTCTGATAGCGATAGGCCTGGTTTTATTTTTGGCGCCCAACACGATAGCCCCCGGAGGAGTGACAGGGTTATCCGTTGTTGTACAGGAAGTGTTTCATGTACCTATAGATGTGACCAATCTGGCTATCAATATCCCCTTGTTTATTATAGGTTTGTTTATATTGGGTGGCGTCTTTGGTATAAAAACGATTTTTGCGACCATTATGCTCTCTGCCTTTACCAGACTGTTTATTATTATGTTCGGGGGCAGTTATATATTGACCGCCGACCTGCTGTTATCCGCTATCTATGGCGGTGTAATTGTGGGAGCGGGGCTGGGCTTTGTATTTAGGAGCGGCGGCACGACAGGGGGCACAGATTTGGCGGGAGCTATGATTAACAAATATTTTCCCCGTTTTAGCGTGGCTAAATCGATGATGATATTAGATTTGACGATAATTATAATAGCAGGTGTTATTGTAAAAAATATAGAGATATCATTATATTCTGTTATATCATTATACATAATAGTTCATATGGCAGATTTTGTAATAGAAGGATTGAATTATTCAAAGGCATTTTATATTATTTCTAACTATCCCGATGAGATCGGCAGGAAAATAAATTTGGAACTGGACAGAGGAGTTACTATATTGGAAGGAAGAGGATTTTATACGGGCGAGCAGAAAGATGTGCTTTTATGTGTAGTAAACCGTGCTCAAGTAGCAGAATTAAAAAAGCTTGTACATGAAATAGATGACGATGCTTTTATAATGGTTACAACCATACACGAAGTGCTTGGGGAAGGTTTTAAACAGATAGAAAACAAAAGGTAGGAGGAGTCAACTTGGATATACGGGAGTTAAGGACAATAGCCACCGATATCAGAAGAGATATCATTGCAATGATTGCAGAATCAGGCTCGGGTCATCCGGGCGGTTCTTTATCGGCGGCTGATATTTTAACAGCACTATATTTTCATGAAATGAGAACAGACAGCGGTAATCCACAGTGGGAAGACAGAGATCGTTTTACATTGTCTAAAGGGCATGCCGCACCTGCTCTATATGCAATCTTAGCAAGAAAGGGTTTTTTCCCAAGGGAGGAACTATTAAGGTTAAGAAAAATAGATTCCATGTTGCAGGGACACCCTGATATGAAGGGAACCCCGGGTGTAGACATGTCTACAGGTTCTTTGGGACAAGGATTTTCGGCATCCTGCGGGATGGCGATAGCAGCCAAAATAGATAAAAAAGATTACAGGGTTTATACACTTTTAGGCGACGGAGAACTGCAGGAAGGTATTGTTTGGGAGGCTGCAATGTTGGCAGCCCATTATAAGTTGGATAATTTGACTGCAATTGTGGACCATAACGGGCTTCAGATAGACGGAACAAATGAAGAGATTCTGACTGTCGATCCTGTAACAGATAAATTCAAGGCTTTTGGTTGGAATGTTATCGAAACAGACGGGCACTGTATTGAGGATATAATTATATCCATCGACAAAGCTAAACAAACAAAGGGCACACCGACGGTAATTGTGGCTAAAACAATAAAAGGTAAGGGAGTTTCCTTTATGGAGAATGAGGTAGACTGGCATGGAAAAGCTCCCAAAGAAGATCAGAAATTGCAGGCTTTAAAGGAACTTGGGGGTGAGATATAATGGCGGATATGGTAGCTACTCGTGATGCATACGGCAAGGCTCTGGTAGAACTCGGCAAGGTAAATGAAAATATCGTCGTACTCGATGCGGATCTTTCTAAATCAACCAAAACATATGCCTTTGGACAGGAATTCCCTGAGAGATTTGTTAATGTTGGAATTGCAGAACAAAATCTTATGGGAGTTGCCGCCGGATTATCTACAGCGGGTAAAATTGTCTTTGCCAGTACTTTTGCTATATTTGCGACAGGCCGTGCTTTTGAAATAGTAAGAAACTCTATAGGCTATCCAAAATTAAATGTAAAAATATGCGCAACCCATTCAGGAATTACGGTGGGTGAAGACGGCGCTTCACATCAAGCTATAGAAGATATATCATGTATGAGGACTATTCCCAACATGACGGTGATTGTACCTTCCGACAGCGTTGAAACAAGGGCCGTCATACATGCGGTTTCAAAAATGGACGGGCCAGTGTATGTCAGATTGGGAAGGCTTGCGGTACCTGTTATTAATGACAAGGCGTCTTATAAATTTGAAATAGGAAAAGGTGTAGTTTTAAACAAAGGTGATGATGCAACCATAATTGCGACAGGGTTGATGGTCGGTGAAGCATTGGAGGCCGCCAAGGAACTGGAGACTGGAGGAATAAAGGTAAGGGTGATCAATATACATACCATCAAACCCATAGATGAAAATTTAATTATCGAGGCTGCTAGGGAAACCGGGGCTATAGTGACTGCAGAGGAGCATAACATCATCGGGGGATTAGGTTCGGCCGTTGCGGAGGTAATAGGCGAGAATTACCCTGTACCGTTGAAACGCATAGGTATAAAGGATACTTTTGGAGAATCCGGAAAACCGGCGGAGCTCATGAAAAAATATGGATTGACTAGCAGCGATATAGTGAAAGCTGTGATCAATGTAATAGA
>CAZVFS010000014.1:12337-15496 GCA_964626575.1 uncultured Alkaliphilus sp. | reverse complement strand
GAATATTTCTGTCCCACCCCGAATACAAATAAATGTAAGGCCACATTTAATTTAACAAAACATATAATTGATATCAATCAATGTAGTAGCAAAAAAGGGGGGAAGAAATATGGGGAAGATACCAAAACTGCCGAAGATAAATTGGAAATTATTTATTACTATGATTTTAATTATTGTGATAGCTGCAGGCCTTGTTAAATTTATTCCTAAATTAATATTTAAGAATGATAAAGAGGTGGGCTATATGGTATTAAATAAGGAACAGGTTCCCGAGAAAATTAATGAAATACTGCCGAGGTATATGATGTTGGAGAGGGCTCTGGCGGCTAAAGTAGATGATCAAATTTATGTAATAGTCACCCGCGGGCAAAAACTGACAGCGGGATATGATGTGAACATCGAAAGGCTGGAGTTGGTAAAGGAAGAGGAAGAAACCAGATTGATAGTTCACGCAATATTCAAGGATCCTAAACCGGAAGATATTGTAAACCAGGCGATGACACATCCATATGCAATTGTAAAGACGGAATTGAAGGAGTTGCCTAAAAAGATTCATTTGGAAGTAAAACAAAAAGGGTAAGGGATTTTTCCAAGGGGTAAGGGAATTTCCTTTACTCCTTTTTTACGTACGTGCATTGCGAACCATCCTTCGTCACCTACGGTACTTTGTAATGTAAATTTAATATGTTTGTATCCCTGTTAATATATAATAAGGGTATATATGGGACTGAAAATTGTATAACGGGGGGATATAAATGAACAAATTCAGGAAAGTTGTTATACCCATGGTACTGTCTGTAATGGTGATAATACTTTCGACAATTACAGGCTTTGCCAACCAAATAGTATATGAAAAGATAGAAGATGAAATTATTTCCGACGGAGTTACATATAAAAATGTTCTCCGTTTTACCAAAGACGGTTGGTTGAATATGGATGTCGCGTATTTTGATTTAAACAATAAAAATACGGCACTAAAATTGTTACAGAGTGAAGAGGGACTTTCAACTAGGGAAACATTGTCCTCAATGACCGAAAAGGAAGATAATGTTGTTGTTTCCATGAACGCGGATTTCTTTTTTATGCAAACTCCGTCATCGCCTACGGGGGCAATGATAAGAGACGGGAAAATGGTCAGCAGCCCTGTAATAGGGGAGGAACTGGCGACATTTTATATCGACAATTTTAATCAGGCCTCGATTGACTATTGGGATTACGACATTTACATTACAACAGACAGAGGTAATGGAATTCAACTAGGCTCTATAAACAAGTATCTATGGGAATACAGAAATATTATGTTGATAGACAGAAATTGGGGTACATATTCACCCGGGGCGACAGAAAAATATTGGGATATGGTGGAAGTAGTGGTTGAAAATGATGAAGTAGTTGAGGTCAGAAGTGGTCAACCTGCCGTGGAAATTCCTGAAAGCGGGTATGTATTGCTGGCCTCCGCTGCAAAAGCTTATGAATTGTATGATAATTTACAGGTTGGTGATATTGTAACAGTACATACGGATATAGCCCCCGGTATTGATAATATAAAACTGGCTTTTGGCGGGGGGACCATTTTAGTAAAGGACGGACAAGTTGCACCCTTCACCCAGGATGTATCGGGAGCCCATCCGAGAACAGCTATAGGTATTACGCAGGATCGCAGTAGACTTATTTTTGTAACAATAGACGGCAGGCATACATCTTATAAAGGGGTGGACGGCGGGCGGCTGGCTGAAATATTGATTGAACTCGGAAGCTATGAGGCAATTATGATGGATGGCGGGGGATCAACCGTTATGATGAAAAGAGGCCAAGGGGAGTTTGAACCCAAGGTTATAAATCATCCCTCCGACGGTGTTGAAAGGAAAATTATTAATAGTGTTGCAATAGTATCCACATCACCTGAGAGTAGTCTGAAAGGAATAAAGGCGGAAATTGATGGTGAAAAAATCTTTGTGGGAATCCCATATAAAATAAATGTAAAAGCGTTTGATAAAAATTATAATCCGTTATGGGTTAACAATTCAAAAGTTAAATTTTCATTAAAATCTGGAAAAGGAAATCTCAACGGCACAAATTTTATACCCACCGAACCGGGAAGAGTCGTAATAAGTGTCGAGTATTCAGGAATCACCTCGGAAGTAACCTTGGATGTTTTACCTCCGGATGATTCCCATGGAGGGACTGAAGATAGCCTTAACAAACCCTACGAAATTGAGGGTGAAAAGTTATTTATACATAGCGGAATTCAGTTTAAAAATTATACATTGTTAGATAAGATTGTAATGAACAGAATCGGCAGTTTGGTAAACAATAATCATATTCTATCGCTATTTACGGGAAACATAGATTCAAGGTTGGCCGGTAATATTAAAAAGCAAATGATTTCTGCAAAATCCGGATATAGCTTTACAGAATTGGGGAACAGTCTGATTATACATCTAGACAATTCGAAAGACGGTATAAGACAGACGGACTTTGAACAGTGGCCCTGGTTGCAAAAATTAATCAATACCACAGACAAGAAAAACATATTTGTAGTGATGTCCAAACCTATCTTCGGCACCGGCGGCTTTACGGACAAATTGGAAGCAGATTTGTTGATGGATACATTGACGGAACTATCTCAAAAAGGGAAATACGTGTTTGTCTTTTATGAGGGGCAAGACATTTCTACAGACGTTGTCAACGGCGTAAGATACATCTCAACGGGTGTTTATAGCAGCGATATTACAAAGGATCCCCGGGAGGCTTTTAAGTATGTAGAATTTAATATCAATGATAAGGAGACAACATATCAAATTAAGTCTTTATTTGAATAATTATATTCACCCGAAAAGGTGTCGGTTATCATCGGCAAATGTAAAAAGAGGAAATCAATTTTTCAGTATTTTCTATTAATTGTAGAAATCCCCCCTCTAATTATCATATAATAATTAGAGGGGGGGATTTTATGCATGAAGAATATCGTTTGGCAGAAGAGCAACTCACCAATCTATGTGATATCGAGGACTTATCTTTTGAAACTACGGAAGATTTACAGTTACTGGAAGGAATCATCGGACAAGAGAGGGGTGCGGATGCACTGACCTTTGGTCTTAAGATAAAAAAGATGGGATATAATATTTATGTGGCAGGCATAGGTGGCGTCGGCAAAAG
>CAZVFS010000014.1:5147-12237 GCA_964626575.1 uncultured Alkaliphilus sp. | reverse complement strand
TTTATGTTTACCTCTACAGACAGGGGAATTATGTCTATGCCGCTCAAAGAGGGCAGGCCTATGAACCAAAAAGAATACCTGTCTCTATCAAGAGAAGAGACAGACAAGATAATGGAAAGGTCTAATCAATTAAATATGGAGACCTTTGACCTGATAAAGGAGGTCAAAAAACTGGAAGAACAATTTTCAGAGGATATCAAACAGTTAGAACGTGGCATCGTTTACGCTATTGTCAACCATGATATAAACGGGCTCTGTAAAAAATACGGGGACAGAAAATCCAACACAGAACATATCAACGATCTCGAAAAGGATATTATGGAAAACCTGGACTATTTTAAATCTAAGGAAAAACCCCAGATGGACCCGGACGAAAAGACACAGTTTATGGGTATGACAATGCAACAAAGCCAGGATTTTTTCAATAGATATAATGTGAATTTGTTTGTTGATAATAGTGAATTACAGCATGCACCTGTTATAAAAGAATCTAATCCTACATTTAATAACATACTGGGCACCATAGAATATAAAAGTTATCTGGGTATGCTCAAGACAGATTTTATGCAGATTAAACCCGGAGCATTGCATTTGGCAAATGGCGGTTTTTTAATATTACAGATGAGGGGCATATTAAATAATCCGCTTGCATGGGAGGTGCTGAAGAGGGCATTAAGTACGAAAAAAATTAGCATCGAAAATTTAAATAGACAGATGGGTTATTTGGTGCCTTCAACCATAAAACCAGAAGCGATTCCGTTAAATATAAAGGTTATATTGATTGGGGATTATTATACCTATAATATACTCTATAATTATGATGACGATTTTAGAAAACTTTTCAAAGTGATGGTAGATTTTGATACCGAAATGAACAGGGAACCCGAAAATATTTATAAAATAGCACAGTTTATAGCCACCCATAATAGAAGGGAAGGCCTAAAACACCTCGACAGGTCTGCTGTTGCGAGGGTAATGGAATACAGTTCAAGATTGGCGGGGGATAAGCATAAACTTAGCGCCAGGTTTAACAGAATTATTGAAATACTGTATGAAGCGGATTTGTGGGCAGAGGAGGACAGCTCTGCTGTTATCGGGGAAAAGCATATTCAAAAAGCTATCAGCGAAAAAGTATACAGAAACAACAAATATGAGGAAAAACTCAAGGAGATGTTTCTAGACGGTAGTTTATTGATAGATCTGAAAGGGGCAAAGGTTGGCCAGATTAACGGGTTAGCCGTCATAAGTGCAGGTGAATACAGTTTTGGCAAACCAACCAGAATTACGGCCTCTACCTACAGCGGGGAATCCGGGATTATAAATATCGAAAGAGAAGCAAATCAAAGTGGCAGGATACATGACAAAGGGGTCCTTATTTTAAGCGGATACCTGGGAGAGAAATATGCAAGACTTCAACCTTTAGGCTTGACGGTGAGTATCGGTTTTGAACAGAGTTATTCATTTATAGAGGGTGACAGTGCATCGAGCACAGAGTTATACGCTATTTTATCCGGTATATCCGAGGTGCCGGTCAAACAATATATTGCAGTGACGGGATCTGTCAACCAAAAAGGGGAAGTACAACCTATTGGCGGGGTTAATGAAAAAATCGAAGGGTTTTTTGAAATATGTAAATTGGGAGGCTTGACGGGAAAACAAGGGGTAATGATTCCGAAACAGAATGTCAAAAATTTGATGTTAAAAAAAGAAGTTATAGATGCGGTTAAAAATAATGAGTTTCATATTTATGCTGTCGGCCATGTCGATGAAGGTATAGAGATATTGACAGATATGGAGGTCGGTGTTTTAAATAAAGATGGAGAATATCCGGATAACACGATAAACGGATTAATAACGAAGAAACTTAAAGAGATGAATCGTACAAAAAAGAAGAGCGGTTCGGCCTAAAAATAGGCAGCATGGCAATGATATAAAGAATAAAGTACAAAAAAATAAAAGGATAACCTTAAGTGTTATCCTTTGTACATGTACATTTAATGAGCTGTTTTTCGGTTATAATATATTCTACGGCAATATCGTGGCAACAGGTGGGAACCTTGTCAATCAGTTGCATATCAAAAGCCAGGGATACTGTTGCGGTTTTTTCGGACAATCTGGGCAGAAATCTGTCATAATAACCGGCGCCATGTCCTATACGATAGCCTTCCTTATCAAAAGCGACACCGGGTACAATAACCAGATCAAGTATAGAAGGATCCACAGGTCTTGTGGTTTCTTTTTTGGGTTCCATAACCCCAAAATTGCCTATCTCTAAATCCCCTTCAAGGTCCTTTAATTCCGATACAATTAATTCCTTGGTTTTATGTACTGTTAGAGGAACAAATATCCTTTTTCCCTTATCAAAAAGGTCGTTAATTAAGGGCGCTGTAGAAACCTCATTTTCATTATCGAGGGTAATATAAACCATAACATTGTCGGCGTTTTTATATAGATCCGTTTCTTTGAGTATATTGAATATAGCAAGACTCTTTTCTTTTGCCACGGCCTTGGAGAATTTCACCTTTTCTTGTAATATGGCTTCCCTAATTTCTTTTTTCAATGACCCACCCCCCAATTTGTTGTTTAATTTTATTATACCATTCTTTTGTTTTTACTACAATTATTTCACACTACACAAGAAAATGTCAGATGCTATATTTTGGCAGTGAATTCGATTGAAATAAATCGACAACTACTGCTATAATAATAGTAGATTTTTAGTGTTTGTTGCCTTTTTGTCAACGGGCCTTACTCTAATTAGTACCCATTTTTCAGGAGGTTCCGGTCTCCGGCCTCTAATATCCGGCTTCGGTATAGTTTAGGCCATAGTTACTATATTTGTTTTTTATAGAAGGAAAATACAATTTAATGTCGAAATGTTATATAGATTAGCGGGAGTTGATGGATTTGATCGAACTGCATAATGTAACCAAAACATATTTAAAAGGCGTACAAGCGTTGATAAATATAAATTTAAAAATAGAGAAAGAGGAATTTGTATTCCTTGTAGGCCCAAGTGGGGCAGGCAAATCCACTTGTGTGAAATTGATTTTAAAGGAAGAAGAACCTACAATGGGAAATATTTTTGTCGGTGGGCAGGACATAACAAAACTTTCAAAGCGAAAAGTCCCATACCATAGAAGGAACGTTGGGGTTGTATTTCAGGACTTCAGGTTACTTCAAAACAAAACTGTATATGAAAATGTAGCATTTGCCATGCAGGTTATAGAAGCAACACCCAAGGAAATCAGAAGGCAAGTTCCGATGGTATTAGGTATGGTAGGGTTGAGCGATAAGGCTGCTTCATATCCATATCAATTATCCGGTGGGGAAAAACAGAGGGTTTCGATCGCCAGGGCTATTGTAAACAATCCATCCATATTGATTGCCGACGAACCGACCGGAAATTTGGATCCTGAAACAGCTTGGGAAATTATGAAGGTATTGAAACAAATAAACAGGCGAGGTACAACTGTTATTATGGCCACCCATGCAAGAAACATCGTAGATACAATGCAACAGCGAGTAGTTGCCCTGGAAAAAGGAAGAATTATTCGTGACGAGCAAAGGGGAGCATACGAATATGAAGGTTAGGACGGTTAAGTATGTATTAGGACAAGGATTAGTCGGGCTCTGGCGCAACAGGACCATGAGCATGGCTTCTATAGGAACTGTAGCCGCAACCCTGATAATACTGGGATTAGTAATTACCTTAGTGTTAAATATCAGTAATTTAGCGGATTTGGTACAGTTGCAGTTTGATAAAATACAGGTCTATCTGAGTGATGATTTGTCTATTGAAGAGATAAATAATGTGGGTAAACAGATAGAAGTGATAAACGGTGTATCGGGGATTATTTATGAATCCAAAGAGGAAGCCTTGGAAAAATACAAGGAGAGTTGGGGCGAGGAAGGGTACCTACTGGAGGGTTTAGAAAAAAACACTTTGCCCAATTCATATATAATTCAAATGGACGATCTTGAATTGGCAGACAGCATTGTCGAGAAGTTAATTCCTTTAAAAGGGATAGATGAAATTAAATATTATAAGGAAATTGTAGACCAGCTGTTAAGAATAGCTAGATTTATCAGAACTATAGGACTAGTAATTATTTTAATTTTAATCTTTGTTGCCGTATTCATTATTTCAAATACCATTAAACTGACTTTGAATGTCAGAAGGCAGGAAATTGGAATAATGAAAAATGTAGGGGCGACGAATTGGTTTATCAGGTGGCCGTTTTTGCTCGAAGGGATGTTGTTGGGCCTTATTGGGGCAATTATATCTACGGCGGTTGTTTACTACGGTTATCAGTATGCCTTTAACGTTATTACCGGTAGATTCTACTTGATGTTTAGTGCGTATATGGTATCTGTTAATGACATGATGAACAAGACAATATATATATTTGCAGTATTGGGTATAGGTGTTGGGGCTCTGGGCAGTATATTTTCATTGAGAAGATACCTAAGGGTGCAGTAGAAAAAAATATGATGGGGGACATTGGTATGGGGAAAAAATACGGAATTGCTTCGATTATTCTTGTCTTGATAACTGTTACATCATTGTTTTCATTTGCGAATAATGCGACGTATTACGACAATCAACTAAAGGAAAACAAAAATAAGCAAAAAGGCATTTCGGATCAGTTGAATCAGGTCAAGAAAAAAGAGGGAGATATAATTACCAAAATTCAGACATTGGAATCAAAAATCAGTGAATCTGAAGAAAAGATAAAACTGTTAAAAACCAAAATTTCGAAAACAGAATCCGAAATCGATGTAACCCTGGAAAATCTTGAGGTAGCAAAGGAAAAAATAGAAGACAAGCAGGATATAATGGGTGACAGAATCAATGTCATGTATAGGAACGGGAATATAGGTTATGTGGAAGTATTGTTAAATTCCAAGGATATCACGGAATTGCTGACAAACCTGGATATGGTGAAGAGAATAGTTGACCATGACGTGAAATTGTTAAAGGAATTGAAGGAGCAAAGGGATATCATAAAGGAAGAAAAGACCAGTTTGGAAAATCAGAGGCGTCAATTAATTAATCTGAAATCCAATGCGGAGCAGGAACAAAAAAGCCTTCAAGCCTCTCGCGGGGAACAGGAACGATTAAGAGAAGATTTGGCTAAAGATAAGGTTGCTTTGGAAAAAATGTTAGATCAGGCAAAAAGAGAAGCGGATGAACTCACAAATAGACTCAGAAGTCTTCAATCGAGTGGCGCTTATATAGGGGGAGTATTGCAATGGCCTGTTCCGGGGTATACAACAATAAGTTCATATTTTGGGAACAGGATTCACCCAATCCTAAAAGTTCCCAAATTTCATACAGGTATAGACATAAAAGTACCGGCAGGAAAGGATGTGGTAGCGGCCGGTAACGGGGAAGTGGTAACTGCCTGTACCTTGGGCGGCTATGGAAAGGCTGTGATTATTGATCATGGCGGAGGTATAATGACATTGTATGCCCACAATTCGAAATTGTTGGTTTCCGAAGGTGCCAGTGTAACAAAGGGCCAAAAAATTGCACTTGTAGGAAGTACGGGAATGTCCACAGGACCTCATGTACACTTTGAGGTGCGGAAAAACGGACAGTACGTAGATCCTATTCCATATGTAAAGGGGAATTAAGACCCCACATTTTTGTCATCCGTGAAGCAATGGGGACGGTTCTTTTTGCTTCACATTGCTTCATTGCTTTGCAAAGGGGACTGAAGCAAAAATAACTGTCCCCATCGCTTCCTAACGGTGCTTACGAAGAATCTATGTAGTTGTATTATTAATACGTAAATATCAAAGAATTATTAAATTCTTTGATATTTTTTTGTATAATACATAGCAGTAAGGTATAATGTTTTATAACATACCATAGAATAAAAATACAGTGCAGTGAATAATTCAAAGGGGAAGATCACATGATCAGTAAACGAAAAGCCATAGTCGGGGCATTAATAATTATTATACTTACTACTGTTTTAAATTTTACGGTCGGGAATCTTGTAACATCACCGCTGGGGTTCGGATATGCAATACCGCGAGGCAGCTACAAGCAGTACGAGAAATTCTTATCGCTTAAGAACTATCTGCTAAAGAATTATTACAGGGAACTCAATGAAGATGAACTCATCGAAGGCGCCATAAAGGGCATGTTTAATAGCATAGGAGATCCGTATACATTGTATATGGATGCGAAAGAATATAGTGATCTGGTGACCAGAACACAAGGGGTTTATGGAGGTATCGGTGTAATAGTAACTCCGGGTGAGGACGGTTATGTAACTGTGGTGTCCCCGATAGAAGATACACCGGGAGAAAAGGCGGGGCTTATTACAGGGGACCGGATAATATCCGTTAATGGTGAAGCTGTATTTGGTGACAAATTAGATTATGCGGTGGACTTAATGAAGGGGGAACCGGGAACAAAACTAAAACTCTCGATTTTAAGGGACGGCAAGGATAAGGTATTTGATGTAGATATTATAAGGGAAGAGATTCGATTAAAAACAGTTCGTTCCGAAGTTATGGAAAAAAATATCGGCTATATCAGGATAAGCATGTTTGATGAACAGACTGCCAAAGACTTTAAAGAACACTTGCAATCATTGAAAAAGAAAAATGTTAAGGGAATTATTTTAGACTTGAGAAACAATCCCGGCGGTTTATTGGACGAATGTATTGAAATTGCCGATGAAATATTAGGAGAACAGGTAATTGTGTATACGGAGGATCGTAATGGGAACAGAAAAGTAGAAAAGTCCGATAGAAGGCAATTGGAACTGCCGATTGTGGTTTTGGTAAACAAGGGCAGTGCCAGCGCTTCTGAGATTTTAGCGGGAGCAATCAAAGACGGCGGAAAAGGCAAAATAATAGGGACTGCCACATTTGGCAAGGGTTTGGTACAGCAGGTCAAACCGCTTACCGACGGAACCGGGTTTAAGTTTACAATTTCTGAATATTTTACTCCAAACGGGACCAATATTCATGGTATCGGAGTGGAACCGGATATTGTGGTAGAATTGCCAAATGAGATAGATGATGAATTTGAAATTGAATCCCATGAGGATACGCAGTTAAAAAAATC
>CAZVFS010000014.1:0-5047 GCA_964626575.1 uncultured Alkaliphilus sp. | reverse complement strand
AGATAGATGATGAATTTGAAATTGAATCCCATGAGGATACGCAGTTAAAAAAATCCGTAGAGGTGCTAAAAAAAGAAATACAGAAAAAATAGTAAAGGCATTTTAAAAAGAATGTAATATAATAGAAACATCTTCGTCGCTCGGAGATGTTTTTATTTGTTTTAAATTATGGTACAATAGTAATGACAAATACAAAACAGAAAAATAGTGGCGGACGATTTAGTCCGCCTAATTGTAGTGAGGTTAAATATCGGAAGCTAGAAGGGAAGATATATGATGGGGAAATTTAAAATCGTGTCCGATTATAGACCTACAGGTGACCAGCCTGAGGCGATAGAAGCCTTGGCCGAAGGAATCAATTCGGGGGTAAAACATCAGGTATTGTTGGGAGTTACAGGTTCGGGAAAGACATTTACCATGGCAAACGTGATAGAAAAGGTTCAGAAACCTACTTTGGTAATTGCTCACAACAAAACTTTGGCAGCCCAACTTTGCAGTGAATTTAAGGAGTTTTTCCCGAATAATGCGGTGGAATACTTCGTAAGCTATTACGATTATTATCAACCTGAGGCATATATCGTGCATAGCGATACTTATATAGAAAAAGACTCGTCGGTTAACGATGAGATTGATAAATTAAGGCACTCGGCTACCTCTGCTTTATTGGAAAGGCGAGATGTTATCATAGTTGCGAGTGTTTCTTGTATTTATGGCCTGGGGGACCCGGCGGAATATAAAAACTTGGTGGTCTCTCTCAGGGTAGGTATGGAAAAAAGCAGGGAAGAAGTTTTGCGGCAATTGGTGAATATACAATACGAAAGAAACGATATAAACTTTGTTCGCGGGACATTCAGAGTGAGAGGGGATGTCGTGGAGATATTTCCTGCATCATCTGCGGACAATGTTCTTCGTGTTGAATTTTTTGGTGATGAAATCGATCGAATAATGGAAGTAAACAGTCTGACAGGAGAGATAATCGGAATAAGGCAGCATGCCTCTATTTTTCCGGCATCTCACTATGCTACAAGTTCGGGGAAAATAGAGACAGCTATAAAATCGATAGAAGAAGAGTTGGAAGAAAGGGTTAAACAGTTTAAGGAAGAGGACAAGCTTATAGAAGCACAAAGGATACAACAGCGCACAATGTATGACATCGAAATGTTGAGGGAAATGGGATTTTGTCAGGGTATAGAAAATTATTCCAGACATATAACAGGACGAGCGCCGGGAAGCAGGCCCTATACGCTTATAGATTATTTCCCGGATGACTATTTGATTATTGTGGATGAATCCCATGTTACGCTCCCGCAGGTCAGGGCAATGTATGGCGGGGATCGTTCGAGGAAGGATTCCTTAGTCAGTTACGGTTTCAGATTACCGTCGGCCTACGATAACAGACCCCTTAACTTTGGGGAATTTGAACAATCGGTAAATCAAATTTTATATGTAAGCGCTACTCCCGGACCTTATGAAATGGAGAAAAAGGACAGGATTGTGGAACAAGTAATAAGGCCTACGGGATTATTAGACCCGGCAATTGAGGTCAGGCCTATTGACGGGCAGATTGATAATTTGATAAGTGAAATAAATAAAAGGGTTAAGAAGAAACAAAGGGTATTGGTTACTACGCTCACCAAAAAGATGGCGGAAGATTTGACGGATTATTTGAGCGAGATAGATATAAAAGTAAAATACCTGCATTCGGATATAAAGACTATGGAAAGAATGGAGATAATCAGGGATCTCCGACTGGGAGAATTTGATGTTTTGGTGGGTATCAATTTATTGAGAGAAGGCTTGGATCTGCCCGAGGTATCTTTGGTGGCTATATTAGACGCGGATAAGGAAGGATTTTTACGCTCCGAGATCTCGTTGATCCAGACAGTCGGCAGGGCTGCGCGGAATGTGGAAGGTAAAGTTATCATGTATGCGGATAGGGTTACCAGGTCCATGAAAACGGCCATAGACGAAACTGAGAGAAGAAGAAAAATACAGGAGCGATATAATTTTGAGCATGATATAGAGCCGAGATCTATCGAAAAGGGTATCAGAGATGTAATAGAAGCGACTAAGGTTGCGGAAGAAAAGGATAAATACGGGAAAGCATCAACCAAGAAAATTTTATCTATGGGAGAGTTGGAAAAATTAATTAAAGGCCTTGAAAAAGAGATGATGCAGGCAGCCAAAGATTTACAATTTGAAAGGGCTGCAGAGTTGAGGGATAAAATTGAATCCCTAAAGAGGAATTTTACATCTTTGTCATCCTGAAACAAAATTCCTCACTCCGTTTGGAATGACAAAAAGAAAATACCATTCCGGGACGGACAGATTCAAAGAAAAAGTATGTGTAGGAAGGGATAGTTGATGTCAAAAGATAAAATTATCATAAGAGGAGCAAAGGAACACAATTTAAAAAATATTGATGTTGAAATACCGAGGGACAGATTCATAGTCATAACCGGGATTTCCGGTTCCGGGAAATCGTCATTAGCCCTTGACACAATCTATGCGGAGGGGCAAAGGCGGTATATAGAAAGCCTGTCATCATATGCAAGGCAATTTTTAGGGCAGATGGAAAAGCCGGATGTAGAATATATAGAAGGGCTTTCGCCGGCAATTTCAATAGACCAGAAAACCACCAGCAGAAACCCGCGTTCTACCGTGGGGACGGTTACGGAAATTTATGACTATTTAAGGCTGTTATTTGCCAGAGTGGGTATACCGCACTGCCCCGTATGCGGCATAGAGATCAGCCAGATGGAAGTGGAACAGATAGTAGATAAGATTATGGAACTGGAGCCCGGCACAAGATTACAATTATTAGCTCCTATTATCAGGGGCAAAAAAGGTGAACATCAAAAGGTGTTGGGAGAGATAAAAAAAGAAGGTTTTGTAAGGGTTCGTATCGACGGGGAAGTCAGAGATTTATACGAGGATATTGAACTTGTCAAAACAAAGAAGCATGATATAGAAGTGGTAGTAGACAGGATTGTTGTAAAAGAAGGCATACAATCGAGGCTGGCGGATTCCATAGAGACGGTATTAAAGCTCAGTGATTCGTTGGTAATCGTAGATATAATAGATAAAGAAGAGATGTCATTTTCCACAAAATTTGCGTGTCCCGAGCATGGAATCGGGATAGAGGAATTAGCTCCCAGGATGTTTTCATTTAATAGCCCGTTTGGGGCCTGTCCCGAGTGTAACGGCATAGGACATATGAAAAGTATAGACCCGGAATTGGTGATTCCGAATAGAAACCTGACAATCAGGGAGGGGGCCGTAGCCCCTTGGAGCGGTTCGGGCGCGGCTAACGATAATACTTATTATTTTAAAATGTTGGATAGTATAGTAAAGCAATATGGTTACAATGTAGATACGCCGATAAAGGATTTACCGGAAGAGCTGATTGAAGATATATTATATGGGAGCAGTAAGAAGAAAATAGAGTTCAGGTACGAGTCCAAATTCGGAGGTATAAGGGATTATTCTTCCATATTTGAGGGTGTCATCCCCAATATGGCAAGAAGATATAGGACAACTAATTCCGAATATGCCAGGGCGAAAATCGACGAATACACCGCAGAAAATAAATGTGAAACTTGTAAGGGCGCCAGACTTAAAGATGTTGCCTTAGCAGTTACTGTTGGGGGTAAAAACATTTTCGAGGTAACGGAACTTTCCGTAAAAGAGGTGAAACGGTTTTTCGATGAATTAAAATTGGACGAAAGAAGGGCCTTCATTGCCGGACAGATATTAAAAGAGATCAAAGCCAGATTGGATTTTCTGGTGGATGTAGGGTTGGATTATTTAACTTTATCGAGAAGTGCAGGGAGTTTATCCGGCGGGGAATCACAGCGAATTCGCTTAGCCACTCAGATAGGCTCAAGCCTTGTAGGTGTTTTATATATTTTAGACGAGCCCAGTATCGGGTTACATCAAAAGGACAATCATAAACTGTTGAAGACCTTGAGATGTTTAACCGATATCGGGAATACGGTAATTGTGGTAGAACATGACGAGGGCACTATGCATATGGCAGACCATATTATTGATATCGGTCCGGGGGCAGGTGTCCACGGAGGGAATGTTGTTGCAGAAGGTACTATAGATCAGATTATGCAGGTGGAACAGTCTATTACAGGTCAATATTTAAGCGGCAGGAAAGCGATCAGGGTCCCTGAGAAAAGGCGGGAACCTAACGGTAATTGGTTAAAAATAATCGGTGCAAGAGAAAATAACTTAAAAAATATTGATGTTGAAATACCTTTGGGTGTATTTACATGTGTTACGGGTGTTTCAGGGTCCGGTAAGAGTACGTTGATAAACGAGATATTGTATAAAAAAATGGCCCAAGAACTGTACCGGGCAAAAGCCAGGCCCGGTGACCATCGAGAAGTGACGGGCATAGAATACATTGATAAGGTGATAGAAATAGACCAAAGTCCGATAGGAAGGACACCGCGTTCTAATCCTGCCACCTACACAGGTGTATTCGATGATATACGTGATATATTTGCACAGACCACAAAGGCCAAAATGCGCGGTTATTTAAAGGGACGTTTCAGCTTTAATGTAAAGGGCGGAAGATGCGAGGCCTGCAAGGGAGACGGTATTATAAAAATAGAGATGCATTTTCTCCCTGACGTATATGTGCCGTGCGAAGTATGTAAAGGCAAGAGATATAACAGGGAAACTTTGGAGATAAAATATAAAGGCAAGACAATATCCGATATTTTACAGATGAATGTGGAAGAAGCCCTTGTTTTCTTTGAAAATATACCGAGAATACAAAGAAAATTGCAGACCCTATATGATGTGGGTTTGGGGTATATTAAATTAGGCCAGTCCTCGACCCAATTGTCCGGGGGAGAGGCTCAGAGAGTTAAACTGGCATCAGAGTTGGGCAAGAGAAGCACAGGCAAAACATTGTATATATTGGATGAGCCTACTACAGGCCTTCACACCGCCGATATAGACAGATTGATAGAGGTATTGCAGAGGCTCGTGGATGGCGGAAATGCGATTTTAGTTATAGAACACAATCTGG
>CAZVFS010000013.1:16655-18408 GCA_964626575.1 uncultured Alkaliphilus sp. | reverse complement strand
GTTCTTTATCATTCGGTATTAACATACCAATTATTGATATTTGAGAAAATATTATAGCTTTGGGGTTCCAGATCGCCTTTTATTTTTTTATCTACTATTATTGCGCCATTTCTAAAAAATAGACTGATATATGGCAATTCTTTAGCAATATGTTCCTCTACATCGCCGAACCTTCGACTTTTCAATGTTGAATTAGTATCACTCAAGCAAATATCCAGTAGGGCATCTAATTCTTCGTTGTTATAAGCAATAAAATTAGCGCTATCTATCGCGGACGAATGAAGTATGTCCGCAATATTCGGTATATAGGATAATTCCCAACTTCCCAAAAACAAATCATAATTGTTAGTAGTAATTCGTTCTTCAAGATCATCCCATTCCAAAAATTCAATTTCCAGCTGTATACCTATTTTGTTTAAATCTTCTTGGATAAATAGTGCAATCTGATCCCTTAACGAATTGCCTGTGTTGGTAATTAACTTGAGTTTTATAGTTTTACCCTTTTCATTTGTTCTAAAATTGCTATCTCCCTTTGATGTATAACCCGCCTTATCTAAAAAAGTTGTTGCCAGCTCGGGGTTATGTCCAAGTTGGATCTTGCTGTAATCATAAAGCCACGAGTTAGGCATAACAGGATAATCTGCTACCGTGGCATGACCCAAGCAAATATTGTTAACGATCTTTTCTCTGTCAATGCCATAAGCTATTGCTTTTCTGATATTTATATTGTTCAAAATATCCTTCCTAAAGTTGACCCCTATAAACTCATAATCGGGTATTACAAATTCTTCATGTCTTTTCGTTTTATCATCTGCGTATTTTCCCCAGTCCACAATATCGGTATATACAAAATCTATGTCCCCATTTTCAAGTAAAGATAACTGGGCTTTTTCATCCGGAACAATAATAACATCAATTTCTTTTACATAGGGTTTATCCCCCCAATAATCGCTGTTATGAGTTAATAAAATCCTTCTGCTCTTTTCATATTCTTTCATCTTGTACATCCCTGTCCCGACAATATCTAAGTCCTCTTGTTCTAAAAGTTGTGCCTGTTTGCCTTGAAAAATATGTTTCGGTAAAATAGGGAATGTCATAATTTCGAGTACGTTAGCTACATCATTTGATAAGTTAACCCTTATGGTGTTTTCATCAACTTTGATGATACCTGCTATGTCTGCCAATGACTGTCTATATATAGACGTCTTGTTGAGACCCTTAACGTTCCCCTTTATTGCGTTAAAGGTAAATATTACATCATCCGCGGTTAGGGGCTGCCCATCATGCCATTTGACTCCCTTTCGTAATTTAAAATCTACACTCTCTGTTCCGTTAAATTTCCAGCTTTCAGCTAACAACGGTTCTGTGCTCATATCTTCCTTAAAAGTAACCAATCCTTCATATAACAAATGATGAATCTGGAACAAACCTTTATTTTTATTAAATAACGGATTGAATGTTTGAAATCTGGTTGTAGATACAGTTATTGTCCCGCCATCCATTGGAACGTAAACTTCCAACACTTCCTCCCCATCATCTTCTATATTAATACCGGGGCTGCAAGCGGTAATTAATAACAATATTATTAAAACGATGCTGATATATTTTAATCCTTTCACCTTAATTCCCCCTAGTGATAAGGTCTGTATAATTTATCCTATTTGTAAATTTTGGTATACATTTTATAATCCCTTAGGACCCTTTTTTTATAAATTCTTGTTTCGCCGAAAGGAATTTTGTATAATGTTTCGCC
>CAZVFS010000013.1:0-16555 GCA_964626575.1 uncultured Alkaliphilus sp. | reverse complement strand
TAATGAACAGGATAGATTGTCCTCATAATCCATTTTATATTTTGAAGTGCGATAACCACAATAATCAATAATAAGACAAGTATCAAGAACTTGAGACATCCCCTGCCTAAAACCAACATAAGCTACAACCACCTCAAAATATCATTCAATCACTTCTCTCCAATTTGTCTCTATTTGTTCTCGCAAATAGGCCAAATCTTTTGAGTTATCTATAATTTTATGGGCATACCTTTTTTTATATTCAAGAGGCATTTGTGCATCTATACGTTTTTTGGCCTCTTCTGTATTAATACCGTCTCTTTCAAGTAGACGGTCAAGCTGAATTTTTTCAGGTGTAACAACGAGCCAAATTTCTTCAACCAGATGCATCAAATTCTGTTCTACCAATAGGGCTGCATCTAATATTATAACACGATCATTATATGTTTTTTTACACCAATTTATTTCATTAATGATTTCTTTGATAATATAGGGATGAGTAATTTCATTTAATTTTTTTAGAAATTTGGCATCATTAAAAACAATATCACCGAGCTTTTTACGGTCAAGTTCCCCATTTTCAAGCAAAACAGCCCTGCCAAAATGTTTTTCAATTTCATCTAATGCAGGCCTGCCTTTTTCTACTACATTCCTGGCAATCTTATCTGCATCTATGACAATAGCACCCAGCCCCTTTAATATATTTGATACCGTAGTTTTGCCGCCGGCTATTCCCCCTGTAAGCCCTATTACACGTATCATAGAATCACCCCTTAATTTATATCATACCAGTTATCGGCATAGGATATGTCAACTTTCAAGGGCACTGATATCTTAACGGCATTTTCCATAGATTCTCGTAAAATTTTAGTCACAGTCTCCATTTCATTTTCGGGACATTCTATTAACAATTCGTCATGCACCTGAAGGATCAACTTGGCCTTAAAGTTTCCTTCTTTTAATGTTTTATATATTTTAACCATAGCAATTTTTATAATATCTGCGGCACTTCCCTGTATCGGCGTGTTCATGGCCATACGTTCCCCAAAATTGCGAACATTGGAATTAGACGACCTCAATTCCGGCAGGTACCTTCTCCTGTGAAGAATTGTAGAAACATAACCCCTGTCTTCGGCCTCTTTAACAGTATTTTTCATATACTGTTTTATAGACGGATATTTTTCAAAGTAACTATCTATATACTGTTTTGCCTTGTGTACCGGTATATCCAGGTTCCGAGACAAACCAAAATCACTTATCCCATAAACAATACCAAAGTTAACCGCCTTTGCACTATTTCTCATGCCGGGTGTCACCTCTTCTATAGGAATTCCCAATATCTCGGAGGCGGTTCTTTTGTGTATATCTTGATTTTTCATAAAAGCATCTATTAAGTTTGCATCATTGGCAATATGCGCAAGCACCCTCAACTCAATTTGGGAATAATCCGCATCGATAAACATATTCCCACTATCACAAATAAACGCTTTACGCAGTCTTCTCCCCATCTCCAGCCTTGTGGGTATATTTTGCAGGTTCGGCTCCGTGCTCGATATCCTGCCTGTAATTACAACCGTTTGGTTAAAATTTGAATGTATGCGATTTGTGACCGGATTTATAATACCCAATAGTCCGTCTACATACGTAGATTTCAGTTTTGTAATTTGTCTGTATTCCGATATTTTAGGAATAATATAATGTTTATCATATAACTTTTCAAGTACCCCCGCATCGGTAGAATATCCTGTCTTTGTTTTCTTTACAGGCGGCAATCCCAGTTTTTCAAAAAGTACTTCGCCCAATTGTTTTGGTGAATTTATATTAAATTGTACGCCTGATAAATTATAAATTTCTTCAGTCAATTGTTCTATTTTTTCTTTAAATTCTATTTCTAAATTCAATAATATATTCTTATCTGCTTTAATTCCTTGAAACTCCATAAATGCCAGTACTTCAACCAAAGGCAATTCTGTATTATAATAGAGCTCCTCCAAGTCTAATTTCTTCAGATTCTCTTTAATAGGATGGTATATTTTGTTGATAATCCTAACATGATTACATATCGATTTTTTGGTCTCGTCATCAGATACTTCCCACAGAGAAATTTGGCCTTTTCTTTTACTTATCAGTTCTTGCTCATTGATAATTTCTTTCCCTGAATATTGGGACGCTAAATCCTTTAAATCATAATTGGATTTTGCAGGATCGATCAAATATTCGCCTATCATGGTGTCAAAATATAGATTGGATATGTTGATGTTATAGCGATAAAAATGAATAATTTCTTTTTTCAGGTTGTGGCCTATTTTTCTAACTTTTTCGTCCTCTAGAATTCCCCCTAAAACATGTAGAAGCCCTTGTTTATCACTAAAATTTTTAAAATTTATATAATATTGTATATCTCCTTTGACAATCGCGGCTAAATGTATTATATCGTCTGTTATGATATTTTTTTCTTCCGTAATTGTCTTCAAGGTGATAGTTCCATATTCCATTACTTCATTTATCATGGTCTCTAATTCATCCATGTCTGTAATTTCATATATATTTTCTTTCGGGCTGCTTTCTATTGCATCTGTATTTTTATCTGTGTTATCTGTTTGCCCCGCGCCTCTTTCAATCCTGGGGATGAGACTGTTAAATTCATATCGCTTGAATAATTCCATCAGTTTATCGTAATTTGCTTCCCGTCTTTTTAGCCGATTCAGATCAACATCTATCGGTACATTTGTGACTATAGTAGCCAACCTTTTACTTAAAATTGCTTGTTCTTTGTTAGATTCAACCTTTTCCCTCAGTTTTGTTCCTGTGATTTTTTCTGTATTTTGGATTAAATTTTCTATGTTTTCAAACTGTCCTAAAAGTTTTATAGCCGTTTTTTCTCCAACTCCAGGAATTCCGGGTATGTTATCAGACTTATCACCCATTAATCCCTTTAGGTCTATAAATTGTTCCGGTGTAATTTTATATTCTTCAATCACTTTTTTATCGTCATATATTTCGAGATTTGTTATTCCCCTTTTAGTAAACAGTACTTTAGTTTTGTCGGTTGTCAATTGAAGCGCATCCCTATCTCCGGTTACAATCAGGGTTTCAATACCCCTGTTATCACAATATTCGGATAAGGTGCCTATTAGATCGTCCGCCTCGAAACCTTCAAGTTCCACTCTATATATATTAAATGCATCTAATATTTCTTTCAACGGTTCTATCTGTGCAAATAATTCCGGGGCCATCTTTTTTCTGCCCGCTTTATAATCCGTAAACTCCTTATGTCTAAAAGTTGGGGCCTTTTTATCAAAAGCTACCCCTATATAATCCGGATCATAGTCTTCTACCACCTTGAGTAACATGGTCAGAAATCCATAAATAGCATTTGTTTGCATACCGTCGGTGGTTGACAGCGGTGGTAAGGCGTAGAAGGCTCTATTTACCAAGCTATTCCCGTCTATAATTATTATACGTTCTTCCATGGATGATTCCCCTTTCCTTCAATATCATTGTTGTATCATCGAAGTTGAACATTATCTTTTAATCATTTTATATATTAAAATTGCCGTCCCGGCAATCAGAATTAATACAAGAATTGAACCAAGCACCCTACCTAAATTCTTATCATCAGGCAGGTTTTGTATACTTTCGTTTATAGTAGATTTTTCATTGCTGTTTGACCTTCCTGTAAAACCGGTATCCTTGTCGCTATTTATTTCGCCGTTTTCCACGGCGTCCCCCCGCATTTCCTCCGGAGTATCCTCACTTATTTCATCTTCTTTTGCCCTATTTACATCTGCAGGCGCCATTTTTAGGGACATAATAGGCTCTTTGCTACCTGCTCCGTCCTGGACATCCTGGACCTTCTCATCGGCATTATCAGAAGCAATATCAATATCTATACTTTCCTCTCTTGGTACCGCGTCGTCTGTACCGGAATAAAAATCGGCCTCTTTTTTGCAATTTAAGAAATTGTTTACCAAGGACAGTGAAAGAACAAAGATCAGTAGCGTGGCTGCAATACCGCTCAACATTTTACCTTTATTGAATAAAGTTGATCTTGATTTGCATTTTTTTGCTCCCTGTAATTTTTCGTGCAATTCGTCGGAAAAGCCCATAGGAAGTTCAACCTTTTCAAGCATGTTGGTACTTTCCACGACTATTTTTAGATTTTCAAATGCAATATTACAGGCCTTACATTCCTTAACATGATTTTTAAATTTTAATTCTTCTTCCTCAGAAAGCATATTATCTATATACGCCGAACCATATGTTTCACAGTTTTTACAATCCATGTTGTCCCTCCTCCCGGTCTTTTAACTTTTCCCCGATTATGGCTTTCAAGCTACTTCTTGCCCGGCTGATTCTGGACTTTACCGTACCTTCGGGGCAACCCAATATCTGTGCAATCTCTTTATATGAAAAATCCTCTATATCTCTCAAGATAATAACTTTTCTGTAATCATAGCCCAGTTCGCCGATAGATTCACGTACTAATCTTTGTACTTCTCTTTTTTCAAACAACTGCTCAGGTGTATCTTCATTGTTACTCAATTGAATTTTATAAGTACCTTCCTCTGTTTCGTATTCCCGATCTAAATATGTTATATTTGCTTTCCTATTTTTACGGATAAAATCTATACATGCATTGTTTACAATTGTATATAACCAAGTTGAAAAACTGCTTCTGCCCTTGAAATTTTTAATTCCTTTGTATGCCTTTATCAGAGCCTCTTGAGTAACATCATTGGCATCCTCCAGATTCCCTAACATATGATATGCAATATTGAACGCTTTTTTTTGGTGTTTGGCAACTAACTGTTCAAAACTCTCAATGTCCCCTGCTTTCGATTGTCTGATTAAGGAGACCTCTTGTAAACCCAAGATTCCCACTCCCCCCCGGTTCTCCCACTATATTTGACGTTTTTTCTGAAAATCCGTTCCTTTTTTGATTCCGTTACCTTTCTGATATTAACAATATCAAAAAAAGGTCAAATGTCCAATAACTATTTTTTTATAATTTTTTCAAATTTTCCCGCATGAAGATAGTATAAATTAATATAGGAAAGGGTGAAGAATTCTCCCATAAAGTATCGGTTGACATAGTAAATAAGCTATGTTAATATCTTTTATGACTGGAGTATATCATAATAATCGGTTATAATAAAAGGGATAGAATATTCCTGCCGGTGTGTTGGAATTGGCAGACGAGACGGACTCAAAATCCGTTGTCCGCGAGGGCGTGTGGGTTCGAGTCCCACCACCGGCACCAACAAACAAGTTATCCATAATCGCTAAACTGTTAAAAACACAGCTTTATAGATTATGGTTTTTTTTTAAAGACATTCTACAACTTGAATGATAAATGTAAAGGAGAAAACCATGGATTTCAGACAGTTAGAAGTGTTTTTAGCCATTATAAAATTTAAAAGTTTTTCTAAGGCGGCAGAACATCTATATCTTACTCAACCGACTGTAAGTAATCATTTATCTAATTTGGAGAGGGATTTAAACACCGTATTGATCAACAGACCTAAATCCAACAAGGATATTTCTTTGACTAAGGCAGGAGAGCTGCTTTATGATTATGCAATCAATATTGTTAAACTAAGGGAAAACGCAAAATTTAAATTGGGTGAATTTAGAGGTAAAATTGTAGGCAATATTGAGATAGCATCCAGTACAGTCCCGGAACAATACATAATTCCCGAAATTATATGTGAGTTTAACAAAGTTTATCCTGATGTTACCTTTACTATAAGTCATCATGATTCGGCCCAAGTTGTAAAGGGAATCATAAACGGCGATATCGATTTTGGTATAGTTGGTGCTAAAATCCCCCACAACCAATTAGGATATGTGCCCCTCACAGAGGATGAACTGGTTGTTGTTATTCCATACAGTGATTCTAATCAAAACACGAACGTAAAGGAAATTTGCCTAAAGGACTTATTAAAAGAAAGGTTTATTTTAAGGGAGCCCGGTTCGGGCACCAGGAGCATAATCGAAGAAAGTTTTAAAAAGGAAAATATAGATATAAACAGACTACAGGTTATAGCTCATATTGAAAATACGGAAACAATAAAGCAATGTATCAGAAGGGGGTTAGGTATTTCCATATTATCCAAACGTGCGATTGAAGATGAGGTCAGATACAAACTGCTTGATTATATAAATATCAGCGACGTTGGGCTCAAAAGGAATTTTTATTTTGTTTATCACAGTCAAAGGTTACCGTCGCCCCTTGAACAGACATTTCGAAAATTTGTCTACAACTATTTTGCATAATTACAGTTATAATTAAAAAACCCCCTTATAAATATGAGGGTTTTTTTGTTCCCGTATACAAGGACTAGAAACAGACTAATAATCCTCCTTGCCCTGCATGTGTTCCGATTACGGGTCCTACGGTTGTCACCAAAACCTGGGCAGGATTAAAGTGTTTAATTATTTCTTTCTTTAGGATTAGGGCATCTTCTATGCAATTACAATGGGCTATCCCGATCACCTTGTCCTTAAAGTCCGTATTTTTTTTCCTCATTTCATCTAACATAAACCTGATGGCCCTTTTCTTACCGCGAATAGTTTTTAATATTTTAACATATCCCTGATCCACATGTAACATAGCTTTTAAATTTAACAGATTAGCAACTATCCCTTTAACTCGTGTTACCCTGCCCCCTTTTATTGCATTTTCCAGGGTTTCTAAATAAACTACAATTTTCATATTTTCCCTATATTCCTTTAACTTTTCAACTATTTTCTCCAGGTTGGCCCCTTGTTTTATCATTTCACATGCCTTTAACACCTGCATGCCCAAGCCGACAGAACCGCTCAAACTATCAAAAACTTCTATCTTTTTATTTACCATCTCTTTCACCATAACAGCACAATCTATTGTACCGCTCAATTTCGACGAAAGATGTATACACAATATTTCACCGGCCTTTTTTGTTGCCTCTTTAAAAACATCTATAAAGCTTTGAGGGGAAGGCTGGGATGTTTTGGGAAGAGTTTTTGCAGTTGACATTTTTTTATAAAACTGCTCATGAGTCAAGTTCACACCATCGATATAATTTACACCGTCTATTTCAATATTTAATGGAATAACTATGACATCATTTTTATCCAAAATTTCCTTTGGTAGATCACAAGAACTATCGGTAATTATTTGCACTCGATATGCCCCCTATTAAATTTTTTCTTGTTTATTATAATAATATATATCCCGCTACATCAAAAGGGAAACACCAAAATTTATATATATTATATTTTGTTAATTTACCCTATTAAATATCCTTCCACCGGCGTTATTTATTGGTATATTAAATTATTCCAATATCGTTTATGATTTATATTTTTTTTATGCTGTTTTTATATGCATAAATAGCAGCCTGTGTACGATCATTCACGTTAATTTTTTTAAATATATTCGAAACATGATTTTTTACGGTCTTTTCACTGATAAATAAATGATTTGCTATCTCCCTGTTGTTGAACCCCTCTGCTATCAATGTTAAAACTTCATACTCCCTTTTCGTCAGACTGCTGGAATTGGTTTTTTGTTCATCCTTTTCCCCCCTGCGGTTGAATTCTTTAACCAACTCTGTTGCCAACGTAGGATAAATATAACTTTCACCCCTATACACATCCCTAATAGCTTTGATTAAACTTTCGCTTTCCGCATCTTTTAATACATAACCATTAGCCCCTAAATTAATAGTTTCGAACAGATATTCCCTGTCCTCATGGAAGGTCAGCATAATCACTTTAATAGTATTATCCATGTCTTTTAATCTGCGCAATGTTTGTATTCCGTTTATGTTAGGCATATTAATATCTAATAAAGTAATATCAGGCTTAAGCTGTTGTGCCTTTAAAATCGCTTCTTCACCGTCACCCGCTAATGCTATTACCTTTATATCTTTTTCTAACTCTATAAGTTGCTTTAAACCTTGTCTTACCAAGGAATGGTCATCTACTATTAAAACCTTTATTCCCTCCACTTTTATCCCCCCTAATCTTTGTTTGGTATGTTAACAATAATTTTTGTACCACAATTACTTTCGCTTTTTATCTCAAGTTTTCCATTGAGTAATCCAACCCTTTCCTTCATATTAAATAGGCCAAACCCACCACCCGACCTGTCGCCAATTTTGAATTTTTCCATATCAAAACCTATGCCATCGTCTTCTATAATTAAAAACAGATTTTTTGTTGTCAATTCTACCTTAATTTTGACTGTAGTCGCACCTGAATGTTTTTGTATATTATTTAATGCTTCTTGCGTTATTCTGAATAAGGCCGCTTTCTTAAACTTGTCGTCTATGTCTACTTGGGATATTATGATAAAATCAACTTTTATGTCGGTATCGTTTTGAAAATTATTAATATATCTTTCAATAGTAGGTATAAGCCCAACATCATCCAGTGCCATGGGCCGTAAATTGTATATAATTTTTCTTATGTCCTCAATACTATCCCTCAAGATGGCCTTCAGTCCTCGTATTTCGGCTTTTGCATTTTCGGTATCTATATCCAACATCCGTTCGCATACCTCTGTCTTTATTACAGCATTAGTCAGGGACTGGGCCGGCCCGTCATGAATGTCCATTGCAATTCTTTGGCGTTCTTCTTCCTGTGCCTGTATAATTTTTGTCCCCAGCATACTCCTTTGATTGATGTTTTCTAAGGTACCTGATATGCCTTCTAAATCCCCGTCTAAAAAATCGAATGCAGCCCCCACTTTTGACATAAGGTTCTCCGCTTTTTTGAATATGTCCTGTGCGTTTCTGAGCCTCAATTCCAGATCTGTTCTTTGTTTAATTAAATTCCTTTCCTCATGTCTTTTCAATGCCAGTTCGATTCGTAGGTTGTTTGCATTTTCATAAGCAGTCTTAATATCTTCTTCGGTATATATTGCAAATTCTTTACTCACCTTGGATAATATTCTTTTGCTTATATTTTCCTTGTTTTCCAATATTTCTACTTCCTGAATTAAAAGCCTAACCCTGTCTTGTAATTGTTCCAATTCCCCTTTGAGTCTATTACACTCATTCCTCATGGCCTCCAAAATTTCAAAAAGTTCCTGTCTTCCTTCTTCTATAGCCTTTATGGTTTTGTTTAATATTTCGTTGATTTCAGCACTTTTCATACTAATATTTGTCATAGCTTCGCTAACCCCCAACTATGCACATTAATAAATTTTTTATGTTATATATAACTTCTATATATTATATAAATTTCCTCTATTTTCTACATGTTTCTACACATGAAATTTCAAAAAATATATATTATACCAAAAAAAGACAGCCGGGCTGCCTTCTTAAAATATTTATTGTTTGTTGTTTACTTTATAATCACCTAGTAACCAGTTTTCTCCACATTTTTTCATCTCGACTGTGTATCTTACTTCTTCGTTATAACTATTTTCATACCCCTCTATCCTCCATAAAATTAAAACCTCCAGGATAGCTTTTTCGAAGTTGCTTTTAACCGTATGAACATTTTGAACTGAGACACTGGAAATATTCTCATAAGATGTTGGGGTGGATAACATTTGTTCAAACATTTTCATATCTTCCCCTAATAACGGATCTGTAACAATTACTTTTAATTCTTCTTCTAACTGGGATAAAGATGTATATTGCCCTGTCAAAAAATCGTTCCATATCCTGGCCCGCTCATAAAATATTTCCTCAACCTGCCCACATAGCTCATGTCTTGCAGTTTTTCCATTGTAAGACGCAAAAATAAAATTATGACATGTAATAGCAGTAATAAATATAAAAATAATAATAACCTTTCTCATAATTTTCCCCCTTTGTTTATAACCCCTCTTTCCTGTGTATATGATTATAAACAAAAAGGACTGCAAAATTTAGTTTTTTTTAGTGCTAGATAATATTTTTTCCCAACATATAGTGTCATTTTGAGATAGTGTTCCACAATATATTGTGGGATTGGGTTTTAGCCCTTAATCTGTTCCAATTCTTTTTTCTCCTCATCACTTAAAAGGTTTTTCAAATCCAGAATAATTATTATGCCATCCTCCAACTTGCCTATTCCGTCAATAAATTTTTGCCCCGATGCCGTTATAATACTCGGTGGTTTTTCTATATTATCATCGCTTATAGTTAACACCCGGGAAGCACTATCCACCAAAAGGCCTATTTGTCTGCCATCCAGTCCGTAAACTATTATCCTGGTATCTCCGGTTATAACAACAGGATTTATATCGAATTTATTATGTAAATTAACAACCGGCACTATGTTTCCCCTATAATTAATAATTCCCTCAATAAAATCCGGTGAATTCGGCACCCCTGTACATTCGATGTATTCACTTATTTCTTGAATATTCATAACATCTACACCATATTCCTCTTTTTCTAATTTAAAAATAACATATTGTCCTTCGGACACATATCTCCCCCCTCAACATAGGTTTCATCAGTTAGTTTATATTTCATATATTAGTAATATTCTACATAATTACTAAACATCCTTTAATTGCAAATACCTATATTATTTAATAAGAAATTATCTTTGTTTATCCTCAATAGTGCGTTTAACAAAGATAAACAAAGATAATCATGGATTATCTCCCATTAAATTTTTAGTTTGTTCGTGACCTTGTGTTTTTTTGGATCCCATTTCTGTAAGGTTTTTATGGCAACCATTCTGTATTATATATTAATCGATGGGTAGAGTATCTGCACCTCTCATACTGTCCATAACTTTGAATGTTTGAACCATTCGCATTAAAGAATCTCCCTGCTCCCTGTTGATAAGAGGCTGAATAATCTCTACAATATCCAGTTCGTTTATTTTTCCATTGCTTTTTAAACTATTTATCATTTCTAATATCGATGCTAATTTTTTAAACTCGGCTGCTTTCTCTTTGGTATCATCCTTGTATGCCAATTCAGATATTTCATCTTCGAGAAATCGGCTTAAATCCGCTAATATATTCCGTTTTTTATCCTCTAAACTCAATGCAGGGTGTTTTATTTCCGATACGCCCGCTTGTGATATGTCTACTAGTGTTTTAATCTTAGCAATAATTTGTAATATGATCTCCGCGCTATGGATAACATATTGTTCTTGTGGGTTCATGTATCCTTTTATTCTACTAAGTAATTGGGCCTTTTTTTCCAGGTCAACCAGATTTATTTCTTGAAGGTTTAATTTGCCGGCATCTTTGCAATAAACAAAAATCAAAAATAGAAAAAAGGGTAACCAGTTTGGCTGAGTTTGAGAATTTTGCTCTCGCCTTTCCATTATCTCCCTCCTTTCCATTTTAGCCTATTATATATTATATGTATATTCAACTGAAAAGGTTTTATTAATTTTTAAATTATATTGCTGCAAATACTGTCCGTCTCGGAATAACAAAAGGCAGGAATGGTGTCTTTTCACATAGCCTGACAGGTCCCTTTTAACGTGGAACAATCAGATCAATTGCACCTTTTTTAACCTGAAAATCCATAGGAAGCGTCCCGCCCTGCTCACCGTCCAAATCTACGTATATATTATCATCACAATGAACGCTAAAGGCATCCACCTGTATGTATTGCAGGTTGGGATGATTTGTATGATTTCCCGTTAGAGCCATGAAAAAAATGCTTGCTACATCAATAAATTGACCCTTTTCAACAATGAGCAAATCAAACTTACCGTCACTGATATCGGCCTCGGGAGCAACATATTTAAAACCGCCCACGGAAGGGGTATTTGCCACCAAGAAAAACAGGATCTCCCTGTTTTCCTCTATATCACCTATTTTTAACGTTATCCTTATGGGTTTAAACATCTGTCTCGGCAACTCTCTAAGACCTTCTAAATAATATGCAAATTTCCCCAAAACAGTCTTCACTTCAGGGGAAACCCTGTAAGCCACATCTGTAAGCAATCCTGCCGCGGCAACATTAAGGAAATATCTGTCCCCACATAACCCGACATCTATTTTAATTGTTTTTTCCTTAAAAATTATTTCAGCGAATTCCTTCACTGTCCGCGGGACTTTAAGATAATTAGCAAAATCATTCACGGTACCTGCGGGGTAAACGGCTAATTTAGGCCTAGTTTCGTTAGGCATGATACCGTTGACTGTTTCGTTAACGGTACCATCCCCGCCTACTGCTACGATTATATCGTACCTGTCTTTACAGGCTTCCGAGGCGGCATACATAGCGTCCAGTTGCATTTTTGTCGTGTATATATCTACATGATAATTATTTCTTTCCAGTATCTCTACTAAATCGGGTATATTTTTCTGTACTGCCTGTTTCCCGGAATTAGGATTGCAAATAATTTTAACCTTTTTCACGATAATGCCCCCCAGCATTCGATAAATGACTTTCCATAAATGTTGTTTCCTGTAGGACCATATACCGGAAATCAAAAGCCGACATCTGATTATTTAAAATATCCCGGCTATATGTCATACTGTTTCCGGCATCCCGGCTTCCGTTCTCCGGCCCCTATCTATAATATAGGCCTATATACTTCTTCCTTAACTTCATTGTCATCTTTTCCACTAATTAAATCCCTGATTATATTACTTATTATGATTATTCCATGCTCAATTTCATCACTATTGACAGAAGCAATACTCAATCTGAAATGCCTGTCGTCATTTTGATGAACAAAAAATAAATTGCCCGGAGCTATGGCGACGTTCTTTCTAATGGCCGCTTCATATAAATCTTTCGAGGAAACACCCTTCGGCAGTTTAAACCAAAAATTAACTCCACCTTGCGGGTACATAAAATCAACTTGGGACGGCATATATTTTTTGATGTTTTTTAACATAACGTCGAAGATATCCTTATATTTTTCCCCCATGTATTCGATATGATCCTTCCAGGTACCCTTTGTGAAATATATTTCCAATGCCCTCTGTAAGAGCCCCGATGTAGAAATGTCCGAAGAATGTTTAGCTAAAAGCAGGTGTTCATAAAACATTGGCGGGGCTATTAAAAATCCCAATCTCAGGCCCGGCATAAATATTTTTGAAAAGCTCTTCACATAGATAACCAGCTCGTTGTCTATATCTAAACTTTTTAATGTAGCATTATCTTCAGAATAAAAATTCAGGTCACTTAAATAATCATCTTCTACTATATATATTTTATGTTGCTTACATAAATCAATGATTTTCTCTTTTTTATCACGGCTATATGATATCCCGGTTGGATTTTGAAAGTTAGGCATTAAATACAGAAACTTGGGCTTAAAAATACGGATTTTTTTATCCAACTCTTCGATGTCTATACCATCGTCCAACAACTTCACATCTATAATTTTGGCCCCCCTGGACTTAAAAGAGGCTATAGCACCTGTATAAGAGGGGCTTTCAATAATAACTACGTCATCATAGTTTAACAATGCTTTTGCGGCGATATCTATACCCTGTTGAGCTCCGGAAATAATCTGTATACTATCAATACTTGCGAGGATGTTATATTCTTCCACATATTCTATCAATGCCTTTCTTAGGGGAAAATACCCCCGGCTCTCCTGATAATCGAATGCATGTCCCCCATCCCTATCAAGAACTTCATTTAATGCCCGTTTAAATTCGCCCACCGGAAATAATCCCGACATGGGCGTAGCACTGGCAAAATTAATCATATTTTTTTGAATTTGAATTTGACCTTGTTCTATAAAAGAGAGTGAACCCAGATTATTTGATGTCCCCCGTTCCTCGTATGCGTATGCAAGCAGGTCCGGCGATACATACGTGCCACTTCCTATTTTTTTGTATACCAACCCCTCTTGCTCTAGAATGTGGTATGCATTCACAACAGTAACGTTGTTAACATTAAGTTTTTTTGCCAATTTACGTATAGGAGGTAGTTTTTCATCATTGTTTAACTCGCCTTTAACGATAAGTTCTTTTATGGCCTTATATAGCTGAACATACAAATGTTCACCCTTGTCCTTATACAACCTAATACCATCAAAACTGCCCATTAAATATTACCCCCGTCTAGGTGTTTACTTATATTATATCAGCTTTATGTACTATTGCCAAACAGGAAAAAAGCCATCCATATCACAACATAGATGACCTTTAGAGTACTTTATTCATTGTTAAAATTTTTAATTGTTGATAAACCTGCCCTCTTTATAAAATAAACCATAGCCACCCAATTAATCCCCCCTATAACGATCGGCCAATTTTTGTAATTCTCTGGCCTGCATGCCGCTTTCATCGGCAAAATTTTTAAACGCAGATGCTACCTGTTCATCATCAGTATGTTTAGAGAACATTTCAAAATCCCTTATCATCTCCTGTACATCCAACAGTTTTTTTGTAATCATATCCTTTGTGTTTAAATCCACTTGGCACACCTCCTCTTGTTGTTATTTTGCCAGATTTTTGTCAAATTATGTGTTAACAGTAGTTTTATAATGTCTAGATATAGTTGGGGCTCTTCACATCTGTATTTCATTTATAACAACCCTTTTGTCTCTGTCACAATTCGGGCAGTAAAAAATATGAACGCACCTGTTATGTTCCGCTCCATCTACCTGTTGGGTTATACCTTTGTCTAAATATGGACTATAGTCGTCAAAATAATCCTGGATTGCGCCCCTTGCTTCCATCCGATTACCACAGTCGGGACATTTTATTATGTAATCAGCTAATCCGTTGCAAATGGGACAAATCCAACTCAACAAAAACCCTCCTTTATGCTTATAAGTATTGTATGTCATTTTTATAAAAATAAACAAATAATTTTATATCATAAAACCTATTATTTCTATAGCATACATACGCATCATGGATGTATATTTTTTTATTCCATGGAATAAGTATAGGTTATGTGAATGTTGTGTCGGTCATAAAGGGGGGCGGATATTGAAAAAAACTTCTTTTGTTTATGGAACAATTTTGTTGGTTATGGTCAACATTTTAATTAGATCTTTAGGATTTGTATATAAAATTGTACTTTCACGATTGATAGGGGCGGAGGCAATAGGCTTGTATCAAATGGTGTTTCCTTTTTTAATGTTACTCGTAACCATAACAACTGCAGGAATACCCATTGCAGTATCCAGTCTCGTCGCTAAGGAAAACTCTTTAAATAACAGGGAGGGTGTATACAAGGTGCTGACCATAGCACTTTGTATCGGGGGAGCTGTTTCTTTAGTTATATCTGTATTGGTATCTCTTAACATGAACTTTATAGTTAATCAAATATTAAAGAATAAATCAATATATTATCCGTTTTTATATATGATACCCGCAATAAGTTTAATAACATTTTCCAGCATACTAAGGGGGTTTTTTTATGGATTAAAGGATGTAGCACCACCGGCTAATGCCCAAATTGTAGAGCAATTAATACGTATAACATGTGTACTGTCCTATTTAATTTATAAAAAACCGTCTAACCCCGTTTTAGCGGCCACGATAGGGGTTATGGGGACCTCTCTGGGGGAATTATTCGGTCTATTATATTTGATACTCAAATTTAATCTTAAAAAATTGGGTTCCAGGAGATATTTCCTGAAAGTATATTCCGCCTCCTCAATCAAAATAGCCGGCAGTATACTGTACATTTCCATACCTATAACCATAGGCAGACTGGTTTCAGTATTGATACAGACGGCAAATTCTGTCTTAATACCCCAAAGGCTGGTTGTTGCAGGACATACGGGCTCCGAAGCAATTCAAATTTTCGGCAAGGTAACCGGAATGGCAATGCCCTTATTATTCCTGCCATTTACAGTTACGTCTGCCTTGGCGGTTAACATAATTCCGGATATATCGGAACAGATAGCCATAAATAACATAGACGATATTCATTCCCGGTCCAGTTTGGCAGTAAAACTGACTTTACTGGTAGCTATTCCAATAACCCTTGTATATGTTATTTTCGGTAATCATATTGCGCAACTTATCTACAATCAGCAAGACGTAGGAAAATATTTGACCATGATGGGTTATTCAACTATATTTTTATGCATGCAAAATACCATATCAGGCATTTTACATGGTATGGGAAAACAGGTAATAACCACAATTAATTTTTTGCTGGGAACACTGATCCAACTCTATTGTACGTATTTTCTGATTTCAAATCCCAAATATGGCATAAATGGCTTTTTTATTGGATATACTCTTTCGGCATTCGTAATCTTTATGTTAAATATAATTACTTTGAGACGAATAATCGGCACGCGGCTTTCCGTAATAAAACCATCTTTAAAATCAATTATATGCTCCGTTTTTATGATAATATTGATGTTTTATAGCTACAAGGTATCCTTTTTAGCCACAAACAGCAATCCTTTAAGCACCCTGGTTGCTGCGATATCGGGTCTTGTGCTGTATTTGGTTCTATTGTCTATAACCAAGGCTTTGAATGTTAAGTCAATAATAAAAACTTTTCGTTCGTATAAATTTTAGGTAGCAGCCACGTATTATATAATATACCCCGGAAATACGAGGCTGTATTCTACCGGGGTTTTTTCTGTTTCCACAAAAAAAATGAATCTTCCAATATTGAAAGATCCGTAAAATAAATCCAAGATGCCGTTAACCGTAAAATTCACATCCTAGCCTCTC
>CAZVFS010000012.1:17037-19452 GCA_964626575.1 uncultured Alkaliphilus sp. | reverse complement strand
ATAGTTTAACAATAGCGGAACAATAGTTTAACAATGGTTTAACAATTGTCTTTATGAGTAGGAGCGGCAGATGACCTGAAATTTTGGGCTTAGGGTCCAGGGGACAGGATAAGTGACCCACCTGAAGCATGATCCCTCACGGGTCAAACCCATTCTGTCCATTTTAGGCTGACAAAATGGTGGGTCAATTGCCCTGTCCCCTGGACCCGTATTCCCCTTCAACACAAAAAGGCTATTCCCCTGTATTAAACAATCGTTCAACTATGGTTAAACAATGGTTCAACAATCGTTAAACAATTGTTAACAACGCATTATTAGACTAATACGACAGGCCTAATTAAAGCAAAACACAAAAACTGACGATAATATAGATAGAAAGACATGAATCAAACATTGAGAGGGAGATTTCCTTATGAACAATATTCGGGGAAAAATTATATATCATGGCGTAATCGATTCATATATAAAAGTGCCAAGCAGATCCAAAATAAAAGGCACCTTGTTGGAAGTTAATGAAAATAAAATAAAAATAAGCATCGGTAACGAAAGAGCGCTGGATATTACGCTGAATAAACCAATAGATGCGGAAGTCGGGGAAGATATAGTAATAGACAGGCGAAATGTAGTTGAATCTAAATTGGTTAAGCAGACAGATGAAATGGCAGACGGTGAACAAACTGCACAAAGTGCCCAAAATAAATACGATTATATTTTAGAATCCCTTGATATACCTATAAACGATGAAAGCATAGAAGCCGTAAAGTCCTTGGAGAATTACGGAATAGACATTACAAAAGAGAACATATTATCCTTCATGTTGGCAAAAGAACAATTATCCAACATAGGTGAAAAGTTAGATTATGATATTGCTGTTAGACTTGTGGAAAAGGATATTAATTTTGAAAAGGAATCCTTACAAAAAGTTTTACAGGAGATTCAAAAATTACAGGGCGAAAAACGTCCATTTTCATTTCTGCGATTTTTAGGGATAAAAAAGGACATGAGCACAGAAGAAGCAGAAAAAATAGCTTATAAAATATATGGCGATAAAACAGGTAAAGATGTTACGGACATTATAAAAGCACTTGATAAAGCAGGACTGGACACTTCCAAAAAAAACATTGAAGCGATAGATAATGTGTTTTCGAAACTTCATAACATCAAAGATATAGAAGATAAAACTATAATAGACAGTGTTAAAAACAAAATAGAAACATCTATCGATAATTTATATAAATTAAAAAATGCCATAGTAGGCGGAATCATAGAAGTAGAACAAAAATTAGGGCAGTTGGCTAGTAAGGTTTACTGGGCATATAGTGGTGCAGGCGGTACTATAACAGAAAAGGAACTTACCCAAATGGAGGGTGACATTAGGGGTAGATTACAATACATGGAGATAAAAGTTACGGACGAAATTGTAAAACTGTCAAAAGATGTTATATCTAGGGGACTAGATCTGACTAAGGAAAACCTGCAAAAGATAATGTTTGTAAAAGGTGCCGTTATAGGACTCAATTTCGGTTTGGACTATGAAAAGACAGCATTGCTGATGGCCTCCGGTGTTGAGGTGGAGAAGCTAGATGTAGTAGAACTGAGAGATATGATTGATATAGAGCGTAGCATAGAAAATACAGAACATGATATAGAACACGATATGGAACAGATTTCTATAGAACCTGACACAGGATACATTCCTGTAGAAAAAGACATTGCCTTAGATTCGGACAGATTTGAAACATTAGAACCGGTGGAAAATATTTTGGTCAAAAACGAGAGCACAGAACAAGCCAAAACAGACAAAGATATCCTGACAGATGTGAAACGGACAGAAGAAATTGCATACAAAATGAGGAGCATGGTGGATATGTTAAAGCATATTCCACCGGAAGGGAAAAACACTATAATTTCTCTGCTGATGAAAAATGCAATGCCTTTGACATTAAAAGAGGTTCAAAACCTATCATTTTTCCTTGGTAACCAAAGGCAAATAGGTCACCAATTGGATGAAATATTGAACCTGATAGATAAGAATGAGAATATGGAAATAATTAAAATTACCGAGGAACTCAAACAAGTGGTCAACAAGATAAATAAGAATATAAAAGAAGATAAACAAATTGAGGAAGAACCGTACAAAGAAGTTGTATCGCTGTTAAAAGAATTAGAAAACAAATCCTCATTTTTAACTAAGGAGGACAAAGGAATACTGCAAAAAAATGGGGAAAGGTTGCTGGATTCCCTAGAATTGCAGCTTCAGTTAAATAGGGAAGACATAGTATTACAACTTCCTTTGATTATGAACGAGTATCTTAAAAATCTTCAAATATATATCATGAAGGATAAAAAAGGCGGAAAAAAGATCGATCCCCAGAATATGTCCATATTATTAAATTTTGATACAAACAATATGGG
>CAZVFS010000012.1:14734-16937 GCA_964626575.1 uncultured Alkaliphilus sp. | reverse complement strand
GAAATACCGCCGGAATTATACCAAATTGTAGCGGAAATTTTGGTTTTTATAGAAAATGTAGACAGTGAAAAAGGGTCGTCTAAATATTCAATGTATAGTTAATGGTAGTAAGCAGTTGTAGGGGCGACCTATGGTCGCGAGTAGAACAAATTCACCTAAAGATTCTATCAAAACAACCGATAAATATCTTAAGAAGGAACAAATTTAAACAGTAACCAACGAATTAAAAAATATAGTTTACATATCAAGGGGGAAACAATAAAATGAGAATAAATCACAACATACCGGCACTAAATGCACACAGAATGCTAAACAGAAACGCAAACGTATCCGCCGGTGTATTAGAGAGACTTTCTTCGGGGAAAAAAATCAACCGTGCGGCAGATGATGCGGCAGGGATGGCAATCTCGGAAAAAATGAAGGCTCAGGTAAGGGGACTCGCAAAAGCAGCTCAGAACACGTTGGATGGTATTTCGCTGATACAAACAGCAGAGGGTGCGATGAACGAAGTTCACTCCATGCTTCAACGTATGAGAGAATTAGCGGTACAATCGGCTAACGGTACAACGACAAATGACGATAGAAAAGCTATCCAGGATGAAATTAATCAGTTGACCTCAGAAATTAATCGTATAGCCAATGGGACAGAATTTAACACCAGAAATGTGTTAAGAGGTAATGAAGGACCAAACAGTAATACCACGGTTCATAGAATGAGCACTGGTGAACCTGCAGTAATAGAAGGAGAAATTAGTGAGGATATTGATTTAAGGTCTGAATATTTATTAATAACTATAGATGGGAAGGAAAGATCAGTTAGGTTAAACAATATCGGCGAGGATGCTAGTTTTGATACAAGATTGTTAGCACTTAATAATGCAATCGGTGATTTGGGTCAAGCTATAAAAACGGATGGAAATAAAATTGAAATTAGAACCACAACGATAGGGGGAAACAGCAGTATTTTCGTTGATGGTTCCAGTGAGGCACTGGAAGCATATGGATTAAAAGATTTAGCAGCAAATCCACAAGAAAACCCGAAGTATGGGGGGGCTGAAATAGATGCAGGTTATGCTAGGGCTTCTATTTACTTTGGTTCATTGCCAGAGAATGGTTCAAGTTTGCTTATAGGCAATGAAAAAATTGAATTTTATGATAGCAGCAAGGGCCCTTATACAGGATCAAACAGGCCAGTTGATATTTATGACAATGAGAATTCTAAATATAGAAAAGTGGGAGATATTATTGATCAAATTAACAATATGGATTTTGAAGGAATAAAACCCGCTACTACTATGGGGGACCCGGTTGAGACAAGGGTAGATAACGCTATAACAGGCGATGACAAGGGAAGGTTGATTTTAGAAGCTGTAGACGTAGGTTTTAAGGGCCAAGCCATATTTGTAGAAGGTACACCCAAAGATTTTGTAACCAATCTTCAGGTTGGGCCTAATCAGGGCCAGGGTTTCAGGCTTTCGGTTGGAGATATTAGGGCATTTAAGTTAGCTATCAGTTCATCCACACCGGATGGAAATACTGGCGTTAGGGGGGCATCATACTCCAATTCTATGGATATAACCGATGGTCTTTCTGCGAATAAGGTGGAATATGCTGTGGATGTTTCCACGGAGGAACGTGCAACAGCCGCGATCACCGTATATAACAATGCAATAGTCGAAGTAGCCCAAATGAGGGGCGCCCTAGGTGCCATCCAAAACAGATTGGAATATACTGCTGCCAATTTGGAAAATACACAGGAAAACCTAACAGCTGCTTTATCCCGCATAGAAGACGCAGATATGGCACTCGAAATGTCCGAATTTACTAAATATAATATTCTAATTCAAGCAGGCACCGCAATGCTTGCACAGGCTAATCAAAGACCGCAGACAGTATTGCAGCTTTTAGGGGGTTAATTATCCGAATAAAAGCAGAAATACAATTATTAAATAGGCGACATACGAAATTATATATAATATACTAAGCGAATGCATTTGAGAATATGGGTACAATTCTTGCTGAATGGAAATAATAAATACGTAAAAAATTCATATGTTTGAGCGTAGCGAGTTTATGAATTTTAGTATTTATTATTGGAATAAGGTATAGAATTGTCCATATTCGAAACTAAATGAGCATGTATTTATATATAATTTCTATCATATTACTTATTCCTATAATGAGGTGAAAAAATGATAGAAAA
>CAZVFS010000012.1:10507-14634 GCA_964626575.1 uncultured Alkaliphilus sp. | reverse complement strand
CTCGGTGAAAAAGAAGCAACAGGGACTGATGATGACCCTGAAATTACACCGGCACCTACTAAGACACCTTCCATAGTTGCGGGTATGACCTACGGTAAAGGTCAGTTAAATGATTATGTGATAAACGATGACGACAGATGGGAAAAAGGCTAAATTTATAGACATTCTGGAAAATCTGATATTTAAAGTATATAATATAATTACATTGGACAAAGTGTCCCGGTGTAATTATATTTTTTTGGCAAACATTTATCATATAAATTTTGGATAGAAAAGGGGTTGCATATGCAAATCACAAAACAACTTATGCGAGAACTTGGATTGAAGGAAACCCAAGTTCAAAATACTATACAATTAATAGACGAAGGGAACACAATACCCTTCATTGCCAGATACAGAAAAGAGGTAACAGGGGGATTAAGTGACGAAATTTTGAGGGAACTATATGACAGGCTTATATATTTGAGAAATTTGGAAACCAGGAAAGAAGAAGTAATAAGACTTATAGATGAACAGGGCAAACTGACAGGAGAACTCAAAAAGGAAATATCAGAAGCGACCGTGCTCCAAAAGATAGAGGATTTATACAGACCATTTAGAGCAAAACGCAGAACAAGGGCTACTGTTGCACAAGAAAAAGGGCTGGAACCTTTAGCGCGGATAATATTAGAATCAGAAACTACCCAAGGCACTGTTGAAGATTTAGCATTGCCATTTATTAATGAGGAATTAGAAGTGAATACTGCGCAGGATGCCATAGACGGGGCAAAGGACATAATTGCGGAGATAATATCCGACAACGCAGACCATAGGGAAAAAATCAGAAATATCAATATAAACAAAGGAACAATTAAAAGCGAGGCAGTAGACGGAGAGGAAAAAACTGTTTATGAAATGTATTATGATTTTAGCGAAAGTGTGGATAAAATAGCAAATCACAGGGTTTTGGCCTTAAATAGGGGGGAAAAAGAGAAAAAACTGAAAGTAAAACTAATCAGCCCTGATGATGAAATAACAAAATACTTAACAAACCGAACTATAATAAACGATAAGGCCATAACAAACGAGGTATTAAAGGAAGCTATAGAAGATTCTTATAAAAGGTTAATTTCACCTTCTATAGAAAGAGAAATCAGAAATATATTAACAGAGAAAGCGGAAGAAGAGGCCATAAAAGTGTTCGGTAAAAATACAAAACCCCTATTGCTCACTGCTCCGGTTAAAGATGTCAGAGTTTTAGCCATAGATCCCGGCTACAGAACGGGTTGTAAAATTGCCGTACTTGATGAGACAGGAAAATTACTAGACTATACTACTATTTACCCCGGTGAGCCCCAAAACAAAATAAAGGAATCTGAAAAGACAGTTAAAGAGTTAATATATAAACACGATGTGGATATAATTCCTATAGGGAACGGCACGGCTTCCAGGGAAACGGAGCTGTTTATAGCGGATTTATTAAAAGAAATAGACAAGGAAGTATATTATACTATTGTAAATGAAGCCGGCGCCTCAGTATATTCCGCATCAAAATTGGCCACAGAGGAATACCCGGATTTGGATGTATCTATCAGGGGTGCGATATCTATAGGCCGAAGGCTTCAGGATCCACTGGCGGAGTTGGTAAAAATAGATCCTAAAAGCATAGGTGTGGGACAGTATCAACACGATTTAAATCAGAATAAATTAGGGGAAACATTAAAAAATGTGGTAGAAGACTGTGTAAACAGTGTAGGTGTAGATTTGAACATTGCTACCCCGTCCCTACTCCAATATGTATCGGGAATCTCTGCGCCCGTGGCTAAAAATGTAGTAAAATATAGAGAAGAAAATGGGAAATTCAAAAATAGAAAAGAACTTTTAAAGGTAAAAAGGTTGGGAGGCAAAACATTCGAACAATGTGCAGGCTTTTTAAGAATTGCAGGCGGAACCCATCCGCTGGACAATACTGCCGTTCATCCCGAATCTTATGGAATAACTATGGAACTGATAGAGAAACTGGGGTATACCGCAGAAGATATCAAAAAAGGGAACCTCAAAAATATAGATGATGCGATACAAAGATATACCGGAGGAAAGTCAAAGAACATTGACAACCGGATAAAAATATTGGCAGAAGAATTGGATATAGGGGAACTTACTTTAAAGGACATAATAGAAGAGCTTAAAAAACCGGGAAGGGATCCCAGAGAAGAGATGCCAAAACCCATTTTTAGAAATGATGTCTTGGACACAGAGGATTTGAAATTGGATATGATTATGAAAGGTGTGGTCAGAAACGTAGTGGATTTCGGGGCATTTGTAGATATCGGGGTAAAACAGGACGGCCTCGTTCACATTTCGGAGCTCAGTGACAAATTTGTGAAGGACCCGTTGGATGTTGTTTCTGTAGGCGATGAAGTTGAAGTTAAAATTATCGGCTTGGATATAGAACATGGAAGAATTTCATTGAGTATGAAGCAGATTTAAGAAATTATGTTAGAATAGACTTGTACAGATAAAGGAAAAATGTTAAGCAGGTGCAATCATGAATTGTATTGATATACCAAATCAAAAAGAATTAGAAGGAGTAGCCAAAAAATTAGGCGAATTGGTTAAAAAAGGAGACATTATTTGTATGGTTGGGAACTTGGGGGCAGGCAAAACAACATTTATTCAAGCGCTTGCGGCAGGTTTAGGCGTAGAAGATTATGTGACAAGCCCTACTTTCACGTTGATTAACGAATACGAGGGGCGAATTCCGTTATATCATTTTGATGTTTATCGTATAGGCCATATTGATGAAATGGAGAATCTGGGTTATGAAGAATATTTTTATGGGGACGGAATTTGTGCGATAGAATGGGCAGACTTAATAAAGGATATTCTTCCATATAATTATCTGTGGATTGAAATTAAAATAACGGGTGCGGAATCTAGGCGGATTTGTTTTATCGGTATAAATGATTATTATAGGGGAATGATCGAGGAGTTGTTGGAAAAATGAAATTATTAGCTATAGATACATCGTCTTTAACCGCTGCAGTAGCATTGTTAGATGGTGATAAATTGATAGGTGAATACACCTTAAATCATAAAATGAACCATTCCCAAAAACTCATGCCTATGATAAAAGAATTATTAAACAGTTGTGATACCAAACCAAAGGAAATCGATGTATTTGCCGTATCTCTGGGGCCGGGTTCATTTACAGGGCTCAGAATAGGAATAGCAACCATGACTGCTATGGCGCAGGCGTTAGATAAAAACGTGGTAGGTGTCCCTACCCTGGAAGCGCTGGCCTACAATCTTTTTAATATTAAAGGGCTAATATGCCCTGTTATAGATGCGCAAAAGGATCTGGTTTACACCGCTCTCTATCAATGGACGGACGGCAACATGGTGGAAGTTATGGAGCAACAAGTCATTAGAATAGACGAGCTTATCAGTATACTCAAGAGGGAATCGGGAAAAATATTTTTTATCGGGGATGCTTTGGAAAGGTTCGGCAGCAACCTAAAAGACGGTCTGGGACAACAGTTTGCTGTGCCGCCATTTAAATTTCTAATCCCTTCTGCTTCTTCCGTTGCCGAATTGGCTAGGATTAAAATAGAAAAGAGTATTAAAACAGATATCGCTCCCATATATATGAGAAAGTCCGAAGCGGAAGTTCAATACGAGAAAAAAATGAGAGGTAGGGAATAACCCCTTATGGACCTGATTATTGTAAGAAAAATGAAATTGTCGGATATTGATTCCGTAATTGACATCGAAAGGAATTCTTTTCCGATACCTTGGACAAAGGGGGCCTTTACAGCGGAGCTCAGAAACAATAGATTAGCAAAATATTGCGTAGCGGAAGTTGATGGGAAAGTTGTGGGCTATGGCGGGATGTGGCTGATTATGGATGAAGCCCATATAACTAATATAGCAGTGCATCCCAAATACCGCGGAAGAGGCATAGGCAACAGACTGCTGGGTGCTTTAGTAGAAGAGGTGTCGAAGGCTAATATATATGGAATGACTTTAGAAGTCAGGCGTTCGAACATAAGGGCCCAAAAACTCTACAGAAAATTTGGGTTTGTGCCTTGCGGTGTCAGGCCGGAATATTACTTGGACAACGGGGAAGATGCTATTATTATGTGGAA
>CAZVFS010000012.1:4983-10407 GCA_964626575.1 uncultured Alkaliphilus sp. | reverse complement strand
AAAAACGGGAGAGAGGTTTTATCTAATATCATAAATTCCCAAATAGAACAACATAAAAAATTCGGTGGTGTGGTTCCGGAAGTGGCTTCAAGAAGGCATATCGAAAACATTAACAATGTGATAGGGGAGGCATTAAAAGAGGCCAATGCCACATTTGCCGATTTAACCCATGTCGGGGTCACATATGGCCCGGGGTTAGTAGGGGCTCTGTTGGTAGGATTATCTGCCGCCAAGGCAATAGCCTTTGCAAGGGAAATCCCGTTAAACGGTGTCAACCATATAGAGGGTCATATCTATGCCAACTTTATTGAACATAAACAATTAAAGCCTCCCTTTATCAGTTTGATTGTTTCCGGCGGGCATACCCATCTGGTATATATGGAAGACTATGGCAAGTATGAGGTTTTAGGCAGAACTAGGGACGATGCGGCGGGGGAGGCCTTTGATAAAACTGCACGCGCATTAGGGCTGGGGTATCCCGGCGGTCCTCAAATAGATAGAATCGCTAAAGAGGGTAATCCTGATGCGATTGTATTTCCTAAGGCCTACCTTGAGGAGGGAAGTTACGATTTCAGTTTTAGCGGTTTGAAATCAGCAGTGTTGAATTACCTAAACACCCAAAAAATGAAGGGTCTGGATATTTTAGTAGCAGATGTTGCGGCTAGTTTTCAAAAGGCCATAGTAGATATATTGATAGAGAAAACTATTAAATGTGCATTGGAAAAAGGGGCAAATCGTGTTGTGCTGGCAGGCGGGGTAGCAGCAAACAGTAGTTTGAGGGAACATCTGCAAACAGAATGTGAAAAAAACAATATAGATCTGAAATACCCCTCTTTGCATCTTTGTACCGACAATGCGGCGATGATAGGATGTCTTGCATATTATAACTATATAAGAGGGCTAAGATCATCTTTAGATTTGAATGCTATATCAAGTCTTAAGATGGGGGATAACCATTAATATTCCATAATGTTACTGTATTACATAACATTGTTTATATAATACCAAAAAGCCCTGTGATATAATGTTGGCAAGAAATAATAATTATGTTATGGGGGGATAGATGTGGAAGTGTTATCTTGGATAAGGAAAATTGACATGCGAACGGATAAGTTGGAGCTGTTAGATATTATTGATCATCTACATGGGGTAATAAATGCTACCTTAATGGAGATTGAAAAAAAAGACAGCATTATTGCGGAACTGGAAGATAAATTAAAAAATGCTAGATTATGATAATTTGGATACATAAGAGAGCTAAACTATGATAATTTGAATACATATTTATATGTCTAAAAACTTATTTTTCGGTTTGTTTTATCTAGTGATTTGGAATTCCCACTTTTTGTTTATAAAAATGAAAGGTGGGAATTGTATATTGTTAGTATATTTACGATGTAGATATAAAAAACTGTGGATAATGTGCAAGAGCGTTATACAGTGGTAAAATCCATGAAGTTAATGTGGATAACTCTGTGGATTCTGTGGAATATATGTGGATAAACATGACAGACCTGTCCTGCTGACATTATATGCACATATAAACGTAAGTAGACCACATATTTTTATTTAAATATAATATTTTAATCTTAGAAGGGTATTTATGTAAATATCGGGCGTTTATTTTAACAAAAGGCAACATATTCGGAATAATTTATGGTATATTAATAATCGAAAGGGGGATACATATGGGTGGTAAAAATCTTTCAAACATTTCAACAGCCGTGGTCAGGAGACTGCCAAAATATCACAGGTATTTAAAAGATCTATTGGATAAAGAGATCTACAGGATTTCTTCGAAAGAACTAGGCAAATTGATCGGTTTTACAGCATCACAAATTCGCCAGGATTTGAATTGTTTTGGAGGATTTGGGCAGCAGGGATATGGCTATAATGTTGAAGAATTATATAAAGAGATCAGTAAGATATTGGGTTTAAATAAAAGTTATAATGTAATTATCGTAGGGGCCGGCAACCTGGGACAGGCAATTGCAAATTATACCGGTTTTGGAAAGTTGGGTTTTGAGCTACTGGCACTGTTTGACATCGACCCGCGGTTGGTCGGTATGGAGATTAGAGATATTCCGGTTCTTAACATGGATAAATTAGATGAATTTATCTCAGAACACGGTGTAGATATAGCTATTATTTGTGCGCCAAAGGATTTTGCACAAGAAATAACAGACAAACTTAACAAGAAAAATGTCAGGGGTATCTGGAATTTTGCACCCACGGATTTAAACGTAGCAGGGGATATTATAGTGGAAAATGTGAATCTCAGTGAAAGTCTGCTTGCATTATCCTATTTATTAAATGAAAAAAAATTATTGAGCGGTTGAGAGTGATCATATGAGAAATTATTATGCCCAAATATATGAATATTTACAAAGACTTGTTACTAACATCGTCATCCTGGACAAAAAAGGCATTGGCATCAATAACTGCCGTTTAACGATTACCGACCTCTTAATTTTAAAATTGTTGGGAAATGAACATAAAAAAAAGATGTTCGAGGTTATGAATGTTTTAAATATAGACAGAAATGCTTTCAAAACAATAATCAATCGTTTGATATCGAAGGGATATATAAGTAAAAACAGATGTGAAAATGACAGGAGAGCCTATGTCCTGGAATTAACCGATAAAGGAAAATCGTTTTTTGATGAGGCTATAAATAGGGAAAAGGAGATATTGTTTACATTGCTCGATGATTTTACCTTTAACGAAGAAAAAGCTATACTAAAATTTCTTGTAAAATTGGAGATGTTAAACAAATAAAAAAAGTAGGATAAATCCTACTTTTTTGTTAAATTTATTCCGGTTTCGGGGCATCTACTGGACATACGTTAGCACATGCTCCACAATCAATGCAGGTTTCCGGGTTGATTACATAAATCGGGTCTCCGGCTGTAATAGAATCTGTTGGGCATTCTGCCTCACAAGCACCACAAGCAATACAATCATCAGTAATTACATAAGCCATTGTTATATTGTCCGGTTTTTAAGGTCACATTAAATAGCATAATTGAACCTCTAAAACCGAGACATTCACCACCTTTCTATGTATATATTATATTTATGTTATGAAGTATGTATAGTATGATTGGAACTATTTGTATTATAGCAATATAAAAAGATAATAATCAATAAGAAGATACAATCTTTATGAGAAAGTTCATTATATATAATGATTATCACCATAGTTTTATAAAGCTGATTTTTTGTTATTAGTCTATCGGGGGCTTGATGTAATGGAAATATTTGCACTTATAGGTTCCAGTGGCACCGGAAAGAGTTTTCGGGCCATTAACATAGCAAAACAAAAAAATATTGAATATATAATAGATGACGGACTGTTGATAAAGGGGAACAGAGTGTTGGGCGGAAGTTCGGCAAAAAGAGAAGGTTCATCTATGAGTGCCATCAAAAGGGCAATTTTTCTTGATGAAAATCATAGGACGGGGGTTAAGCAAATTTTAGAAAAGGACAATCCGGAAAAGCTGCTTGTCTTGGGCACTTCTATTAAAATGGTAGAAAGAATAGCAGATGCTTTGGAACTGGGGGAGATTAAGGAATGGATTTTTATAGAAGATATATCAACTAGGGAGGAAATCAGATTAGCAAAAAAATATCGGACAAGAGAGGGAAAACACATAATACCTGTTCCAACTTTTGAAATAAAAAAAGATTTTTCAGGATACTTTTTAAATCCGTTAAAAATATTCAGAAGCTTCGGTAAAGAGGACAGCACCGACGAAGAAGAACGTTCTGTGGTCAGACCGACATTTAGCTATATGGGCAAATATTTTATTTCTAACAGAGTTATAGAGGATTTGGTATATTATGCGGCCAATAAGACGATAGGAATTTTTAAAATTAGCAATATCAGTATTACCAATACCGATCGCGGGCTTATCATAGAGATGGACGTGCGTATTGTATACGGTAATCCCATCGGACCGTTAGGTGAAAGGCTGCAGGAGCAGGTCAAGTCGGAGATTGAGGAGATGACATCCTTTAACGTGTTGGCTATAAATCTAAACGTAAAAGGGTTAATTGTAGTTTAATCCAATTTTTTTATTTGCAGCGATAAAATAATTATGATATACTTTTAAAAATGTATAATAAGCTTGAATAATAAAGGAATATGTAAAAATTTTGAGGGGGGTCTTTAGTGGCTGAAAAAACATTGAATCCTTTGGAGATTGTCCAGCAACAGGTAAAAACAGCATGCGATAAACTCGGAATAGATCCGGCTGTATTTGAAATGCTCAAGAATCCGATGAGGACACTTGAAGTTACAATTCCTGTAAAAATGGATGATGGGAGTATCAAAACTTTTTTAGGATATAGGGCGCAACATAATGATGTTATCGGGCCCTTTAAGGGTGGTGTCAGGATTCACCCCGGAGTACATATGGATGAGGTCAAGGCACTTTCTACATGGATGACGTTTAAATGTGGGGTTGTAGGTGTGCCTTATGGTGGGGGTAAAGGTGGAATAATAGCTGACCCTCTTGAGTTGTCGGAAGGTGAACTGGAGAGATTATCAAGAGGTTATGCAAGGGCTATCGCTCCTATCATTGGGGAGAAGGTAGACATCCCTGCTCCGGATATAGGTACAAACGGACAGGTTATGGCATGGATGATAGATGAACATCAAAAAACAACGGGGGACTTTGCACCGGGAACGTATACAGGTAAGCCGGTCGAATTTTACGGTTCTCTAGCCAGAACAGAGGCTACCGGATATGGTGTTGCTATTATGGCCAGGGAAGCCGCAAAGAAAATAAACCTCGATATTAAAAATGCCAAAGTTGCCTTGCAAGGTTTCGGAAACGTGGGCTCATTTACAGGAAAATATATCACCCAATTCGGTGGAAAACTGGTAGCGGTTGCGGATCATTCGACCGGAATTTATAACAGCAAGGGGCTTGATGCGGGTGCATTGGCCGAATATGCAAAGAAACATAAATGTATAAAGGGGTTTTCAGATATTGAAGGTGAATTTCCGAGAGACGAAATCATTACCTTTGATGCTGATATTTTGTTACCGTGTGCCCTTGAGAATGCGATAGTATCTGCAAATGCCGATAGAATTAAAGCTAAAATCGTCTGCGAGGGAGCCAATGGTCCTACCACCCCGGAAGCGGATGAGATAATGAACAAAAGAGGAATTATAGTTTTGCCGGATTTACTCGCTAACTGCGGCGGGGTAACGGTATCATATTTTGAATGGGTACAAAACTTACAGAGATATTCTTGGACATTTGATGAAATACAGCAAAAACAAGAGGCGATGATGAAAAAAGCTTTCAACGAAATTTGGGACCTTAAAGAAAAGCATAATACAACCATGAGGATGGCTGCATATATGATTTCCATCAAAAAGATTGCGGAGGCAATGAAGCTCAGAGGTTGGTA
>CAZVFS010000012.1:0-4883 GCA_964626575.1 uncultured Alkaliphilus sp. | reverse complement strand
GCCGAGGGCATCACTGATCTCTTTGGCAACTTTATTGGGCTCTATGGGACCTAACACAACATGAGCGTTATATGGGGGTATTGTGCCGGAAGTAGGACCGTCAATTGCCCTGGCTTTAGGCCCGGCAATTCTATAAAAATCACCCTTTCGGCGAAATATTATTTTCGTAATAGCCGCAACTATAGCGGCGAACAAAATTCTAAATATTCCACATTCCCTGAGGGCCATCTCCATGGTTTCAGGCATACCGAGACCTATACCTGCTGTAGTTTTGGTTACATATTTTGCAAGAAATGCAGCTAAAGGCCGCGGTTTTATTTCTTCTAGGGGGATAGCCCTACCCTGCGTGATAGCCACTATCTTTTCGGTTATAAAAACTGTATCTTCTTCATATATTTTATCTTTTAAATATTCCAAAACCACATCTATAATATTGTCTTCCCTTGTGATCAAGTGAGTTTTAATCGGAATTCGTATAAATCTTTTATTTCCTACATTTATTTCGAGTTTTTTCCCCACATTTACTATCATTGGTTGAGGTTCGTCCATAAAAGTGCCTCCTGAAATTATTGATATACTATAGATTATAACTTTAAAGTGTTACAAATATCCCTGTCATTATAACTTAATCCGGTTTATTTGTGAAGGATAAAAATTAATTTGATGGTTTTTGCTAATTAATTGGGTTTTGTGATATTATATAAAAAAGATAAATTTATATTTGAGTGGGAGGCATTAAAATGTCTGATCATGGAAAGTATAGTAAATACTTAGTTGCTATGATTTTAACCATAAGCCTAAGTGCTAATTTATTTTTTGCTGTTCGGCTGAGAATTCTAAAGCAAAAGGTAGCTAGTTCAAATACTGTCACTTCGACAAAATTAGAAAGTGCTATCAGGGATACTATGTATTCGATAAAGGAGCTAGAAAAGGCCGACACCGAAAGGGCGATGGGTGATTTGCAACTTTCAGTTCAACAGTTGGTATTGATTTTTAATAATTGGATTGATCTAAATCAGTCCGAGAAGAATCCCAAAGAACCTCTGACAAAGGGGCTAAGCGCGTTGGAAACCTTAAGAAATACTGTAGTTTATCATCTGGGAAATCGATATAATAACAACAACAAACAATTGATGAGTTATGATATGGTGTTTCTGGATAGAGTCTACGAAAAACTGGACAGATTATTGGTTATATATAACAGTATCGAAAGACGTATAGATAAAATTAAAAGTACGGATGATAAGGATAACGGCGGACTATGTCAGTGGGCGGCCAATATGGATGAGGTATCCAGACTTTATCGTCACAGTAGAACACCAAATGAACATCCTGAATACATACAATTAGGTCCTGCACTAGCGAGAATTGGCAAGGCATTTCCTATACTCGAAAATTTTCAGGGTTCCAGGGAAGTAGAAGAATCTGTTCAAATTCGGGACGGGGTTCATTACTACGAAATAGATTACTATTATGGAGATGGGTTGGGCTATCTGGTATGGATAGATGCTATTGACGGCTCCCTCAGACTTTTTGAAGACCATACGGGGGATTATAACGGCAGGATTGTATTCAAGGACGAAGCCTTGAACATTGCTAAAAATTTTATGAATGGATTGGAATCTTATAATAAGGTAACAGATAGTGTATCGGTAATTACCGACAAGAATTCAGAAAATACCGTATATGCGTTTCGGTTTGTTCCTGTTTCAGGGGATACTGCTATTGTTAGCGATTGTATTGATATAAATATATCCTCTAAAGGGGGCAACATTATAAAATATTCCAGCAGTTTCAGTAACACCGAAGTACCTAACATAGGGTTAGCGGTAGCCCTTGAAGATCTGGAAGAGGATCACAGGGAACAGTTTATCAATATGGAATACGATGGGTTATCCGTAGTCAGATCATTTTTTACAAATTATAGGCCGGTTGTTGCTTATAATTACAAGTCTACCGAAAAGGAAAGTACAACAAAATTATATTTTGATGTGGCCACAGGGAATCAAATATATGAGTCTTATTCCGTATATGAATCTATACCTTATGTTACGGTGGAGGACTGCGATTAGCATTGTATATCTATTTAACTTGAACAATCGAAATCATAATCCCTAGATACCGACAAGTTTCTGGGGATTTAAATTTTACACATAACTTATGATAATGGGAGCAGTGGGCGTATTGAAGATTATAGATGAAAACAATAAAATAATAATAGAGGATCTCGGGGATTTTGAACCTAAACACACTTTCGAATGTGGACAGTGTTTCAGGTGGAATCTAGAAGATGACGGAAGCTACACAGGCGTCGCGTATGACAGAATACTGAATGTAAATAAGGATAAAGATACGGTTGTTCTCAACAATACAAACATAGAAGATTTTAATAATATATGGGTCAAATATTTCGATTTGGCCAATGACTACAATGAGATCAAACGTGATTTGGCGAGTAAGGACGAGGTTATAAAGGATGCTATAGATTTTGGTCATGGAATCAGGATACTTCGACAAGAGCCCTGGGAGATTTTAATTTCCTTTATCATCTCTGCTAACAATGCTATACCACGTATAAAAAAATCGGTAGAGCTGTTAAGCAAAGATTTCGGACAATACTTGGGACAATATAGAGGAAAAGACCACTACAGTTTTCCTAGTGCTGAAATTATCAGCGGGTTAAATGACGAACAGTTGGAGCCTTACGGTGTAGGCTATAGGTCTAAATATATTCTTGGGGCTGCTAAAAAGGTAGTGGATGAGAATATCTCCCTTGAGCAACTAAAAAAAATGAGCGGTGAGGATTGTTATAACGCTATGCTTGAATTCAGTGGGGTGGGTCCTAAAGTAGCCAGTTGTATTTTAGTTTTTGCCATGGGAAAGGTGGAGGCTTGTCCTGTAGATGTATGGATTAAAAGGGTTATGGAGCATTTTTATTTTCATAAAGATACACCTAATAAAAAGATTGAACAATTTGCCAGACAAAAATTTGGACAATATGCAGGTTATGCACAACAGTATTTGTTCTATTATGCCAGAGAACTCAAAATAGGAAAATAGGTTATTGAAAAAAGCATCGAACAGTGATAACATCAGAATAATAATCTCCGCATCCGCTCGGGTGCGGGATAGAATTTTTCATATGTTGCATAAATAGGGGGCAGGGCTATATGTTAGGTACTATTGTGAATGCTATAGCAATTATAATAGGAGGGGCCGCCGGGGTTTTCTTAAAAAAGGGGATCCCGGAAAAATATAAAGATGCAATAATGCAGGGAATAGGCCTGAGTGTATTGATTATAGGCCTGTCAGGGGCGCTGAAAACGGATAATATATTGCTTATGGTTTTTAGTACAGTTATAGGTATTATAATAGGTGAAGCGGCCAAGATAGAGGATAAACTTGAGAATTTGGGGAAATGGCTTGAAAATAGATTTGGTGACAAAGAGGGCGGAATTGTAAGAGGTTTTGTAACAGCCAGTTTGATTTATTGTATTGGGGCCATGGCGGTTATGGGGGCTTTGGAGAGCGGTTTAACCGGTAACCACGGGATATTGTTTACCAAGTCTCTTTTGGACGGTATAACTGCGATAATATTTGCCTCCACATTAGGCATAGGGGTTGTATTTTCGAGTGTGGTTATTTTTGTCTATCAGGGTTTGATTACAGTTACAGCGGCATTCATTAGGCCTTTTTTAGCGGAATGCGTGATAAGGGAGATGTCGGCCGTAGGCGGGCTTTTGATTATGGCTATCTCATTTAATTTAATGGAGATCAAGAAAATAAGGGTAGGAAATATGCTGCCTGCTATATTTATACCCGTATTTTATTATATTTTACAGCCCCATATATTAAAATTGTTTTAGGTTGTTATGTATGTAATCCTGTAATTGTCAGTGTGCCGGATCCGGTTTTTATTGGTTTCCGGCATTCTGATTTTTGGTATTTGGTCTTCAGTTGGGATAAGCTGCAGAATAACTAGTAAATTAATGAAATATGGACATAATTAATGAATAATGGATATATTTACTTATAAACCGGTATGATGGCCAAAATTAGAATTTGCTAGCGAAATAATTTTTGGATAACATATAGCTATGATTAGCACTCAATGTTATTGAGTGCTAACAATAAGTAAAAAATAACATATTTAAAAGTAACAAGGTTTTACTTTTATCGTTTTAAAGTAAAATTTTTGTTAAGACGCATTGTATAAATTATGTTTCATTTTAGCTTAAAATGGGCATAATTTAACCTGTTGCGCTAATACATATCGGGATATGCGGTGAAAGATAACCAGCACAACGGGTTAATCTATTGCGTATTATAAAAATTTTCTGAGGAGGTTTGTTTTATGAAAATCAAGCCATTGGGCGATAGGGTTGTTATTAAAAGGTTAGAGGCCGAAGAAACTACTCAAAGCGGTATTATATTGCCGGGTAGTGCACAAGAACAACCGCAATTAGCAGAAATCATGGCAGTCGGGCCTGGCGGGGTAGTAGAGGGCAAGGAAATTATTATGGAGGTAAATGTGGGGGATAGGGTAATCTTTTCTAAATATGCCGGTACGGAAGTTAAACTTGACGGCGAAGAATATACAATAGTGAGACAAAATGATATTTTAGCTATTGTAGAGTAGAAAAAACACATACTTAATGGAACATACGGCACATGATAATGGAAATAGGAACAATGCAGGGGTGAGCCTTGCTCACCCACATGGGGCAAAATATGTATAATACGAATAATTAAAAAAATAATTGAAAATATGAACTGGGAGGTTTTGTTATGGCCAAGGAAATTAAATTTGCCGAGGACGCTCGTCGTTCACTGGAAACCGGTGTTAATAAACTAGCCGATATTGTAAGGGTAACATTAGGACC
>CAZVFS010000011.1:8446-19855 GCA_964626575.1 uncultured Alkaliphilus sp. | reverse complement strand
TGTGAATTATCAGGAAGGAACGATATCACTATTGACGGAAAGAAATTTTCAGGTGTAGCACAGAGTATAGTAAGGGGAAGAGTATTAAATCACGGGACGCTTCTTTTTAATTCCCAACTGGATGTTTTGTCAAAAGCATTAAAGGTTAAAAGGGATAAAATAGAGTCAAAAGGTATAAAATCTGTATCAAGTAGGGTCACCAATATCAAGCCTTACATAAAAGAAGATATTGACGTGTTTGAGTTTAGGGAATTATTGCTGAAAAACATATTTGAATATGAAAACGAATCTGTAAAAATTCATGAACTGACAGAGGAAGACAAAAAGGCCATACAGAAAATGGTAGATGAAAAATACAGCACATGGGAATGGAATTTTGGCAGGTCCCCCAAATTCAATTATAAAGGCTATAAAAGGTTTGCCGGTGGCGGCGTAGAGGCAAGACTTCAGGTAACAAAGGGATTGATAGAGAACTGTAAGATATATGGGGATTTCTTTGGTAAGGAAGATGTGGCGGTGTTGGAGGAAAAACTGAAAGGTGTAAGATATGATGAAGCGGAAGTAGAAAAAGCATTGGCAGATTTTCCGGTCGGCGATTACTTAGGAAGGATTACCAAAGAGGAATTTTTAACATGCTTGTTTGATAATTAAATAAAAATCTATGGGGAGATGAAAAATTGAAACTTGTTTGTATGGGGGATAGTTTGACATATGGGTTTAAAATGACAAGAAAAAACAGTTGGCCACAAATTGTGGAGGAAAATTTAAAAATAGAAGTTAAAAATAGGGGCATCTGTGGGGATACTACAAGTGGAATGTTGTCCAGATTTGGGTGGGAAGTTGTAGAGGAAAAGCCTGAGTATGTGCTGATAATGGGAGGTTCCAACGATCTGGCTTCTCAATTACCCGATGCCGTAACATACTCTAACTTGGCTACCATGGTGTATCAAGCGTATCATTATAGGATACACCCTATAGTAGGCGTGCCTATACCTATTATACCTTCCATGATGGGACAAGACTTCAACATAGCCGGCGATCTGGGAGAAATCAATAAAAGGATAGTATTACTTAGAAATTGGATCGTGTATTTCGGGCATAAACAGCAGACAGAAATAATAGACTTTTTTGATGAATTTTATGATCCCGTCAACAAAAAGGGGAAAGAAAATTTATATATCGATGGCATACATCCTACAATAGAAGGTAACAAACTGATGGCACAAAGGGTAATTGAAACCCTGAATAAACATATATTTTAATATTTTTATACAGGTGCATCAGGTTGGACAGACGGAGTGAAAAAAAGGCATATAAAACAAGGCGGGGGAATTTTTATGGAATATATCAAGGGGGTTTTGGCAAATATATTTGAAAAAACTATAGAGTTTCTAGAAAGCTCGGAACAATTCCCTCAAATTACAAAGATTGTAGTAAAGATAATTTTAGTTATAACTATAGCAAGGTTTTCTATCAAAATTATCAATTCAATTATTGATAAATTTGTCGAGAAACAAAAAAAATCGAAATTGAATATAGATTTTATGAGAGTAAACACCATGAAAGGACTTATGAGAAGTTCGGTCAAATATATTATCTATTTCATAGCATTTACGGCAATTATCAAATTTTTTGGAATAGAAATCACCGGATTAATAGCAACCGCAGGAATTGGTGGATTAGCCTTAGGTTTTGGAGCGCAGAATCTTGTAAGAGACATCATAACAGGTTTTTTTATATTGTTTGAAGAACAATTCGGTGTGGGCCAATATGTAGAAGTGGATGGTGTAAGTGGTATAGTGGAAGAAATGGCGCTGAGGGTGACAAAGATAAGAGGTTTCAGTGGAGATCTCCATATCATCCCAAATGGAAAAATCAGCAGAGTAACCAACAAAAGTGCGGGGAAAATGAGTGCATTGGTGGAGATATCCATTGCTTATGAGGAAAATATTGATAATGCTATAAATGTACTCAAGAAAGCTAGTGAAAGATTGAAATTGGAAAATGACAAAATTCTGGAAGGCCCAACTGTGTTAGGGGTATCGAATTTAGAGAAATCCGGTGTTGCAATTTTGGTTATAGCAAAAACCGTACCTATGGAGCAATGGGCTGTGGAACGTTTAATGAGAAAAACATTTAAGGAGGCTTTAGACGACGCGGGTATAGAAATTCCCTACGAAAAAAGCATAATAATACAACAAAAAAATAACAAATAAACTGAGGTGATTTTGATGCCTATGAAATTAGAGGTAGGGGATATTGTTGACCTAAAAAAACAACATCCCTGCGGAAGCAAAAGGTTCGAAATTTTAAGAACAGGGGCCGACTTCAGGATAAAATGTTTGGGCTGTGAAAAGCAAATTTGGCTTTCCAGACCGGTGCTCGAAAAGAGAATACGAAAAGTGACAAAAAAAGAAGGCAGAGAGCAGGAGGACAATAAATAGAGAGTGATCAAATGATCACTCTCTCCTTCGTTATAAGGGGAAGATTGGAATGAATAATAATTTTATCTTGTTGTGGGGGCTATTTAACTATAGGATTGCCGTAATCTAAATTAATATACATATAAAGATATAAAGATAAATTTTGGAATAAAATTTGGTTAATTTGTCATAATCATAAAGGGCTGCTATTTTTAAATGAGAAATTAAACTATAAAAACTTAGGGCATAAGAATTTAAAGCAAAATTTGCAAATAACATAATCAAATGATATAATATTTCAATGTGAGAAAATCATTTCTCTGCCCTGTGAAAAATAGGGCCGCCAGTCCAGAGGGAGGTGTTAAAATGAACAAATATGAATTAGTGTACATCCTAAAACCCAGTGTTGAAGAGGAAAAAAGAACTCAATTGCTAGAGAGATTCAGGGGTATAATCGAAACCGAGGGCGCAATCGAAAATGTCGATGAATGGGGCAGCAGAAGGCTAGCCTATGAGATTGACAAAGTCAATGAAGGGTACTATGTTCTGGTAAATTTCAGTTCTGGAATAGAGGTCATAAAGGAGCTGAACAGAAACTTAAGGATCATTGATGATGTGTTGAGACATTTGATAGTTAGGGTATAAAGAATAATATTAAAGGTGGGGAAGAGATGAACAGAGTAATTTTAATAGGGCGCCTTGCTACGGATCCGGAACTGCGTTTTACTGCAAACGGGAAGGCTGTAGCTAATTTTAGAATAGCGGTAAATAGGATCTTTTCTAAAGAAAAGGAGGCAGATTTTTTTAATATAGCAGTATGGGGAAAAACTGCGGAAAATTGTGCTAATTATCTTGCAAAAGGCAGGTTGGTGGGACTTGAAGGAAGACTCCAAACTAGAACTTACGAAACACAGACAGGAGAGAAACGATACTTTACAGAGGTTATAGCCGATAATGTAGAATTTTTAGATTGGGGCGACAAAGGGAGGCAAACTGCTGCTGCCAAACAGGATAATGATTTTGCATCTGTCGACATAGATATCAGTGAGTTTCAGGCAATGGATGAAGATGAGGATATCCCATTTTAGAGAATAGGAGGGAAAACGTGGTAAGTGATAATAGGAGAAGACGCAAGACACGAAGGAAAATCTGTGTTTTTTGTGCAAATAAGACAAAAAATATTGATTATAAAGACGTACAACAATTAAAAAAGTATGTGACTGAAAGAGGTAAAATTTTACCGAGAAGGATTTCGGGTAATTGTGCAATTCACCAAAGAGAATTGACAAAAGCAATTAAAAGATCCAGACATATAGCCTTGTTACCATATACTATAGATTAACACCGGCAAAGCCGGAAAAACAATTAGGAAGAACACTCCCTTGGGGCAAATAGATTGAGAAAATAAAAATCTTATACCCTAAAGGGAGCGTTTTTTATTTTGTACATTATTTGGGAATACATTTCCAAAATGTTTTTCGACAATGTTTCACATGAAACAATACCCATAGATTTGTTCAGAGAATAGAGTTAACAGAAAACCCTGTAATTATGGAACAAACCGGTATGGAGGGACTTTGAAAAACATGAGAAGGAGCTTTTTCTTGACACAAATATTATCTGATGATATATTTGATGTATTATATCGGATTATTTTTAAATTGATAATTTTTCATAGATATGTTTTCGATTAGACGGTTGAAATAGATGGCACCGTCTAACGGAGATACGGCAAAGACCGTATCTGAGGGTGTGGGTTAGCCACCATGCCTCCCGTTCGGAAAGGAAACATTGCAAAGCTGTATTTTGCCAGGTTGCTAAACGTCTTTCCGAAGACGTTTTTTTATTCCCAAATATAATTTTAACAAAGGAGGATCTTAATGTCAAATTATCGCGATTTTTTACCCGAACTGAAGAGCACAACACTATTTAAAGACATAAAGGATGAAGCATTAATTGCGCTGCTTGAGGTTATGAGTCCTGAAATAGTGTTGCGCAAGGCCGGCACACAGGGCATGCCACCGATTGATATTGAAAAAGGGATATTCTGTGTGATTCTTAAGGGGAAACCACTTGATCAACTAGCGCCGCGGTTGGATGAATATAACATGCCCCAATATGGCGAACCCGGCATGATGATGGGGGAAATTCCCGGTCTGTCCGAAATGCATAAGAGTCGTGCACCAAAAATGAAGTTCAGAGGACGACCACATGGCGGTCCGAAAAAAAAGGAATTCGACCTTTATATGCTCCGCATGAGTGGTGAGATGGTTACAAAATTTTATGGTGAGCAATACAGTCAGGCACAAGGTATTATGCTGCGTAATTTTTTAGGTATCCTTGCACAGAAAGTAACTGATGTACGTAGGGATAAGGCAAATGCTGCCGCGGAGTTTGAAAAGGAACTTGCACCGTACCGGCTGCATATTCTTTGTGCGGGTGTGTCTATGAAGTTGGTTAAGGAGACTGCTGAAAAATGGAATGAGGACCATCCCGAACTGCCTGCAATCGTAAACCCGGGAGGTTCTGTTGATTTGGTCCGTGACTGTATCGGGGGTGATCCTTGTGATTTGCTAGTTTCTGCAGATGATGCGATTGTTCGCTCGATGATGATGCCAGAGTATACAGATGGATACCGTATCTGGGCGGGCAACAAAATGGTTGTGGTCGGCGAAGGGATCACTACCGAGAACTGGGAGGAAAAACTTCTTGCGGAAGATGCAACATTTAAACATCATAGTCCTTACGGCGATCCCGGTGGTTACCGCGCTGTTATGGCAATGTTGCTGGCAGATGCGTACAAGCCCGGCCTTACAGAGCGGTTGATGAACCATCCCGGTCATATCGGCATGGACAAAAACCCAGGCCCATTCGGCAACCTACAACAGGCACAGTATGAATTTAGCTATCGTTCCGGTCCGTTATCGTCGGGCAGGAGCTTCGCAGAGTTACCCGTCATTATGGATCTTTCCGATCCCGCTTTAGCCGAGGAATATGCCAAGGTCGGTTTTGCCGTAGACGATGAAAATACTGTTACTGCTACGCCGATTGCACATGCACTTACAATTCCCAAAACTGCACTCAATAAAGAGGCGGCTAAGGAATTTGCTAAGATGTTTTTGGCAATTGATAAGGAGGCAAGAGGATTTTTACCTCGCGAGGGTATTGTGGGCAAAGACCCAATCGCGTAAACCCGGCACTATGCCAAAAAAACTCATTACGCGATAAATTAACTAACACCTAAGAAGGTGGAAAAATAGGGAGGAAGACATGAAAAATATAAAAGGATTTATATGTTTATTACTTATCTTTATAATGATTATGGCGGCTGCTACCGGTTGCAAACCAAAAGTTGTCGATTCAGACCCGGAGGAAGGGACCGAACCGGAAGAAAGAATTGTTACTATTACCGATATGAGTGGCGATACTGTAACGATTACAGGCGAAGTTAAAAAAATTATAAACCTGTGGCCGGCGGGGACAGCTTCATTTTTTGTTATGGGTGCGGGTGATTTACTTGTCGGGCTCGCCGTAAATAGTCCCGGCGCCATGAACTCATGGACACAGTTTTTTTATCCCGATTGTATTAATATACCGGCTCTTGGTGGTACCACTCCTTCCGTTGAAGATATCATCAAATTAGAGCCCGATTTGGTTATCATTCATCCGAGTACCGCAAAAGATGGCTTTGCACAACAGATTCGCAACGTCGGTATTCCTGCAATCAATATTAATTTTAGCGACTATAAAACCATGGCTCAGGCCTATACTATTCTTGGTGAAATACTCGGCGGCAGGTATCAAGAAAAACTCAAGACCTGGTGTGCTGCGGTTGAATCTAAGCAGGCAAAAGTAAGAGGGCTTACTGCTAATATAGCGGAATCTGATCGCCCGGTTGTCTATTATACTTCCGGACAATCAGATTCCCTTACTCAAACTATGGCCGGTAACAGTATTTTCAGTGATTGGACAGAGTCTGCCGGCGGTATTTATGCAAGCGGTTTAATGGAGCTTACTACAACAGAAGTGACTCCTGAGGCTATTTTTGATTTAAACCCTGATGTGATTATTTGTGGCGGTGTTTACCAGCACAGTTCGATGAATGCTTTAAAAAATACTGATGGTTGGAAGAACCTAAAAGCCGTCATAACCGATAGAGTGTACAACAATCCATACGCCTGTTTTAACTGGGAACGCTTTGGCCTGGAGAGCCAGCTTCAGATTAATTATGCTTTACTATGCATACAACCCGAAATTGCAGCGAACAACGGTATTACGCGGGAATCGATGATTAAAGAAATTATCGATTTTTACAAAACCTATACCGAGGTTGAGTTAAGCAGGACACAAGCCGAGTATATGCTGGATGGTCTTCAACCTGATGGTACGGCAGAATTTCCTGTACAGTAATATGTTTGCCAAAATGAAACAATGTAAATACCATGGTAATGGTTCCTTCGCTTGTAGCGAAGGGGCCATACCTCAAGAGAAAATATCTTCCGATATGGCTAAATTTCATTGGATTTTCTGGTTATCCCTGGTTCTGCTTGTGGCTATTTTCGGTACATCGCTGGCAAGCGGTCGTTATGGGATTTCATACAACGATACATTTCGTATTGTGTTCTCTAAGGTTCTGCCTATTCAGCGGACTTGGAATGATATTCAGGAAGCGGTGGTTATGGTTTATCGTTTTCCGCGAACGGTTGCTGCTATTATCATAGGAGCGGCGCTGGCACTTTCGGGAGCGGCGTACCAGAGCATCTTTAAAAACCCGATGGTTTCTCCGGATTTGCTTGGTGTATCCTCCGGTGCTTGTGTCGGTGCGGCTATTGCGATTTTGATGGGTGCAGGCAGTGCTCTCATTCAGCTGGGAGCATTTGCCGGTGGACTCATTGCGGTAACAATTACCGTCATGATCCCGCGTCTGATACGTAATGAATCTACAACTGTTCTGGTTCTTTCAGGGATTGTTATCGGCAGTCTGATGTCCTCGATTATGAGTATTATTAAATTTGTAGCGGATACCGATACACAATTAGCCGAGATTACCTATTGGATGATGGGTTCGTTTGCCAGGATCACTTTTGATAGCATGCTCCCTGTTCTTCCAACGATTCTGCTTCCCGTGATTATAATCTTACTCATGAGGTACAGGCTCAATGTTCTTTCACTGGGGGACAACGAAGCCAGAACACTTGGGATAAATCTACGCACTACTCGGGGCATGTTTATCCTGTGTTCTACGTTGATTACCGCAAGTTGTGTCTGCTTGTCCGGTACGATTGGGTGGGTCGGTCTGGTAATCCCCCATACCGCGCGGATGATTATCGGTTCGGACAATAAAAAGATGCTCCCGATCGCTTTGATATTTGGCGGAATTTTTATGCTTGTGATTGATATTCTATGTCGAACTCTCACTTCTGCCGAACTGAGGCTCGGTATTTTAACAGGTTTAATCGGGGCACCGTTTTTTATCTTTATTTTATTTAAGCAGGGGAGGCAGGTGCAATGATTCTTGAAACAAATAACCTGAGCTTTCATTATCATAATGATCGCCTGATTTTCCATTCGGTTTCTTTTGATGTGGATAAAGGAGAAGTGCTTTCGATACTCGGCCCGAACGGTTCGGGGAAATCGACACTTCTTAATTGTCTTGCCAACCTTTACAAACCAGTGACAGGGGAGATTTTGCTGAACGGGCAACCGATGTCAAGGATGGATCTGCGCGATGTGGCTCGTGTGGTCGGATATGTTCCGCAGATTCATATGCCCACCTATGCTTTTACCGTACGCGAATTTGCGGTTATGGGGCGAACACCTTATATTGGGGTGTTTACAACACCAAGCAGGGATGATTACCGGATTGCCGATGAAGCACTAGAGCGGATTGGGATCGCTCATTTGCGGGATAAGCCGTACACGGAAATCTCGGGCGGTGAGCGGCAACAGGTTACACTTGCGCGTGTCATTGCCCAGCAGCCACAGTTGATCCTTCTTGATGAGCCGACCGCACATTTGGATTATGGGAACCAACATCGGGTGATACAGATGATTCGCCGGTTGGCCGAGGAAGGGTACGCGTTGATTATGACTACGCATAATCCGGAACATGCGATTATTCTTGACGGTAAGGTTGCTATACTGAATCGCAAGGGTGTGCTTAGCATCGGGCAGGCCGCGGAAACGCTTAACGCGGAAACACTCTCCGAGTTATATGAACTCTCTATTAAAACTATCTATGACAAGGATGCTAAACGGAAAATCTGTGTTGTTTGCTGATAGAAAACAGTGAAACAGCGGGGTCAGGCTTGAATTATTTACTTATTGAATTGATAAGTAAGTAATTCAAGCCTGGCCCTGTTTCATATTATAGATCGGTTGTCAGGTTAATTATCATCTCTGCCATTGAATGGGTAGATTTTTTCATATTATCCTCAAGCCATTTTTGGATAACGCCTATGCACCCTGTGATAATAAATGAATAGACATAATTTATATCTTCTTTTGAGAAGATATTTCTATTGATTAAATTGCTGATATTTTTATCATAGATCAACATGATTATTCTTTTCTGAAAATCTAGGTTTCCTTCTTCGCTCAATAGGATCTTGCATAATTTTGCATTTTCTTTTACATATTCAAAAATTTTTTCTACCATTTCTATAAGGGCGATATCAGTTTTATTTTGGATATACTTTGCAAGATAAATTCCTATATTCTCTATCAGTTCATCTTCTAGCTTTCGCATAAGATCATACTGATCGCTGTAGTGATTGTAGAAAGTTGTACGGTTAATATCTGCATTTTCACAGATCTCTTTAACGGAGATTTTTGATATATTCTTTTTTTCTAATAAATCTATAAAACTTTCTTTTAAAACCCTTTTAGTATATCTTACTCGTCGATCATCTGTTTTTCTTTTCATTGGTAAACCCCCAATTTTGTTGAGTGTGTTTGTTGGTAAACACCATAGGCAGCCCTGTTGAAAAATAGACATTTGTTTAGCATCTGTATGTTGACTATCGGAATTTGTTATACTATACTATACACATGTCATATTATATACACGGTGTTTAATAACTCCGACAAGCGATCATAATAGGCCAAGGTTTTTACCATCTTGTTTTGTAATTATTTTAGGACTAAACTGTTAAAAATTTTTCCGATAGAATGCACTTCATATGTAGCAGACTGAATTATGACCAAATACTATATATAATGTAGGCTGAATTATTTGGGTATCTTTTATATTCTAATCATTTTATATTATTTTAATAGGTCTGGAAGGGGGTTATTTTTTGGATAGATTTTTGGATATAATACTTAGGTATAAAAAAAGTGTTGTGGTAATATTTTTAATTTTTGCTTTATTGAGTGGGATTTTTAGCCTGCTTGTTTCGATTAATTATAACATAGTGGATTATTTACCACAAGGAGCCCAATCTACAAAGGCACTGGATATTATGAAAAACGAGTTTAAGGGGGAAATGCCCAACGCCAGGGTTATGGTAAAGGATGTAACCATACAGGAGGCCCTGGAATATAAAGCGGAAATCTCACAAATTGAGGGTGTCTCGTCGGTCAGTTGGTTGGATGACGTTATAGGTACAGATGTTCTCACCACTACACCTATTGAATTTATTGATGATTCATTATTAAACAACTATTATAAAAACGGAAATGCTTTAATTGCTGTAACTGTTGAAAGCGGTTCGGAAGAGTGTATAGTTAAGGAAATTAGGGAATTGATTGGCGAGTATAACGCAATAGAAGGAGAAGCGGTCAATAGAGCCGAGACCCAGGAAATGTCGGTTTCGGAAGTCTTGAAAGCCATGGCGATATTGGTACCTGTCATTATTATAATATTGATGATTGCAACCACTTCTTGGATAGAACCCTTCTTATTTCTTGTTACCATCGGGATAGCTGTAATAATAAATATGGGAACCAATATATTCTTTAGAGATATTTCCTTTATAACCCAGACTGTCAGCCCAATATTGCAGTTAGCCGTATCCCTCGACTATGCAATTTTTTTGTTGCACAGTTTCAAGACTTATAAGGAAAAGTTTGAACCCGTAAAGGCCATGAAACATGCCATTAAACACGCTTTGCCTGCTGTTTCCGCCAGTGCGGCAACAACCATCATCGGCTTTTTAGCTCTAGTAGCGATGCGGTTTGAGATAGGCTCGGATTTAGGTATAAATTTGGTCAAGGGAATTTTTTTGAGCTTCGTTTCAGTGATGATATTTTTACCGGCATTCACCCTCCTGCTTCATAGATTTATTGATAAGACAGAGCATCGTCGATTGGTCCCAAGGGCAGATGGAATAGGCAGATTGATTATGAGAGCAAGGACACCTTTTTTAATATTGGCTCTAATAGTCGTTATACCCAGTTTTTTAGCCCAAGCAAATACCCGGTTTATGTATGGAACAGGCAGTATTGCCGAAATGTCTCAAGTTGGAAAAGATAGGGCATTGATCGATGATGAATTCGGCAGGGAAAATGCTTTGATACTGTTAGTACCAAAGGGAAACGTAGGAAAGGAAACAGAATTATGTAGGGAGCTCAAAAACGTTCCGCATGTGAAAAACATTGTATCTTATGTAACGGTGGTTGGGGCGGAAATACCTACAGAGTATGTTCCAAAGGATGCGGTTGATCAATTCTATTCGGAAAATTACTCGCGGTTGATTCTTTATATCGATACAAAGGATGAAGGAGAAGAGGCTTTCAATACAGTTGAATCAATTTTTGATACAGCCGAAAAATATTATGATGCTTATTATATGGCCGGTCAAAGCGCAACCCTATATGACATGAAGAACGTAGTTTCTGTTGATACCAAACTTGTAAACATAATAGCTGTTCTGGGGATATTTATCGTTTTATTGATAACCTTCAGATCATTGACTGTACCACTGTTTTTATTGTTTTCTATCGAAACAGCCATATGGGTTAATTTATCCTTTGCTTATTTTAC
>CAZVFS010000011.1:0-8346 GCA_964626575.1 uncultured Alkaliphilus sp. | reverse complement strand
AAAAGACGAGGTAGTATACGGCATATTGAATTTAGACGGTAGTGCAAAGGATATCTATGTGGTCAATATATTCGAAGACAATAATATAGCAGATTACGGAAATTATAAAAAGGTACGTAATATGACAACTTCTGAAGAGATTGTCCAAAAGGGTGACAGGATAAGCATAAGCACTTCCGCCAACAGGCTGTATTATGAGGGAGTTATTGAAAAACAGGAACTGCCTTGGAATATAGGGATAGAATATAGACTGGACGGCAAAAAGATGTCGGGGACAGAACTTGCCGGCAAAAGTGGAGCTTTGGAGATAGAAATAGCTGTAGACAAAAATCCTAAGGTAAACAGCATATTTTTTGACAATTATACTTTGCAAATAGCTCTCAGTCTCGATACAAAATTAGCTAACAATATAAAATCCGATAATGCTACCGTGGTGGAAGCCGGCAGCAAAAAACAGTTGATGTATACAATCCTGCCCGGACAAGGGGCAAACATTTTAGTTGCGGCTGATGTAAGAGATTTTGAAACCGAAGCGATCACAATCAACGGTATAAGAATGAATTTGGATATGATTATCGACGAAGGGGAATTTTCAGATAAAATATCCCAGCTTATAGGTGCCATAAAGGAGTTAGATAATGGGGCAGGGGGATTGCTTGAGGGGGTCGGTGAGCTTTCCGCCGGAATGAACAAGTATGTAGAAGGATTAAAAGCGTTTAAAAATGGTCTTTCGGAATTAGGCGCAGGTGTTGGAGAATTAGATCAGGGCGCAAAAAGTATAAGTGCAGGGCTTTCGGAATTATCTGATAAAAAAGGTTCTTTACTCCAAGGAGCCTCAATGATACAGGGAATCGCCTTTAACGAGATGAATGAAAGGCTTTCTGCTATGAACTTAGGGCTTCCCCCCTTAACCCCGGAAAATTATGAACATATTTTGAAGGATATTCCGGAACTTGCTTCCATTAGGACTCAACTTGACGGGATAGTGCAATTTACCGGTGGACTTAAGGACTATACAAATGGTGTCACGGAACTCAGTTTAGGGGCATTGGAGCTGGCCAAAGGAACCACGGAGTTAAATTCGTCTGTATCGGAAATTCCCAAATTAGCAAACGAATTGTATAATGGAGGTGCCGAGCTCAATTCGGCTATAAAAAAACTCAAAGAGGGTCTTGCGGAATATAAGCAAGGTACAAATCGATTGAGAAACAGCACATCAAATATTGACGTTGAAATAAACAATGCTATTGATGAGATCATGGGTAGTATATCAGGAGATGGAGATGAAGTGGTATCTTTTGTGTCGGACAAAAACACAAATGTGTCTTCTGTTCAGTTTGTAATGAAGACAGATGAGATAAAGGTTCCGGAGGTTGATACAATTCAAAAGGAACCTGAAAAATTGAGTTTTTGGGAGAAATTGTTGAATTTATTCAAGTTAAATAGACACTTATAGGCTTGTTGGTGCTATAAAGGTTTTATATTTTTGTTATCTTGGGATGGGCGGAATAGGTTCGACCCATAAGGGAGCTATGCCTAAGAGAAACAGAATGGGGCCAAACTTGAATTATTTACCTACTGATGAGTAAATAATTCTGACTTGGCCCATAAATTTAAATAATTTCATATTAGATTTGATATTTTGCCAAAAATCTGGTTTAATATAATAATAGAATAAATTAGTGAAATAATAACAGGACAGACTGTGAAGTTTAAGGAGGAATCAACATGGCAACACCGGTTTTAAATGCGGAAGTAAGAGAAGCCACGGGAAAAAACAGGACACGAAAAATTAGAAAACTTGGGAAAATACCGGGTGTGGTTTATAGCAGGGGTGTGGATACAAAGGAAATACTGTTTGATGAAAGAGAAGTGTTGAGAATGCTCTCAAGATTCGGCCAAAATGCCAAAATAAGCCTAAATCTTGAAGGTGAAAAAAGTTTCGTAATTATTAAAGATTTGCAAAGGGGAGTTGTCGATAAAAAGGTAATGCACATAGATCTTCAAACATTAAGTGAAACAGAGAAGATTAAGATGACATTGCCGATACGATTAATTAACCGTGAAGAAGTGGAGACATCTTCCCAGTTTGTGGAGATGCTCCTGAACGAGATAGAAATTCAAACCTTTCCAAGATACCTACCTGATAGGGTAGAGTTGGATGCATCTAAGTTAAAGGAAAAAGACGCTTTGACAATAGCAGATTTAAATATAGGTGAAGATGAAAATATCGAAATTACAGAGGAAAAGGACAGAATCATAGCATCTGTAACCTTGGCGGAAAGCATGGAAGAAGAAATAGAAGAAGTAGAAGAAGAGGTAGCAGAAGGAGAAGAAGTAACTGAAGAGGAAATAGATGAGGAAGTAGAACAAGAAGAAACAGACGAAAAAGCGGAGGAATAAAAACAGGAATACCCGGGTGTCTGTTTCAAAAACGATATACAAAAAAACAGGAACATATCCGAATATCTGCCTTGAAAGCAATAAGTATAATAAAGATAAGGTAATGAAAACATTATTCTTATCTTTTTTATTGTTATAAAAACCTAAGTCTTTACATACCCCGAGGGGGTATGTTATACTGTAGAAAGTGAGGGTGATGTTATGAAAAATTGTTGTAATAAAGAAGGAATGGGTAAAAAACCAACAGAGGCTTCGATTAAAACCCAGAAATCTGTTATAGATAGGCTAAGCCGAATAGAGGGACAGATAAGGGGTATTAAAAACATGATTGAAAAGGAAACCTATTGTGACGATATTATCAATCAAATAGAGGCTTCCAGATCCGCACTTCATTCGGTGCAGATTATACTTTTAGAGAGCCATATAAAGAATTGTGTTGTGGATCAAATACAACATGGGGATACTGATGTAGTGGGGGAGATTTTAAGAACAATAAAAAGATTAACAAAATGAATATGTGTTTTTAGTTTGTTATGGCATATAAGTCTAATTATGCATCACAAGCATAATCAGATATATACACATTAAATTTTCAATATAAAATATTTACCGGAGGGGTGAAAAACTATGGAAACCGTTACAAAAACACTGCATGTAAAAGGAATGGCGTGTGCTGCCTGTTCGGCTAATTTGGAACATAACATATCTAAAGCAGAAGGGGTAACCAGGGCCACTGTAAATTTAACCACAGAAAAGTTGACTGTAGAATATGATCCGGAACAGACAGGTGTGGAACAATTTACCGAAATAATAGACAAACTGGGATTCAGGGTAGAACAAGATGAACTAAAGGAAATAACTATACTCGTAGAGGGAATGAACTGAGCGTCTTGCAGCAGTGCCGTGGAACGTGCACTAAACAAACTGGACGGTGTGCAAGGTGCAAGTGTAAACCTTACAACCAAAAAGGCTACCATGAAATACGACAGCAACGTAATCAAGATATCTGAAATTAAAAAAGCTGTAGAAGATGCGGGTTATACACCATTAGATTTAGAAATTGATGCTAGTATTGATAAAGATAAGATAGAAAAAGAAAATGAAATAAGAACACTTCGGGAAAGACTCATTATGGCTGCCATATTCACTATACCGCTTTTTTATATCGCTATGGGGCGTATGATAGGAATGCCGTTACCCAGGATTTTGGATCCGGCATATAATCCGCTAAACTTTGCATTAGTGCAGATGGTTTTAGCTATACTGGTAATGTTCGCGGGGCGCAAATTTTACACAGTGGGTTATAAAACATTGTTCAGGGGTGTCCCCAACATGGATTCTCTGATAGCCATAGCAACCAGCGCAGCATTTATATATGGTGTTTATGCTGTTATAAAGATAATAGGCGGAAATAGCGATATGGTTATGGAATTATATTTTGATTCAATAGGAGTAATAATAACTTTAATAATGCTGGGCAAATATTTAGAATCAGTATCCAAGGGAAAGACATCAGAGGCTATTAAAGCATTGATGGGACTGCAGCCTAAAGAGGCAACAATTGTCAGGAATGGGAAAGAGGTTAAAATCCCTATAGAAGAGGTAGAAGTAGGACATGTTGTAGTTGTAAAACCCGGGGAAAAAATACCGGTAGACGGTGTCGTAATAGATGGACATACATCTATAGATGAATCCATGTTGACAGGAGAGAGTATCCCTGTAGAAAAAAACAAAGGTGACAGGGTAACAGGGGGTAGTATAAATAAAAACGGTTCTATCACATTTAAAACCGAAAAGATTGGAAAAGATACCGTATTGGCTCAAATAATAAAATTGGTAGAAGATGCCCAGGGTTCGAAAGCGCCGATTGCGAGGATGGCAGATATAATTGCAAGATATTTTGTGCCTACGGTAATTGCAATTGCTGTCATATCCGGAGGAATATGGTTTGCTACGGGAAAATCGCTTGAATTTGTTTTGACTGTATTCATATCGGTGTTGATTATCGCTTGCCCCTGTGCACTAGGTTTGGCAACGCCTACGGCTATTATGGTCGGCACAGGCAGGGGAGCGGAATACGGGGTGTTGATCAAAGGCGGGGAAGCTTTAGAAACAGCACATAAAACCGACACGGTCATATTGGATAAAACAGGCACAATTACAGAAGGTAAACCTGAAGTAACAGATATAATTGCGGAACAGGGGATAACAGAGGACGAACTCTTAGCAATTGCGGTATCTGCGGAAAAGGGGTCGGAACATCCGTTAGGCGAAGCTATTGTGAGGGCAGGAGAGGAAAAAGGGTTAGAATTAAAAAACGTGGAACAATTTATGGCTATACCGGGTCACGGTATAGAAGCTATCATTGAGAATAAAAAGATACTGCTTGGCAATAAAAAATTGATGACAGATAAAAACATAGAAATTACCCTTCAAAATGAATCGGATAAATTGGCGATAGAAGGTAAAACCCCTATGTATATTGCTGTAGATGGAAAATTAGCGGGTATAATTGCTGTTGCGGATATTGTAAAAGAAAGCAGCAAAGATGCAATAGATGCCCTCCATAATATGGGCATACAGGTAGCCATGATAACTGGGGACAACAAAAGAACGGCAGAGGCTATGGCAAAACAGGTAGGCATTGATATGGTATTAGCAGAGGTTCTACCGGGGGACAAGGCAAACGAGGTTAAAAAACTTCAAGAACAGGGTAAAAAGGTTGCAATGGTTGGGGATGGCATCAACGACGCACCGGCACTTGCCCAGGCCGACATCGGCATAGCAATAGGTTCCGGCACGGATGTTGCTATGGAATCTGCAGATATTGTATTGATGAAGAGTGATCTCAGAGATGTTGCAACAGCTATTCAGTTGAGCAAAAAAACCATTATAAATATCAAACAGAGCCTGTTTTGGGCATTGGGTTATAACTCCATAGGAATCCCAATTGCGGCAGGAGTCCTATATTTATTGGGCGGGCCACTGCTAAATCCTATGATAGGTTCTGCTGCTATGGCCATGAGTTCTGTTTCTGTGGTATCTAATTCACTAAGGCTAAGAAAATTCAAACCATCGCATTAATAGGCCCACTGACCTAATTGGTTGCAAAGATAGCCCAAATTTATTGGTTTTCCAACCATAACAAAAACATTATGTTGTTAATATGGGTATTTTTACTCATAAACGATGTTAAAAGGAACAAATATAGACAAAAAAGTAGAAAGAAGGCCATCATTTGGCAAAAATGAAATTGACAAAACAATGACAAAGATTTAAAATGTTCTTGAAAACGTTGGAAAAATTAATTGGCAGCCAGCCAGTCAGCCTTTAGCTAATAAAAGCGTGGAGTGGGTGATCAAATGATCAAAGATGTATTTTTGGCCAGGCAACCTATTTTTGATGCAAAACAAAATGTTTATGCTTATGAAATTTTGTCCAGGAGTGGAAATACAAATTGTTTTGATGGATTTGATGGGGACAAGGCATCATCAAATGCTATAATTGATACCTTTCAGACATTTGGAATTGAAAATTTGACAAATAGAAAACCTGCATTTGTGAATTTTACCGATAATCTGATCAGTGGGGAAGTAGCCACGCTTTTTCCGAATAATTTGCTGGTAGTTGAGATATTAGAAACTGTGGTTCTTAATAAAGCTATAATAGAAAGTTGTAAATTGTTAAAAAAGAAGGGATATATTATAGCGCTTGATGATTTTAAATACAAAAAAGAATGTGAACCACTGATAGAATTAGCAGATATCATAAAGGTTGATTTTATAGATTCCAGTATAGAGGAAATAATAGAAGTTATAAAAATTTTGAAGAACAAAAAGAAGCTTCTAGCTGAAAAAGTTGAAACGCGTAGGGAATTTGAAATAGCAAAAACCCTAGGATTTTCGTTATTTCAGGGGTTCTTTTTTAGCAAGCCTGAAACAATGATGACAAGCCGCCTACAACCTGCCAAGCTTAATTACTTGCGATTAATAAACAAATTATATGGGAAAGAAATAGATTTTAAAGAAATCTCGGAAATAGTTTCAAGTGATATATCAATGGCTTATAGTGTCTTAAAACTGGTCAATTCGGCAGCTTTTGGATTTAGAAGAAGAATAGAATCCATAAAAGACGCTGTTGTTATACTTGGTGAAAAGGAAATAAAAAAATGGTTAACATTAGTAGCTTTGAACGGTTTGGGAAATGATAAACCGGATGAAATAGTGAGGCTTTCGTTAATACGTGCCAAATTTGGCGAAGCTATAGCATATAAGACCAGGTATAGAGACAGAACAGAAGATATTTTTTTGGCTGGACTCTTTTCATTGATAGACGTTATCTTAGATAGGCCTCTTGAGGATGTTTTGGGTGAAATTCAAATTCCGAACGATATAAAGGATTGTTTGTTAAATAAGGGCAGTGAGTTGGAGGAGATATATAACATAATATTTCAATATGAAAAAGGGAATTGGGAAAATGTAAAATCATGTGCCGACTTATCGAAGATTGATTATAGGGAAATAACAAATGCATATATAAATACCCTAATATGGTATAGTTCTCTTATGGAAGGTCAATAATATATCAGTTTAACTACCTCGGTGAAATGATAAGAAAAAGGTATAAAGGCTATCAAAAAGTAGTCTATATACCTTTTCTTTATTATATATGTTACTGTCTGTAATGTTTGATATTTGAAAAACAAATGCACTTAAATTATTTTTTGTTTCTATTTAAATATTTGGCCCTATCCTTTAAATGTTCACTATAGGTTTCGTTAAAGACATGTTCATCCTCTTCCGGACTTAATACATAATATAAGTAATTATGGTCTTCAGGATGCAGGGCCGCCTCTATAGATTCTTTTCCCGGGGACGCAATAGGTCCGGGGGGTAATCCCTTTTCCGTATATGTATTAAACGGACCGGGTTTATCTAGTTCCGATTGGTATACGGGTTTATGCTCTTTTCCTTTTCCTATCCCGTATATAACAGTGGCATCTATTTGCAAAAGCATGTCATTTTTTAATCTGTTATAAATAACTCCGCTGATAGTTGCTCTCTCACCATTGTGTTTTGCTTCACGTTCTATTAGGGATGCTATAGTCAGCACTTCGTGTTTTGAAAACCCCAGTTCCCTTACTTTTTTTATATATTCTTCCGTAAACACATTGTCCATTGTTTGTGCAAGCTGGTTAACTATATCTTCTACGGTTTGATTTTTGGTGAAATGATAGGTGTCCGGGTACAAATATCCCTCAAGTTTGAAAAAAAGGTTCGTAGCATCAAAAGCACAATTATCATTAAAATATTTTTCCGTAGCCTCAATGAATTTTTCCTCTGTGCTAAGGCCGAGCTTTTCCACCTTCTGTGCTATTTGATAGAGAGTGAATCCCTCGGGTATAGTTAAAACAGTATATTCATCCGCGACACCTTTTTCCAATAATGCAAATATGTCTTCAAAGTTTGAATTGGATGGTATCAAATATGTACCGGGCTTAACTTTTTGGTCAATTTGGGATTCTTTAGCTTTATAGCGAAACCAGAGCCTACTTTTAATTATACCCTTATCAAACAACATATTGGAAACATAGCTCATAGAAGCACCTTCCGGAACTGTTATTTCAACAACATCATGGTTGTTAACAGTGGAAAGATAGGATGGTACAAATGATATGAGGGCGATGCCTAATATCGCAATAGTTACTAATATGTATAAAAACTTTTTCATTTCTTATTCCCCCAATTATATCCATTAAGGCTGAATTATTTTTAGTCTAGTTCTAGAATATATATCATTTTAACACTTAATTTGACAAATTGCATCAATAATTAACTTTGTATGGTTGGGGGCGGGATCTTATTGCATAATAGTCTAATAATGCGTCGTATTGTATATTTAAAATAGCTGTATATTACACTCTCATCGCGGTTTGAAATTTTG
>CAZVFS010000010.1:7542-19991 GCA_964626575.1 uncultured Alkaliphilus sp. | reverse complement strand
TACATTTTTTATGTTTATTATCTTGTGGTAATGTCAGGTTATATAATAATTGTTGCCTTTATAATTATCTTCAACCTTACAAAAATAATACCGAAAAGGGCCCGGGGAGTATATTCCCCAGGCCCTATCGGTTTCTAACTAGATTTGATATCTGTTAATCATTATTTCCGTTTAATTATGGATATACCTGCTATCTCAATTTTTCCAACACATTTATTAATTTATCACGATTTTCTTCCGGAACATCTAAATCTTTTAACTCATCTTTTAAAGAAGACATCTCAATACCCCCTACAATATATCCATTGATACGGGCAACCAATGTCGAAGAAACAAACTCATCAAAACTACTATACATTGGTTTCAATTCCTTATATACTTTTGATGTGTTTTGTAAATAATATTTTTGATGATATTCTTCCGCCGGATAGAAATTTTCAAATTGTACCATATCCGTATATAATGTATGCCCCCTTTTACTCTCGAATTGTTTTTTTACCTCCATTGCTTCCTGTTTTTGAATATCGTCGTGATAAAAAACAATGGACATATACTGTCTTTTGATTCTGTACTTTGGATTATGTGCATTCCAAAATATATTTAAAAGTTCCGTGTAACTTATAATATCCGGATCATAAACAATTTTAACTGTTTCCGTATGGTCAACTAGGTCATGATAACTGGGGTTAGTCGTAGTTCCCCCGGCATACCCCACCACAGTACTGATTACTCCTTTTTGGCTCCCAAACAGAGCGTCCGGTCCCCAAAATCAGCCCAGGGCAAGAGTTGCTGTGGAAAATTTATTGTTATTTACAACATCCATGTCGAATCCTCCCTGATAAATAGATTATTTATAACTAAAATCCCTTTATAATATAATACCCGTTTTCATAACTTTTAGCCCGGTACAAAAAACAGCACCCACAGGTTTAATTGTAGGTACTGTCTGTGAAGTAACTAAAAATCGGTAAACATTTCTCCTTTTAATTTGTTTACCATTTTCTCACCCACGAAATAATTAACCACCTCGAAAGCAAATTCCAGAGCCGCACCGGGTCCTTTGCCCGTTATAATATTACTATCTACAACCGTCCTGTCGTCCACATAGTTGCAAGAAAGCATTTCCTCGCCAAAGCCGGGATAACTGGTTGCTTTTTTGCCTTTTAGCACCCCTGCCCTCTCCAATACAATAGGGGCTGCGCAAATTGCAGATACCAGTTTCCCACTTTCATTCAAGGCCTCAACCATATTGATAACCCTCTCATCGTCCCTCAGGTTAGTTGAACCCGGCATACCTCCCGGCAATAAAATACCGTCAAATTCATCAACATTAATTTCGTCTATAGATTTATCAGCTACTATAACAATATTATGAGCCCCTTTAACCTTTAAATCATCTAGGGAAACGGTAGTTACCTCAACACCGGCTCTCCTAAGTACATCTATACCGGTAATTGCTTCTATTTCCTCTAATCCTTGAGCTAATGGAATTATAATTTTTTTCATCGTTATTCTGGCAAAGAAATTTCCTTTGCCTACCTCCTCTCTATATTATTTTGTAACATAATTATATATCAACATATGTATTTTTCAAAATCTAGCGGGGTATGAATAGAAGACTTGCCAGCGTGGTATTTGCTGGCGGTCTTTCCTTATTTTTTGCCCAAAAATATTTTACTTAGTCTGTACACCTGCAAACAAATAACCTCTATATTTATGATTCCCTTTTTAGTTCATTTATCTGCTAACAATTGAATAGTTTTTGTTCCCGACGCAATACTAATCACGAGGAGAGTGATCCATATGCCTAAAAATAAATTCAAACAAAAAAACATGGCTGTGCCTATTGAAAACCATAAAACTGCAGCATGGGCGGACATAAAGGATTTAAAACAGGAATCCAGGGTTTTTGTTCCAAGTGAACTAGAAGTAAGAAATGCTAAAGAGTGGGTTGATACCAACCAAAAGTAAAAAAACATGCTTAGGAATGGACTTCTGAATAAAAGTAATTTCCTGAGCATTTTTTTCGCAAAATATAGGGAAAAGGGTCTATTTTTTTCACCCTTCGACAAATTACCACAATTCCCTCCCTATAGCGACTTGACATGGTCAGGCAATAATAATATAGTTACTACAAAGACTTTTATTTCCTCTATAGATAAACTATGGATTTAATTAATACGAGGGGGGTTTTAATTATGAAAAAGAAGTTGACATTATTTACTGTTGTTTTACTTGTACTAGCAATAATCATAACAGGATGTTCTTCCCCGGCCGATAAAACAGGAGGGAAAAGTGCAGAAAGCACTAAAAAGAAGATTTTGAGAACAAATAATGGCAGTGAGCCCGGTTCGTTAGATCCGGCATTAGCCCAAGTTACCTATGAGTTATGGATTTTAGAAAACATTTTCGAGGGTCTTATGACTTTTGATGAAAACGGAGAATTAGTTGAAGGTATGGCTGAAAACTATAAAGTATCTGAAGACGGGATAACCTATACTTTCACACTTCGTGATGGCATAACCTGGACAAACGGTGATCCGGTTACAGCCGAAGATTTTGAATATTCTTGGAAGAAGGCTTTGGCGCCTGAAACGGCCAGTAGCTACGCCTCAATACTGTATTGTATAAAGGGAGCAGAAGCATATAATACCGGAAAAGGTTCGGCAGATGATGTTTTAGTCACTGCTTTAGATGAAAAAACCCTTGAAATAATTCTGGAAATACCTACTGCATACTTCCTGGAATTGACTGCATTCTATACATATTTACCGATAAACAAAAATGTTGATGAAAAAAATCCGGATTGGGCAAAAAGTCCGGCTACTTATGTAAGTAACGGGCCATTCAAATTGGTTGAATGGAAACATAATGACAAAATAATATTAGAGAAAAACAAGGACTATTATAATGCAAAGAAGATTAAACTAGATGGCATTGATTTAGATATTTTAGAAGATCAAAATACCGCTTGGCAGAGATACCAGGGTGGAGAATATGATATTCTGGTAGATGTCCCCGCCTCAGTGATTAATCAACTTAAACAGGAAGGTAATCCGGAATTAGAAATCGGGCTACAAGTCGGTACATATTATTATAATATAAATCCAAATGTCAAACCATTTAATAACGCAAAGGTAAGAAAAGGCCTTTCAATGGCTATAAATCGCGAAGCAATCGTCGAGCAAGTAACCCAAGGCGGACAAATCCCTGCAGTAGGAATAATACCTCCGGGGATGGCGGATGAAAATGGTGATGACTTTAGAAAATCAGTAGGAGATTTAATTGAATATGATACGGAAAAAGCTAAAATACTGTTTGACGAAGGTTTATCTGAAGAAGGTATGACTATTGAAAAATTTAACAATTCAAACTTTGTAATACTTTACAATACCGCAGAATCCCAGAAGAAGATAGCAGAAGCTATTCAAGAAATGTGGAGGGAACTTTTCGGAATTAAAATAGGACTTGAAAATGTTGAATTCCTGGAAAAACTTGAAAGAGAACAATCAGGAGATTATCAGGTTTCAAGATCCGGTTGGATGGTGGACTTTATGGACCCCGTAGCATTTTTAGATTTATGGTGTTCAGATAGTGCATTTAACGATGCTAAATACAACAATCCTAAATATGATGAGTTGATTAAAAAAGCAAAGTCTACAAATGACCAGAGGATACGTATGGCTGCTATGAAGGAAGCAGAAGCCATATTAATGGAAGATATGCCAATAATTCCAATATATTTCTATACTCAACCTTACACTGTTAAATCAAATGTAACCGGTATATTCAAAGTTCCGGTTAGGTGCCTAGTAATAACATATGCAGATATAACTGAGTAAAAAATAAAAAAATAAGCATAAAATCAAGTGGCATTTATGCCACTTGATTTCATGTAACCATTATAGAAAAGAGGGTAATACATGTCTAAATATATTTTAAAGAGACTGATCTTATCTATAATAACTATATGGGCAATTATAACTATTACATTTGTACTGATGAATGCGGCACCGGGAAATCCTTTTGTAAATGAAAACAAGAGAATCCCGAAAAATATATATGAAAACCTAATGAAGAAATATGGGTTAGATAAACCAAAAAGTGAACAGTACATAACATATTTAAAAAATATCGTAAAATTTGATTTCGGTGAATCAATGAGGTCCGATACTGAAACAGTGAATGAAATGATTAGTAGAGGTTTTCCTGTTTCGGCCGCCTTAGGATTTGAAGCTCTTCTTATATCTTTAATATTTGGCTCCGCGTTAGGGGCTATCGCAGCCTTATATCAAAATAAGGTCCCGGATTATATTTCAATGATAATTTCAATTATAGGTATTTCCGTCCCCAGTTTTCTCATGGGAGCGTTTTTAATTCAATTTGTTGCAACAAAATTTGATTGGATACCCGTTGGAGGATGGGGGGAATTTAGACATACTATACTGCCCTCGATTGCATTGGCAATGATGCCTTTGGCTCAGATATCAAGACTTATGCGTTCAGGTATGTTGGAAATTTTAAATCAAGATTATTTAAAAACAGCAAAATCGAAAGGTCTTACCGGACCCGTTATCATTATGAAACATGCAGTCAGAAACGCAATACTGCCAATTATATCAATATTGGGCACCACTATATCAAATCTTTTAGTTGGTAGTTTTGTTATTGAAAAAATATTCGGAATACCCGGTATTGGAATGTTCTTTGTTAATTCCGTATTCAACAGGGATTATACATTAATAATGGGAATAACGACATTCTACGCTATTGTATTAATAACAATGATGTTTTTAGTTGATGTTGCGTATACATTGATTGACCCAAGAATTAGACTTATTAAGGAGGGCCATTGATATGGGCGGCCTTACTTTTAAAAACGAGATGTTTGAAAAAGTTTCAAGGGAAAGTCGTGGAACTGAACAAATAAAACGACCTGCTATTGGGTATTGGACAGATGTATGGCGCAGACTAAAACAAAATAAATTAGCCATGATAGGACTGATAATTCTTATTATAATGGGTATTATGTCTGTCGTTGGAACCCAAATAAGTGGACACCGTTATTATAAACAGGATTTAACCAAAATAAATCAAGCCCCAAATAGTGATTATTGGTTTGGAACCGACGAACTAGGAAGGGATTTGTTTACAAGGGTATGGTTGGGGACGGGATATTCCCTGATAATTGGAATCTGCGCAGCATTAATAGACTTTTTGATCGGTGTTGTATATGGAGGAATTGCAGGTATGGCATCTCGTGGGACAGATGCCGTCATGATGCGTATAGCGGAAATAATATACAGTATTCCCTATATGCTAGTTGTAATATTAATCTCAGTAGTATTTTCAACTTCTAAATCCGGTACATCAATATTTGTTCTTATACTTGCAATGACTATTGCCGGTTGGGTGCCTATGGCTAACCTGGTAAGGGGTCAAGTACTCCAACTTAAGGAATCTGAATACTCCCTAGCTGCTAAATCCTTGGGTGCGTCAAAGGGATGGATATTGAAAAAACATATTATCCCCAATGCTTTAGGACCCATCTTGGTAAATGTAACTATTACTATTCCAAAAGCAATATTTTCAGAGGCTACATTGAGTTTTATGGGATTAGGATTACAACCCCCTAGTCCAAGTCTGGGAACATTGACAAATGATGGCCTTGCAGGTATGGCAGTAGGCCTTTACCATCAAATAGCCATTCCATCAATATTTATTTCGTTATTAATGTTTTCGTTTAACGTACTGGGTGATGGCCTGAGGGATGCCCTAGATCCAAGATTACGTAAGTAGAAAGAAGTGAAAATATGGTGAGATTGTTAGATGTAAAAGACTTAGCAATATCTTTCCAAACCTTCCTTGGAGAAATTGAAGCGGTACGTGGCATCAGCTTTCATGTAAATAAAGGAGAAACCGTAGCTATAGTAGGAGAGTCAGGTTGTGGAAAAAGCGTTACATCTAGTTCTCTAGTGCAACTTCTTCAGATGCCGCCTGCATATTACAAAAGGGGAAAAATTTTATTTCAAGGTGAGGATATAGTACAAAAAAGTGAAAAAGAAATGCAGGATATTCGTGGAAATAAAATTTCCATGATATTTCAAGATCCGGTGGCTTCATTAAACCCTACTATGAAAGTAGGAAAACAAATGATTGAAGGGGCAATAAGACATCAAGGTTTAAATAAAAACGAAGCAAAAAAGAAAGCTATAGAAATGTTAGAATTAGTATCGATACCACAGCCTGAAAAAAGAATTGTTCAATATCCCCACGAACTTTCGGTTGGTATGTGTCAAAGGGTTATGATTGCAATTTCAATGATATCCAATCCGGAACTATTGATTGCGGATGAGCCCACCACTGCACTTGACGTAACAGTTCAGGCCCAGATATTAGATATTATGAAAGGGATTCAAGAAAAACTTGGAACCTCTGTTATTTTAATTACCCATGATTTAGGTGTAGTCGCCGATATGAGCGACAGAGTCATAATTATGTATGCCGGTAAATTTATAGAGGAAGGAAATGTAATGGAGATCTTTAACAATCCAATGCATCCTTACACTAGAAAATTACTCGACAGTATTCCTAGGTTGAATATGGACAGATCTGAATCACTACATTCAATTGAAGGTTCTCCGCCGGATTTATATAAACCTCCTACAGGATGCCCGTTCTTTGACAGATGCGACGAAGCAATGTATATATGCAAGGACAATATGCCGGAAAGAGATCATCACTCGGATACCCATTATAGTTGCTGTTGGTTGAATTGCTCAATGGCAAAAAATATGACCGAAGGAAATGAAACCTAATGAAAAAACCTTTAGTCTCAGTAAAAAATCTAAAAAAATATTTTAATATCGGGCGGGGAAAAATTTTAAAGGCAGTAGACGGCATCAGTTTCGATATATATCCCGGAGAGACCTTCGGTCTGGTTGGGGAATCGGGTTGTGGTAAGTCTACAGCAGGAAGGACAATAATTAGATTATATGAACCAACTGACGGTGAGACCATATTTGACGGCAAAAATATATATGATATATCTCGAAGTGAAATACAAAAAATCAGAAGAAATTTTCAAATGATTTTTCAAAACCCATATACTTCGCTAGATCCAAGAATGCCGGTACAAGACATCATTGCGGAGCCTTTGGATATTCATAATATATATAATAATCCAAATAAACGCCGCAATAGAGTAATTGAGCTGTTGAATCTTGTTGGACTGGGTGAGGAACATACTGATCGTTTTCCTCATGAATTTTCGGGAGGCCAACGTCAAAGAATTGGAATTGCAAGGGCACTTGCATTAAATCCGAGGTTCATAGTCTGTGATGAACCTATATCGGCATTAGACGTATCAATTCAAGCTCAAGTTATTAACCTTCTAAAGGATTTGCAAAAGAGCATGGGGCTTACCTATTTATTTATAGCCCATGACTTATCTGTGGTTAGATATATATCTGAAAGGGTCGGTGTAATGTATCTCGGCCATATAATAGAATTAGCTAATTCGGAAGACTTATATGACAATCCAATCCATCCATATACTCAAGCCCTGCTATCTGCTGTACCGATCCCTGATCCTCAAAGGCAAAGAAATGAACATAGGATAATGCTTGAAGGGGACCTGCCAAGTCCTATAAATCCGAAAGAAAATTGTAGATTTGAAAGCAGATGTCCTTATGTCTTGGATATATGCAAAAAAAAAGAACCAAGGCTCAAGGAGGTTAAGAGAAATCACCTTGTAGCTTGTCATAGAGCGAATGAGATTATAGATGGGATATTAAATCAATCCCGGAATTCTCGTTAAGTATTTTGGGGTATATACTCCTCTTTATATATAATCATTTCCTCCTGAAAAAATTTAAAGACCCCTAACATAAGGAATATATCTCCTATACTCAATATCTTTGGCAGGGGATATGGTTCTGGAATTAAGATAATATCAGCTAAATAAACGAATTTTGTATTCTTATCTGCAGCCTCATGTTTAATATCAAACTCCCTGCAGGTCAATTGAACATCAATACCGGTTCCGTTTTTTATTCCCTCTATCCCATTAAGGAATACGGGCATCTTTCCATTATTACCGATTATTACTATAAGATTTAGGACTAGACCTATAAAAAATAGCTTCATATAATTTTTTTTAATATTAAGTATTACCGATGCTATCATAAGGGAAAATATAAATACAATCACATATATAAGATACTCTCCGAGGATTTTATTTGCCAAAGCAATGTCCATCTTTTTACCTATTGATAACAAGCCTTGAATCAAAGCAGCTATTAAAAACAAGTACCAACCCTTAATGTAAATATTCTCCAAGTTTCTTAAACGTCCACCTCTTAACTTAGCTATTACTATAGATAAAACTGCCGGTTCTAAAAACATATTTACACCCCTCGTGATTTTATAATTTCAATAAATTCCTTTGCAAGGACGGGATGAAATTGTGTACCTGAATTTTCCTCTATCTCTTTAATGGCTTCTTCTTGGGTTAAAGCCTTTCTATATGGTCTATCGGTGGTCATAGCGTCGTAGGAATCCGCAATCGCAAGAATACAAGCTTCTATGGGAATTTGATCCTCTTTTAGACCATCAGGATATCCGGTACCGTCATATCTTTCGTGGTGATGCTTAATTATCCCCGTGATACCCTTTAGAAAATCCACATTACAAATTATATCGGCGCCAATAGCCGGGTGCTCCATAACATGCTTATATTCTTCCTGGGTTAACTTGGCAGCTTTATTTAATATTTGATCATTTATGCCAATCTTGCCTATATCATGAAGGGCAGCAGCAATCTTTATATTTTGAATTCTCCCAAACGATAGATTAAACGCTTCTGCCAATTCTACGGCATACTTCTCCACTCTGTTGGAATGTCCACTGGTAAATGGGTCCTTTGCCTCAAGTGATTTGCTCAGTGCTTGTATGGTAGACAGATATACGTTCCTCATGTCTACATAAAGCTTGAAGGAATATCTTGCTAAAAGTAATGGGCCTAAGAATAATATAACGGCTCCATAGCCATAATCTATGTATGCAAGGGCAATTATGATTCCCATAGTTCCAACGGCAATTGAACTCGAGAATGTCCCCTTAATATTTCCTAGCCAAACTCTGGTAAATTTTTGTGCATTTAAAGTAGATAGAAAGCCTGAAATAATGGTTGTGTTTAGAAGCATACCTGCAAAAAGTATAAAAAGAGTTGGAAATAATGAAAACTTACCGATCCTTCCTCCTATTAACAAATAGATTAAGGAAATTAATGATGTTATTATTATACCCTGCGATACATTAAAAACTGTTTTATAAGCAGGCAAATTTAAAGTGTGTATATAACCCCGTTCCGGTACTTTTGCAACCCTGAATAATAGCCCAAATACAGATGAAATAGTAGCTAATATAGGGCCGCCGACAATAACGGTTGCAATGTTGATTGCGTACCCAACGGATACCCCAATAGTATTATCAGGCATGGGGATCAACAATGATTCCACAACTACAGACAGAACAGACCAAAATATTAATAATTTAAACCCCGGAATATTAAAATTAAAAAGCAAGTATATATATAAAGTTGCTGCGATTATTGCTATAGACCTTAAATAAATTTTTGCTTTAGTATTTAGATTCATTATATTTCCCCTTTTTAGTACTGAAACAATTGATTAGCAATTGTAACCCATCTGTGTTTAAGAATAAAGTTAATCTTAATTGATTAAAATTAACGCCGGCTAATTTATATTAAACTAGATTAGTGTATAATGAGCGCCTGCTGCTAATAACAAAGCAAGTAAACTTACCAATGTTACAGTTATTTTTTTCATCGAATATAGCCTCCTTTTGGAAGTGCTCTGCTGTTCGCTAGTGCAGCATGCTATATTCGCTCCGCTAAAAAAGATGTACAATTAGCCGGCAATATTGCCATTTTTTTAGTATGATTATCGGATGAAACTATTTATAGTTTCTCTATATCGCCGTAACGACCTAAAAAATACCTACTTCGTTACTACACGGTTTATCGCATCTAGTGTTGCCTTTACTACAGCAATCTCATAACTGTTATTTATTAAGCACGACCCACATAACCTTCGCTCAACACTGTCAGCTATTCCCATAATAACTACAATTATCACTTTGTCATTAGGAGTAAGTATAGTTCTTATATCTTCAAATGCAAAAGTATAATCACAATCATAACCACATGCTTCCTCAATTGTCTTTAAAGTTACATCTACCAGCATCCTCTCTTTATTTCTGATGGTATTCACCCCGGAAATGGTATTCACATAGACATTGTCCGAATTTCTTATACTTACCTTTATTGCTACCTTTGGACCTAGAATATCACTGGAAACCCCTTCTAATTCTAATCTACGTTTTGCCTTTTTAACGCTTTTATCCGAAATTTGTGCAATGCTTATTTTTTTATAATCTACAGGGATATTATAACTTGCCGCAAGGACTGATTGAATGTCCCGAGCTACTTGTTTTGCACCTCTTGTATCATTAGAAACAATATGTATTTCATGTATTTGCTCGCTTTCGTCTGTAACAATTTTACAGGAAACGACCGAATCTATCATCTCTAAATTATTTTCTATACTCAACAAATCCATAATATCCCTCATTCTCATTAAATTTTTACTATTGTTTAAATAATAGCACTATTTTACCATATATTCAACAAAATTTTACATTAAACCACTGAATTGGTAAAGTTTCATGAAAATATAGCATATAATAAGGGCTAACCCTATTAAAGTTGGCCCTTGTCATATATTAATATCGAATACAAGCGAAAATAAATCATAAGTGGGTTATAGCGTACATTATTATTCCATTTCCGCCAGTCTCCTATATGTTTCATATGTATCCCTTGCATCTTTTTCTGCCGCATGAAATAACTCATCTGCTAAATCCGGAAATACATTCATAATTTGGGAATACCTGATTTCACTGTGAATAAAATCTCTAAAAGGCTTTGTCGGTTCTTTGGAATCTAATATGAACGGGTTCTTTCCCTGTTTTTTCAATTCAGGGTTGAACCTGTACAGGTACCAGTATCCGGCCTCTACAGCCCTTTTTTGTTGCCCGACAGAGGCACCCATGCCGGCTTTAATACCGTGACTGATACATGGGGCATAACAAATAATAAGTGACGGTCCTTTATAGGCTTCTGCCTCGGTAACAGCCCTTATAAAATGATTCATACTAGCACCGAGTGCTACTCTTGCCACATAAACATAGCCATAGGTCATAGCCATTAAACCTAAATCCTTTTTGCGTATCTTCTTACCTGATGCCGCAAACTTGGCTACTGCGGCCGTAGGTGTCGCCTTGGAAGCCTGTCCGCCGGTATTCGAATATACTTCCGTATCCATCACTAGAATATTTATGTCTTCGCCTGATGCGATTACATGATCGAGTCCTCCATAGCCTATGTCATATGCCCATCCGTCCCCACCTATTATCCATATAGATTTTTTAACTAGATAATCCCTCAGTTCGGAAATTTCCTTTATTATAGGATGTTCTATATTGTTATGTATATCCATCAATTGTAAGAGTTCCTGGGCGATTTCCTTGGTTTTTTCTCCATCGTCTTTATCTGTCAACCACCGTTTAAACAAATTTTTATAGCTTTCATCCAGATTGGATTCCAGGCCTTCTTCCATCAGATCGGCTATTTTGCTTCTTGCCTGCCCGGAAGCTAAAGCCATGCCATAACCAAACTCCGCATTATCTTCAAACAGCGAGTTCGCCCAAGAAGGCCCTTTGCCGGAGGGCAATGTTGAATATGCAATGGCCGGAGCACTGGCACCCCAAATCGAAGAACAACCTGTTGAATTTGCAATCATCATCCTGTCACCATAAAGTTGGGTAAGTAATTTTATATAGGCTGTTTCCCCGCAACCTGGGCAAGCACCGCTGAATTCCAAAAGGGGCATTGCAAATTGGCTCCCTTTTACAGTTTTTTTGTCCACCAGGTTATCTTTATATTTTATATTGTTAACAGCATATTCCCAATTTTCAGCTTGCCTGACGATTTCTTTTCCCGCATCCACCATAACCAGTGCCTTTTCGGGTGCCGGACAAATGTCAGCACAATTAGCGCATCCGGTGCAGTCCAGTGGGCTTATCTGAATACGATAACCCAGACCTTCCAGTCCCTTGCCTGTAGCATCCCTGGTTTCAAAGGTATCCGGTTTGTTCCTCATTTCTTCCTCATCCAAAAGAAAAGGTCTAATAGTAGCATGGGGACAAACGTAGGAACACTGATTGCACTGGATACATTTTTCTGTCTGCCATTGGGGTAATGTTACTGCAATTCCCCTCTTTTCATAGGATGTTGTTCCAAGGGGAAAGGTTCCGTCTTCCATGCCCACAAAAGCACTCACAGGCAGTTCGTCACCCTCATGCCT